>CADEGS010000021.1:0-29531 GCA_902826945.1 uncultured bacterium | reverse complement strand
CAGCCCGATCTCGAGACCGAGTCCGACCCGCAGGCGCTCGTGCACGCGACCTTCGAGGTGGACGAGCAGCGCAAGGCGCTGCTCGTGGCGGAGCTCGGGCCGGCCGAGACGGGGCTCGACCTGGTCTACAACCTCGTCGTGCGAGCCGCGCTCGAGTCCGGCGGGAGCGTCGTCGCCGCCGGCCCCTCGGCCCTCTTCGCGCTCGGCCTCGTGCAGGAGGTCGACGAGGCGCTGCTGCTCGCCTACCCGGACCCGCCGATGCCGCCGATGGAGCTCGAGGCGATGGCCGTCCCCATCGCCAGCGGCACGCCCTCGCCGCCGATGTCCCAGGGGCGCGAGATCACGCCGGTCGTGATCTGCATCCCCGACGTCCCCGACTTCTGCATCCCGCCCGACCCCGTCCCGCCGCCGGGCGGCGGCAACTAGCCGGCGCGCCGGCGCGTCGCCGCGAGCGCGACCAGCGCGCCGAGCACGAACGCGCCGCACAGGGGCGCGAGCGGTCCGATCGCTCGCGCCCCTCTTCCTTGCAGCACGGGGTCGTGGCCGCGGCCGACGAGCTCGAGCAGGCCGTCCTCGAAGGGCGCGCGGTCGCCCGCGTGCCGGGCCAGCTCTGCGCGCGCACGGCGCAGCGCCTCGGCGGGCGAGCGGCCGCGCGCGAGGTCCTCGTGCAGCGTGCGCGAGAGCTCCTCGGCGCGCTGCACGCGGAGGTCGGCGCGGGTCTGCAGGACGGCGTGCGCGCCGTGCGCGAGCCAGGCCCCGCCGAGGTCGGTCGCGCCGGGATCGCCCTTGCGCAGCGTCCCCTGGCCGGAGCGGCAGGCGGTCAGGATCACGAGGCCCGCCGCCGGCAGCGACTCCTGCACGGTCTCGTAGCGCACGAGGCCGTCGGTGCCGGGCGCGGGACCCAGCACGAGCGCGGCCGGACGCTCGCGCTCGGGCTCCTGCACGGCGTGCACGAGGAGCTGCAGCACGCGCGCGGAGCCCGCCGCGGCGAGCGCGTCGAGCGTCGCGTCGGGCCCGCACAGGACGCGCGTGCGCTCCGGCGTCCACAGCCCGCCGAGCGCGCGCACGAGCGCGTCGGGACGCGGCAGCGGCCCCACGCTCGGCCACGCCGCGCACACGCTCTCGGCCGGCGTCACGCCGGCGACGAGCACGGCGTCGTTCGCGTAGCGCGCCGCGTCCTCGCGCGCGGGCGCGACCGCGTCGGCGAGCGAGGCGGCCTCGCACAGCGCGACGTGCGCGCCGAGGTAGGCGTGCTCGCCCGCGGGGAGCCACGCGAACGGCACGGGCCCCAGCAGGTCGGCGCCGACGACGACGAGCTCCTTCCACGACGCGACGCGCGCGCCCAGCGTGCCCGGCAGGAGCACCTCCGCGAGGCGCGCGGCGAGCCGGCGCTCCTCGCGCACGGCCAGCGCCGCGAGCCCCTCGTCCTCGGGCAGCCCGCCGAGCAAGAGCGACTCGTACGCGCGGCGCGCCTCCTCGAGCGTCACCTCGCCGGCGAGCGCGACGTGCCGCACGCCGTCCGCATCGACCGCGAACGCGTGCGAGCCGTCCGCGGCGGGGAAGAACACGAGCACCCCGCGCCCGCGCGGCGGGAGCGGCGTCCCCTCCGCGTGCGCGCGCACGCGCTCGGGCGCGAGCCGCGCGCGGAAGCGCTCGACGCGCGCGAGCGCCGCCTCCGCGCCATCGAGCGCCAGGTCGAGCTCGACCAGCTCGCCCGCGAGCTGCCGGCGCTGTCCGTAGAGCAGAAAGGCGGTGCCGCCCGCGCGCGCGGGCACGCGCGACCAGGCCGCGAGGCGCGCGTCGAGCGCGCGCTCGAGGTCCGCGCGCCGCGCGCGCAGCACGTCGGGCGCGGCACCCTCCAGGCGCGCCAGGCGCGCCTCGAAGGCGACGACGCTCGCCTCCGCCTCGGGCGCGGCGCCCTCGCGCTCGGGCGTCCCCGTGCCGAGCGCCGCGCGCGCGGCGGCGAGCTCGGCGCGCGCCTCGTCCCATGCTTCCGCCGCGAGCGCGAGCCGCGCCAGCGCGCAGCGGGCGTGCGCGGCGACGGCGGCGGGCAGCGGCGCGAGCAGCGCCTCGCGCAGGAGCGCCGCGCCGCGCTCCTGGGCCTCCGCGCGCCCGGTGGCGACGAGCGACGTGCCGAGCATGCCCGTGAGGATCGCGCGCTCGGCCGGATGGGTCGCGTACAGCTCGTCCTGCGCGAGCCAGCCCTCGCTCGCCTCGATCGCGCCGGGGTGGTCGCCCGAGGCCTTCGTCAGCGCGACGGCGACGTTGCGCGCCTGGAGCAGGAAGAGCGCGTCCGCCGCGCTGGCGCGCGGGCGCTCCTCGGCGCGGCGCAGCGCCTCGCGCGCGTCCGGCCCGGCGCGGTCGGGCAGGCCGAGGTCGAGGCACGTCTGCGCGCGCACGAGCAGCGCGTGGCTCTCCAGGTCGGCGCGCGCGCGCTCGGAGAGCTCCAGGCCCTCGAAGCGCTCGAGCCAGGCGAGCGCGCGCGAGGGCGCGCCGCGCTCGCGCTCCCACTCGGCCAGGCGCAAGAGCAGGTAGGGGAGCGCGAGCGTCGCGCGCGGCTGGCTCTCCAGGACGTCCTCGAGCCGCGCGCAGGCCTCGTCGAGCCGTCCCGCGCGGCGCAAGAGCTCGCCCTCGGCGATCGCCATCTGCACCACGCCGTTCGCGCGCCCGAGCGCGGCGAGCTGGTCGCCCGCCGCCCGCCAAGACGCGAGCTGCCGCTCGAGCTCGGGCGTCCACGCAGGCGTGGACGCGAGCTCGCGCGCGCGGTTCACGAGCAGCTCGTGCGCGCGCACGAGCTCCTGCGCGCGCGCGCCGTACCAGGCGTGCAGCCGCTCCGCCTCCGCCGCTTGCTCCTCGGCGGGGTGCGCCGCGACCTCCTCGCGCAGCACGGTCCACTCGCGCGCCCAGCGCGCGGCGAGGTCTTCCTCCTGGGGCAGCGCGCGCGCCGCGGCGCTCAGCGCGAGGAGCGCCAGGCCCGGTGCAGCGAGCTGCCGGCGAGGTCGCCGGGGCCGGAGCCGCGATGGATCTCGAGCTTCCAGACGATCGAGTCGGGCCATGAGGCGTGCAGGGAGGGAGGCGGGCTCCAGCGGGGCTCCGCGAGGCGCGGGCTCTCGGCGATCGACGCGAGCTCTGCGGCATCCTCGCGGTAGACGACGACGCGGAACCAGCCCTCGGCCGGCAGCGCGTCGGTCCAGGAAAAGGAGGAGAAGTCCTCGACCGCACCCTCGGGCTGCGCTGTCTCGGCATCGTCGCCGAGGAAGCCGCCATCGGGAAGCGGACCCTCGCGCGCGCGCAGCACGAGCACGAGCGCGCTCGCCGCGACGAGCGCGGCGGCCAGGCCGATCACGCGCCGCATCGTGCGCCGGCGCTCGCCAGCGCCGCGCGCCGCGTGCGCGCGCAGCGCGGCCTCGGCCCGTCCCGGCAGGACGCCGGGGAGCGCCAGCCCCTCGCGCAGGCCGTCGCGCTCGCTCCGGCCGAGGCCGTCGAGCTCGCCCGTCAGCCCGAGCAGGTCCTCGAGCTCCTCGCGGCACGCCGCGCAGCCCGCGAGCGGGGAGCCCTCGAACGCGCGCCGCGGCTCCGTCGCCTCGAGCACGCGCTCCAGCGCCTCGTCGTGGGCTTCCGCGTCGTGCTCGCTCACGGCCCGCCCTCCAGCTCGGGCTGCGCGCCTTGCAGGATCTGGCGCAGGAGGCGCAGGCCGCGGTAGTAGCGCGTCTTCGCGGTGTTGACCGGGATCGCGAGGCGCGCGGCGACCTCCTCGAAGGTCGCGGGCTCGAGGTGCTTCAGGCGGATCACGCTCGCGTACGCCTCGGGGATGCGCTCCAGCGAGCGGTACAGCCGCTCGTGCGGGACGAGCTCGGGCGCCTCGCGATCGGGCAGCTGCTGGTCGTCGAGCCGCTGCAGCCGCCGCCGGGTGCGCAGGCGCGTCAGGAACTCGAGCTGCGCGAAGCGCCAGACCCAGGCCTCGAGCGAGCCGTGGCCCGCGTAGCGGTCGAGCTTGCGCCAGACCGCGAACAGGGTCTCCTGGACCGTGTCCTCGACCTCGTCGGCGCCGAGCGCGCCGCCCGAGCGCTGGTTGTGGAGCAGCACGAAGCGCCGCGCGCAGCCCAGCCGCTCGACGAGCGCGTCCACCGCCGCGGCCTCGCCCGCGCGCGCGCGCTCGACGAGCAGCCGGTCGGCGTCGTGCGCCGGCGCGCCTCCCTCGACCGGATCGTGCGCCGCCGGTCCCGGCGCGGGCACGCGTCCGCCGGCCGTGGTCGGGACGTGGCTCCCGCCTGGCGGGGGTACGCGCAGCACGGACACCGCTCGATGATAGTCGGCTCCGCCGCGAGCGGGACGCCGGTCCGCGCGGAGGGAGCGCCGCCGAGCGCGCCGGGAAACGCAGGTCTTGCCGGTCTCGGGAGCACCGGGGCGCCCGACGCGGCCTATATCCTCTCGGCTCGCCCCGGCGCCGCGGAGCGCCGTCGTGCGAGGTTCCCGACCCCTCCGAGCGCCCCCCCGGCGGCTCGCATCCCGCTTCCCAGGAGCTTCTCCATGGACCTTTCTCGGCGTGTTCCCCGACTCCCCGTGCGCCTCGCGGCGCTCTCCCTCCTCGCCGGCGCGGCGCTGGCCCAGGGCCCCGACCAGGACGGCAAGGTCAAGGCCTTTGCGCGCGTGACCGCCGGGCTCGGCGGCTTCGCCGGCCCGCTCGCGCCGGGCGATCGCTTCGGCGACGCGACGGCCGCGGTCGGCGACCTCGACGGCAACGGCATCCAGGACGTGGCCGTCGGCGCGCCCGGCACCGACGACGGCGGAGCGAGCCGCGGCGCGGTGTGGATCCTGTTCCTCGGCGCGAACGGGACGGTGATCGGGCAGCAGAAGATCAGCGCGACCGCGGGCGGCTTCGCGGGCACGCTCGCCGACGGCGACCAGCTCGGCACGGCGGTGGACGCGATCGGCGACCTCGACGGCGACGGGCGCGACGAGCTCGCGGTGGGGACGGAGGGCGAGAAGCTCTTCGTGCTCTTCCTGAGCGCGGGCGGCACCGTGACGGCCGCGCAGGAGATCGCGGCGGGCGTCGGCGGCTTCGCCGGAGCGCTCGACGCGGGCGACCGCTTCGGGAGCTCGGTCGGCGGCCTGGGCGACGTGGACGGCGACGGGATCCCCGACCTGGCGGTCGGCGCGCCGGGAGACGACGACGGCGGCTCGAACCGCGGCGCGGCCTGGGTGCTCTTCCTCGACGCGAGCGGCTCGGTCACGGGCGAGCAGAAGCTCAGCGGGACCGAAGGCAACTTCGGCGCCGGGCTCTCGAACGGCGACGCGCTCGGCACCGCGGTCGAGGGCCTCGAGGACATGGACGGCGACGGCGTGGGCGAGCTCGCGATCGGCGCGCCGCTGACGAACGGCATCGACTTCGTCGTGCCCGCGCCCGGCTCGCCGCCGACGCAGGTGGCCGCGCCCGACGAGGGCGTGCTGTTCCTCGTCTTCCTCGACGCGAGCGGGATGGCCAAGTCGAAGGTCGAGATCGGCCAGGGCCTGGCCGGCTTCGGCGGCATGCCCTTCGTGAACCACCGGCTCGGCACCGAGCTGACCGCGCTCGGCGACCTCGACGGCAACGGCGTGC
The DNA here is from genome assembly GCA_902826945.1 of uncultured bacterium. Next base: position 23,932 of record CADEGS010000021.1, on the reverse strand, counting down.
GCGACCTCGCCGCCGGCATGCCCAACCGCAACAGCTCGATCGGCGCGGTCGGCGGCTTCTACGAGCTCTTCCTCGCCGGCGACGGCACGGTCGTGAAGGAGCGCCTGGTCACCGACAAGCAGGGCGGCTTCAACGCCGGCATGCTGCAGTTCCTGCTGCTCCCCGGCGACACCTTCGACGCGCCGGCCTACGTGCGCGACCTCGATGCCGACTGCCTCGGCGACCTGGTCGTGGGCGCGGCGGGCGACGACGTCGCGGGCGCCGACGCGGGCGCGATCTGGGTCCTGCGCCTCTTCGGCGACGAGCAGGCGTCGGCGAGCGTGCGCAACGGCAGCGGCGCGAACGCGCTCGCCTACGCGACCGACGACGACCCGCGCCTGGGGCGCACGTGGGTCGGCACGGTGGACGTCGGCGGCCACCCGGGCGCGACGATCAGCGCGCTGCTCGGCGTGGACCAGCCCGCGCAGTTCCTGCTGCCGCCCCTGGGCGAGGTGCTGGTCGACCTCGGGAGCGCCACGCAGTTCGTCGACGTGCAGGTGCCCGTCGGCGGCGTCGCGACGCACTCGCTCGCGATCCCGTTCGTCGCCGCGCTGGCCGGGCTGCAGGTCTACTCGCAGCCCGTGATCGGCGGCGGCGCGGGGCCCGAGCTCGTGAACGCCATCGACCTGAAGATCGGCTTCTGAGCGAGCCCGCGCCCCTCGACGCGCGCGCGGGCGACCCCCCGGTCGCCCGCGACGCGCGCGCGCACCCCGCGCGCCGGCCCGTGCTGCTGCTCGCGCTGGCGCTGGGCCTCGGCCTGGCGCTCGTCGCGAGCGGCGGCTGGCGCGGCGCGCGCGGGCCCATCCACGGCGCCTCGACGGACGCCCCGCTCGAGACGCTCGCCTGCTACGAGGCCGCGCGCCCGCTGGCCTGGCGTCCCGCCGGCCGGCCCGCGCTGCTCCTCGCCTTCTCGACCTCCTGCGGCCGCTGCGACGACGCGGCCGAGAGCTGGCGCGCGCTGCTCGAGCCCTTCGTCGCCCCGGACGGCACGCCCGACGAGCGCACGCCCTTCGAGCTCATGCTCCTCACGCGCGACGACGACGCCCCCGCGCGCGGCTTCCTCGCGCGCCACGGCCTCGCAGGCGGCCGCCTGCTCCACGCCGCCGCGCTCACGCCCGCCTGGGAGGAGCGCCTGGCGCGCGTCCCGCTCGCGCTGCTCCTCGACCCCGACGCCCGCCTGCTGCGCTCCGCCACCGGCACGCTCGACGCGCGCGAGCGCGCCCGCTGGCAGGACGCGCTCGCGGCGGCGGGTGCGGAGGCGAGTGAGCCGCCGCCGGCGCATCCGGCGTCCGCGCCCGTCCGCGACGGGGACGGAAGCGGCCGCTGAGCGTGCTGGCCCGCGTCGACTCCGCGCGCCTTCGTCGCGGATCGGGCGTCTCCGGCGGTCCGCTCCGCCCCGGCCGAGGGACGGGGCTATCCTGATCGCCATGCGCCCGCGGCTGCTCGCCGTGCTCGCCGTGGCGATCGCAGGAGGGGGACTCGCGCTGTGGTTGCTCCGCGGGAGCGCCGGCACGCACGAGGCCGCGGCTCCGGCGTCGCCCGCGGACGAGCCCTCCTCGGCTCCCGCCGTGCTGGCCGGCACCGCCGACGCGCCGGCCCGCGTCGCGCAGACCGCGGCGGACGAGCCCGCGGCGGCGCCGCGCGACCCGAAGGCGGAGAAGGCGAATCGGCGCAGCAGGGCCAGGGCCGTGGACGGAACGATCGAGGTCCTCGTCCTCTCCGCGGAGGACGAGCACCCCGTCCCATACCGGCGCTTCCTCGCGTTCGAGCATCCCGGAGGCAAGGCGATCGAGTGGGGCATGGATCCCGTCTGGGGAACGCACGAGTCGGCCTTCCACACCGGCACCGACGGACGGACGGTCCTGCGGTTCCGTCCCGGCTCGTATCGCGTCGTCTGTCCGCTGGGCTCCGCGCCGCCCGCGGCCGACGAGGGCCAGCTCGTGCTCGACCTCGCCGCCGGGGAGGAGCGAAAGCTCGTCTTCCACGTCTCCACCGAGGCGCGCGTCGCGTTCGTCTGCCGCGTCATCGACGCGATCACGGAGGAGCCGATCGCGGGGGCGACGCTCGCCTTTCCCGACGAGTCCTGGCTCCGGGGCCTGATCGTCGTTCCGCCGTCGTTGAGGCGCGAGTGGAGCGAGCGCGCGAGCGACGGGCGCGGCCTCCTCCAGGGATCGGCGCCCGCGGGGCAGCGGTTCGACGCGAGCATCTCCGCGAGCGGCCACCAGAGCGCGGGCGTGCGCGTCGGTCCGGGGAACGAGACGGAGAGCACGGCGGCGCTCGTGCGACTCCGGCCGCTCGCGCGCCTGCGCGCCCTGGTGCGAGGCGCGGACGGTCGCGCGCTCGCGGGCGCCGAGGCCGAGCTCCTGCTCGACACGAGCGGCCTGGTCCAGGGCTTCGAGCTCGGCGACGAGCAGGTCGCCGCGCGGTCTCCCACGGACGAGAGCGGCCTGGCCTGGCTCGAGCCCCCGACGGACCGCTCGCTCGTGCCCGCGGTGCTCGTCGAGGGCGTGCGGCGCACGGGGTTCGCGCCCCCGCTGACGATGGCGGCCGGCGAGGAGCGCCAGGTCGTGTGGACGCTCGGGAGCTGCACGATCGCGGGGCGCGTCCTCGATCCGGACGGCAAGCCGGTCGAGGGACAGGTCGTCTGGGCCTACGCCGCGTTACCCGACGAGCCCGACGTCGGTCGCCTGTTGGCAGGCACGCAGCCGGTCGCCGTCGCGACGTCCGACAAGGACGGCGCCTTCGCGCTCCCCGGGATCGGGCCGGGAACATGGGACGTCGGCCTCGCGCCGCAGAACGAGCTGAGCGCGGGGCTGCCGCCCGAGCGCGTCGAGATCCTCGGCGGCGAGCGGGAGAAGCGCGTCGTGCTGCGCGCGCCGGGCGCGGGCCTGTGGATCCGCGGCCGCCTCGAGGACGAGGCCGGGAACGCGGCCCAGGGAGTCGTCTTCGCCATCGGCCCGATGGACGCGAACATCGGCACGAACCGCAAGGGCGAGTTCGCGCTCGGTCCGCTCCTGCCCGGGCGGTACCAGCTCCTGGCGTCCGGGACAGGACCCTCGGGATCCACGAGCCTCCCCGACGTGGCCGCCGGGACCGATGGCCTGCGCATCGTGCTGCCGAGCGGCGTCGCGATCGAGGGCTCGGTCATCGGCGCGGAGGGAGCGGCGGGCACCGCGTGGATCTCCCCGCGCGAGGGATTCTCGACCTCCTGCGTCCGAGTCAAGGCCGACGGCTCCTTCCGTTTCGAGCATGCGTCGCCGGGGCGCTACGGCCTCGCCGTCCTGCTCGAGGACGGCCGCTGTGGGCGAACGGTCCAAGTCGAGGTGCAAGCCGGTGCACCCCCGCCGCCGCTCTCCATCGAGCTGCAGCCCGGCGCGCGGCTGCGCCTGCGGGCGAAGACCGCGCCCGAAGGCAGCCTCCGGGCGCGCGTGGACGACTGCACCGCCTGGATCGGCAACGTCGGCAGCACGCCGGTGGACCTCGTGCTCCCCGCGGGCCACTGCACGATCGAGACGCTCCTCGGGAAGCTCGTGGCGAGCACGACGCTCGTCGCCGGCCAGTCGAAGGAGCTCGTGCTCGGGGAGCGCTAGGGGCTCTCGCTCCGACTCCCGGAGGTCCGCACGGGCTGAGCGCCGCGGTCAGGGGCGTGGGCTCGGCGGGGCGGCTCGGGCCCCCTGGCCGAGCGCTGCCCTTTCGGCCGGGCGGAACGGTGCGGGCGCGGCCCGCCAGCCGCCTCGGGGCGGGAACCCCGGCCATCCCCGCCACGGGCGCCCTGGTAGGCCGCTCCCGTCACCCCGTTTTTCTTGGCGTCCGCCCGCGGCGCCGTCGCTTGGCCTGGCATCGGGCGGAGCCCCCGGGCTCCGCGCTCCCGCACCCTCACGAAGGAATCCAGGCCATGCGTCCCTCCCTCCTCCTCGCCGGCGCGCTCCTGTGCGCGCCGCTCGGCGCCCAGACCACGCGTCACGTCCCCGCCCAGTACGCCACGATCCAGGCCGCGGTGCAGGCGGCGGTGGACGGCGACACCGTGCTCGTCGCGCCCGGCGTCTACTCCGAGACGCTGATCCATTTCTCCGGCAAGAAGATCGCGCTCGTGAGCAGCGGCGGACCCGCCGTCACGACGATCGACGCGCACTTCGCGAACCGCGCGATCTGGTTCGACGGCGGCGAGGACGCGAGCACGCGCCTCGAGGGCTTCACGATCGAGCGCGGCCAGGCGCCGTTCGGCGGCGGCACCGCCGGCGACGGCGGCGGAGCGATCCTGATGCTGAACGCCTCGCCCTGGATCCGGAACTGCGTGTTCCGCAACTGCCGCGCGGACGCGGGCACCGATGGCGGCGGCGGGCAGGCGGGCCACCGCGGCGGCCACGGCGGCGCGCTGTACCTCGTGAGCTCGAGCCCGCGCATCGAGCGCTGCCGCTTCGAGTCCAACGTCGCCGGCCGCGGCGGGCAGGGCGGCGCCGGCGCCACGGGCGCGATCGGCACGCTGTTCTCGCCCGACGGCAAGACCGGCGGCACCGGCGGCGCGGGCGGCCACGGCGGCTTCGGCGGCGCGATCTACATGGAGGGCACGAGCGCGCCCGCGATCGTGAGCTCGGCCTTCGTCGGGAACGCGAGCGGCCAGGGCGGCGCCGGCGGCACCGGCGGCCGCGGCGGCCAGGGCCTGCTCGACGCGCTCTTCGGCTGGCTCGGCGACGGCGGGCGCGGCGGGCGCGGCGGCGCGGCCGGCCGCGGCGGCGACGGGGCGGCGCTCTACGCCACGAGCACCTGCACGCCGACCGTCGTCGGCTGCACGCTCGTCGCGGGCCACCTGGGCTTCCCCGGCGCCGGGGGCTCCGGCGGTCCCGGCGGGATCGGCGGCGCGAACGGCCCCGTCGGCGCGAACGGGAGCGCGGCGGGCACGGGCACCGGCGGCGCGATCCACGACGCGGGCGGCGCGGACACCGCGCTCGCGAGCTCGATCGTGTGGTCGAACGACGTCCCGGCGCTGGTGCAGGTCGCGGCGAGCTTCTGCACCGTGCAGGGCGGAGCGAGCGGGCCCGGCAACCTCGCGCAGGACCCGCTGCTCGCCGCCGACCTGTCGCTCTTTCCCGGCTCGCCCTGCATCGACGCGGGCGACCGCACGCAGCTCCCCGCGTGGAGCGCGCTCGACCTCCTCGGCCGCCCGCGCGCCTTCGAGCACCCGCTCGTCTCCGACACCGGCTTCGGCGGCACGCCGATGATGGACATCGGCGCGGCGGAGGTGGCGCAGGGCTGGGTGCTCGACGCGGGCTGCGGCACGAACGCCGCGGGCAGCCTGGTCGTGACCGCGGGCCTGCCCGCGCCCGGCGTGACCGTGTCGCTCGCGCTCGACAACCCCTTCGGCACGCAGCTCCCGGGCTCGATTCCCTACCTGCTCGTCGCGGCGTATCCCGATCCGAGCCCGTGCGGGACGCTGCTCCCCGGCCACGGCATGGAGCTCGGCGCGCCGGCCGCGCTGCTCGTCGACCTCGTCACGCTGCCGCCGCTCGCGCTCGGCGGGGCCCCCTGGCAGGGCCCCGGCCAGCCGACGGTGTTCGACCTCGCGTTCCCCCCGAGCTCGAGCGAGCTCGTCGGCCTGACGCTGCACCTGCAGGGCGTGCTGTTCGACTTCGCGTCGCAGCGCTGGACGCTGACGCAGGGCGTCGACCTCCTGGTCGGCCCGTAGCGCGCGCCGCGAGGGACGGCAGCCGGCGGGGCGCGCGGTCGCGGGACCGCGCGCCCCGCCGCTTCGTCGCCTGCGCGGATCAGAAGCGCAGCGTGAGCTCGCTCGTCTCGCCCGCGCGCACCTGCACGGCGGCGCGGCGCTCGCCGCGCTCGGCCACGCGCACGACGAGCTCGTAGTCGCCCGGCGCGAGCGCGTCGAGCCACAGCGACGGCGCGTCGCCGCGCCGGCACGCGAGCGTCCACGAGAAGAGCAGCACGTCCTCCGGAGCGAGCTCGACGCCGCTCGCCGTGCGCAGGTGGACGACCAGGCCGAAGGCGGTCCCCGCATCCTCCTGCCACACCTCGCCCCAGCCCGCGCGGGCCATGGTCTCGGCGGCGGGATCGAGCAGGGCGCGCTCGGGCAGGCCCGCGAGGGTCGCGTGCACGACGCCCGCCGGCGGCAGCGCGATCGACAGCTCGCGTCGCTCGCCGGCGGCGAGCTCGACCGTCGCGCAGGCCGGCTGCGCGCGCAGGAGGGCCACCTGCGCGGACCCCGCGCTCGGCTCGTCCGCGCTCGCGAGCAGGCAGTCGTCGGGCGGCCCGAACGACGGCTCGACGCGCACGGCGTAGCGTCCCGGGGGGAGCGCGACGAGGAGCTCCGCGCCGAGCGCGACGAACTCCTCGTCGAGGAGCTGGCCGCCCGCGGTGCGCACCTCGACGCGCGGCCGAAGCCGGCTCTTGCTCCCGTCCTCGAGCGTCACGCGCAGCGCGAGCTCGGCCGGCGCCGTGGCGGCGGAGAGCCGCAGCGTGCGGCGCACGGTCCACGCGCCCTCCTCCAGCGCCACCGGCTCCTCCAGGAGCGGATGGTCGGGCGAGAGCAGCGACAGGGTGTAGCCCGTCCCGCGCGCGAGCGTGAAGACCGCGCGGTTCTCCTCGACCCGCTCGGCGACGAGCGCGGGGAGCGGGCGGCCGTCCCGCTCCCCGTCGGGCCGGCAGACGACGAGCGGCCCGCGGCGTCGCCAGCGCTCGAGCACCCCCCAGCGATCGAGCACGACCGGCGCGCCGCGCTCGTCGAGCACGTCCACGACGAGCCGCGTCGCGCTCGTCACCAGGCGCAGGTCGCACGCGCCGGTCTCCACGGAGGGCGCGAGCAAGGCGGTTCCCTCGCTCGACGGTCCGCGCAGGTCGTAGCGCCCCGGCACGAGACCGGCGAAGGCGAAGCGGCCTTCCTCGTCCGTGCGCACCTCGCTCGCCGCGAGCCCGCCGGACCACTCGCGCGCCCGGCGCTCGTGGGCGGGCAGGCCTTCCTGGCCCGCCGGCAGCGCGACGAGCCTGCGGTCGGGGACGGGCGTACCGCCGGGATCGAGCAGCACGCCCTGCAACGTGCCCTCGCCGCGCAGCACGAGCACGAGCGGCTCGGGCTCGGCGGCGAGCGCGAGACCGGAGGCGAGCGCGCTCCCGAAGCCGCCCGCGCGCGCGAGAACGTGCAGGCCGCCGGAGCCGGGCCAGCGCGACGCGCCGAGCTCGAACGCGCCGCGCTCGTCGCTCCGGCCACTCGCGACGACTTGCAGGCCGTGCGCGAGCCCGAGCCTCTCCGCCGCCGCGGCGACCAGGCCCGGACGCGCGCCGCTCAGGAGCTCCATCCATGCGCCGGCGACGGGAGCGCCGCGCGCGTCGAGCACGCGGCCGGAAACGCGTGCGCCCTGCTCGACGCGCAGCTCGAGGGGCGCAGGCGTCGCGCCGCCGCGCAGGTCGGCGAAGGCGTGGCGACCGGTCGTCCAGGGCTCGAGCGAGCGTCCCCAGAGCGAGATCCGCTCGGGGCTCGCGAGCCAGGCGCGCGGCACGTCGAGCGTCAGCGTCTGCCTTCCGGGCAGGTCGACGGAGAGCTCCGTGCTCGGGACGCCGCGCTCGGCGGGGTGCAGCCCGTGCTCGCGGCGCGCGACGCCGACCTGGATGCGAGCGCGCGCGGGCAGCGGAGGGAACGGGCCGCCGGGCGTCGCGACGGCGCTCGTCCGGACCACGACCTCGACCGGCGTCGTGTCGAGCAGGTCGTCCACGGCCGGCGATGCGAGCGGCGTGCGCGAGCCCGCGAGCTCGGCGCACGCGAGCGTCGACGGCGCGTCGTCGCTGGCGACGCTCGTGGGCGGATCCGCCGCGATCGGCGTTCGTGACGAGGAGCCCGCGTGCGCCGCAGAGGAGATGGGCGCAGGCACATCGGCTCCGCGCATCGACGCGGGCGCCGAGAGCGCGCGGCTCGCGAGCCAGGCGATCAGCGCCAGCCCGATGGTCACCGCCGCGCGCGAGCCGAGCGTCCGCATGGGCACCACCCTACCCCCCTCGGGCGAAGCCGGAGCCGCCCGCTCCGCCGAACGCGTGCCCGCGGCTCCGTCCGCCGCCGCCCGTGCTAGGCTCCCACCCGATGCGCTCGCGCGCGTTGCTCGCCCTGGCCGTGGTGCTCGCGGCGCTCGCCCTCGTCCTGCTCGCGGGAGGCTCGCGGCTCGCCTCGCGCGCGGTCGCCTCGCGCGGCGAGGTCGCGCCGCCGGAGGCGGCAGCGCACGAGCTCGACGCGGCGGGAGCGATCCCGGGCGACGCGCTCGCGCCGGCGCCCGGCGCGGAGGCGCGCGCGCTCGCGCCCGCCCGGCCCGCCGCCGAGCGCGCGGCGCTCGCTCCGGCCGCGCCCGCGCCGGAGGACGCGCACCTCGACGTCCTCGTCCTGGCCGGGACCGCGCGCGAGCCGCTCCTCGACTGGCCGGTCCACGCGCTGCGCGAAGGGGGCGGCGCGACGCCGGCGGCGGCCGGCGTCACCGATGAGCGGGGCCGCGCGAGCTTGAGCGTCCCCGCCGGCAGCTACCGCGTCGTGCTGCCGGGCGACGAGGGTCGCGACGCCGTGCAGGACACGGTGCGCGACGTGCGCGCCGGGCAGCGGCGCGAGGTCGTGTTCCTGATCACCGGCGCGCCGCTCGTCTACGTGGGGCGAGCGGTCGACGCGCGCACGGGCGAAGGCGTCGCGTGCGCCGTGCTCGAGGGCCTGCCTCATCCCGCGCCCTTCGAGAGCCCGCGCTCGCTCGCTCTTCCCGACGACGGCGCGGGCGTCTTCCGCGTCGAGGGCAACGCGGGCACCGTCGTGCGCATCGGCCGCAGCGGGTACTGGCCCTCCGCCGTGGTGCTCGAGCCCGGGCACGCGGACGAGGCGAGCGCCGCGCTCGTCCTGCTGCATCCGCAGGCGAGCGTCGCGCTGCGCCTGCTCGACGCGCAGGGCGCCGCGCTCGCCGGGGAGACGCTGCGGCTGCAGCCGGCGGGCCTGGGCGGCGCCGGCGAGACGGCGGGGCCGTTCGCGCCGTCGGCGATCACCGACGCCTCGGGCGTGGCGCTCTTCGAAGGGCTCCAGCCGGGAGGCGTCTACGTTCCCGAGCGCGACGGGGAGCGCGCGCGCGTGCTCTCCGGTCCGCCGCTGCTCGTGACGGGCGAGGATGGACAGGAGGTCGTGTGGACGCTCGGCGAGGGCCGCGTGGAGGGGGTCGTCACGACCGCGGAGGGCATCGCGCTGGCGGGGGCGCTCGTGTGGCTGTGCCCGTCGGCGGCGGCGGGGCCCACGCTCGCGCGCGCCCGCCTGAGCCACGCGGAGGCCGACGAGCGCGGGCGCTTCGCGCTGGAGGACGTCCCGGCCGGCCGCTGGCGCGTCCTCCTCGCCGAGCCCCGGCTCCCGGGTGTGACCCCGGTCGAGGCCGAGGCCGAGGTCGAGGTGCTCGCGGGGAGCACGAGCGCGGTCGCCCTGCGCGCAGGGGGGATGTGGCTGCGGGAGATGTTCGCCACGCCGCGCGGCGGCGAGCGGCGCGCGGCGTCGGCGCAGCTCCTCGGCCAGGTGACGGGCGAGGGGAGGCGCACGGGCGTGGCGCGCCTGGTCGGCCTGGACGCGGAGACGATCGCGGAGGCGGCCATCGCTCCCGGAGGCGCGTTCCGCTTCACCGGCCTCGCGCCCGGACGCTTTGCGCTCCTCGTCGGGCTGGACGACGGACGCGCGGCGCGCGTGGACGAGGTCGAAGTGCGCGCGCCGGAGCCGGCGCAGGACGGCACGAGCGAGGCGCCCGCGCGCGAGCGCCTGCTCGTCGAGCCGCGGCCGGGCGCGCGGCTGCGCGTGGTCGTGGCCGATCCGACGCTGGACGGGGCGCTCGAGGTGCGCCTCGGCGGGCGGCTGGTCGCCCGCGTGCAGGCCGGCGACGCCGCGCGCGACCTCGTGCTGCCCCCGGGGGCGGGCACGATCGCCTCGGCCGACGGGCGCGTGCGCGAGGCGTTCTTCCTGGCCGCGGGCGAGCAGCGCGACCTCGTGATCGAGCCGGCCGCGCGCTGACGATCGCGCGCGGCCCGGATCCGTTCCGGGTCGGCGCTCGCCATCGAGCCGTCTACGCGCGGCGAGTGCGGTGCGTTTCGCCTTCCCGCGCGCCGTTGCGCGCCGCGCGCGGACGCTCGCCAGCCGCTCGTCCGGCTGCTACCGTCGGCGCCGATGGGGGAGCCGCGCGCGCTGCAAGGACGACCGCCGCGTTCCCACCAAGGGCGCGGATGACGCCGGTGCGCGAGGGAGCGGCGGCCGCCGGGGAGGCGGTGGTCGTGCTGGAAGGGCTCGGCAAGCGCTACGGGCGCGTGCGCGCGCTCCAGGACCTGACGCTCGTCATCCCGCCCGGGCCGGTCGGGCTGCTCGGGCCGAACGGCGCGGGGAAGAGCACGCTCCTGCGGCTCCTGCTCGGCCTCCTGCGGCCCGACGGCGGGAGCGCGCGCATCGCCGGGCTCGATCCGACCACGCGCGCGGGGCGGCTCGCGATCCGCCGGCGCGTCGGCTACATGCCCGAGAGCGACTGCCTCGTGCCCGGCATGAACGGCGTCGAGATCGTGCTGACGCTCGGGCGGCTGACCGGGCTCACGCGCCGCGACGCGATGACGCGCGCGCACGAGGTGCTCGACTACGTCGGCCTCGAGGAGGCGCGCTACCGCGGGCTGGACGAGTACTCGACCGGCATGAAGCAGCGCCTGAAGCTGGCGCAGGCGCTGGTGCACGACCCCGCGATCCTGCTCCTCGACGAGCCGACGAACGGGCTCGACCCCAAGGGGCGCCGCCACATGCTCGAGCTCGTGCACGACCTCGGCCACGCGCAGGGGAAGAACGTGCTGGTGTGCTCGCACCTGTTGCCCGACGTCGAGCGCACCTGCCGCGACGTGGTCGTGCTGCACCGCGGGCGCGCGCTCGCGAGCGGCTCGATCGAGGACCTGACGCGCGTGCGCGAGCGCTGGCTCGCGGTCGAGCTCGAGGACGAGGCGCCGGGCTTCGAGCAGGCGCTCGGCGCCGAGGGGCTGGCCTTCGAGCGCGAGGCGCCGCGCGCCTTCCGCGTGCGCTTCGAGGCGACGGACGAGGGCCGCGCCGGCGACCGGCTGTTCGCGCTGGCCGCGCGCGCGGGCGCGGTCGTGCACCGCCTCGCGGCGCAGCGCTCGTCGCTCGAGCAGGTCTTCCTGGAGGCGCTGCGCGAGGCCGAGGAGGGGCAGAAGAGCGCGTGAGGGCCAGCACCCACACCGAGGTCTACCGGCCCTTCTCCGGGACGCTGCGCACGGGCGGGCTGCGCGCCTGGCCGCTCTTCGCCGCCAACGCGCGCGTGCTGGCGAAGAAGAAGCTGCCGCTGCTCCTGCTCTACGCGCCGCCGGCGATCGCGACGATCGTGTTCTCGTTCCTGGTCTACGGCTCCTACGCCGTCGAGCTGCGCAAGGACACCGTGCCCGGCGTGGAGGGCTTCGCGGTGAACATGCTCGCCGCGCAGGTCGCGCGCGCGGCGCGCGTCAGCAACCTGGTCGTCCTGTTCCACCAGATCATGGTCTGGTTCACGCTGCTCGTGACGGCCTGGTTCGGCTGCGGGCTGTTCGCCGACGACCGGCGCACGGGCGCGCACCAGCTCTACTTCGCGCGTCCGATGACGCGCCTCGACTACGCGCTCGGGAAGCTCCTGACGGTCGGCTTCTACTCGGCCTGCGCGCTCGTCCTGCCGGGCATGTGGCTGTGCCTGATGGCGTCCTTCACCTCGCCCGACTGGGAGTTCCTGCGCCAGCAGCCCGAGGTGATCCCGAAGACGCTCGCCTACGAGCTCGTGTGGGTGCTGGTGACGAGCCTGGCGGTGCTGGCGGCCTCGAGCGTGGCCTCGAAGAAGGTCTTCGCGCTGATCGCGATGTTCGCGCTGTTCGTGCTGAGCCTCGCCATGGCGACCCTGCTCGGCAACGAGGTCGGCCAGCGCTTCTTCGCGCTCAGCCCGATCCTCGACGTGTGGGCGCTCGGCAATCGGCTGTTCGACACGCAGGCGACGGAACCGCCCTCCGCGTCCTTCGGCCTCTCGATGGCCGCGCTCGGCGGCTACGTGGCGCTCTTCGTGCTCGTGATCGCCTGGCGCCTGCGCCGGCTGGAGGTGGTCGCGTGACGCCGGCGCACGAGGCGGAGGCGGTCCTGTGACCGCCGTGCTCGAGGCGCGCGAGCTCGGCCGCTGGTACGGGCAGGTCGTCGGCCTGAACGAGCTCACGGTCACGCTCGAGGGCGGCGTGACCGGCCTCGTCGGCCCGAACGGCGCGGGCAAGTCCACGCTGCTCAAGCTGATCGCGGGCGAGATCCGCCCCTCGCGCGGCGCGCTCATCGTGCTCGGCCTCGACCCCTTCGCGAACCGCGCGCTCTACCGGCGCCTGGGCTTCTGCCCGCAGCAGGACGCGCTGTACGACGACATGAGCGCGGTCGCGATGGTGCGCCTGCTCCTGCGCCTGGGCGGCTTCGGCCGCGCCGAGGCGCGCGGGCGCGCCGAGCGCGCGCTCGAGCGCGTCGGCCTGGCGGCCGCCGACACGCGCCGCCCCGCGGGCGGCTACTCGAAGGGCATGCGCCAGCGCGTGAAGCTCGCGCAGGCGATCGCGCACGACCCCGAGCTGCTCGTGCTCGACGAGCCCTTGACCGGCCTCGACCCGATCGGCCGCCACGAGCTGCTGGCGCTCCTGCGCGACCTGGGCGCGAGCGGCATGCACGTCCTGCTCTCGAGCCACGTGCTGCACGAGATCGAGAGCCTGACGCAGGACATCCTGCTCCTGCACCGCGGGCGGCTGCTCGCCCAGGGCAGCGTGCCCGAGGTGCGCCGCCTGCTGAGCCGCCACCCGCGCCGCGTCGAGCTGCGCGCAGACAACGCGCGCGGGCTGGCGCGCGCGCTCGTCGCCTGCGAGGAGGTGACCTCGGTGCGGCTGGGTGAGGACGGCCTCGTCAGCCTCGAGACGCGCGACCTCGACGCCTTCCAGCGCCAGCTCACCGGGATCGTCGCCGCCGGCGGCTTCGGCGTGCGCGCGCTGGAGAGCGTGGACGCCTCCCTCGAGGCCGTGTTCGACTACCTGGTGGCCTGACGCATGCTGCGCGCGAGCTGGATCCTGTTCACGGCCCACCTGCGGCGCACGCTCCTCTCGCGGCGCACGCTCCTGTGCGCGCTGCTCGCGTTCGGGCCGCTCCTGCCGGCGTTCGTGATCGCCGTCTACGCCGACGAGTACGACGGTCCGCCGGCGCTCGCGATCGTGTGGCTCCTGCACGTGCAGCTCGTCGTGCCGCTGGTGGCGCTCCTGCTCGGCTCGGCCGTGGTGGCGGAGGAGGTCGAGGACCGTACGGTGACCTACCTCTTCACGCGCCCGATCCCGCGCGCGGCGCTGCTCGTCGGCCGCTGGACGGCGGCCTTCCTGGTGGCGCTGGCGCTGCTCTCGGCGAGCGCCTGGGGCGTGATGGAGCTCCTGGGCAGCGCCGCCGGGAACGAGCGCCTGGCGCTCGACTCCGCCGCGCGCCTGCGCCTGCTCGAGACGATCGCGCTCGGCGCGCTGGCCTACTCGCTCGTCTTCGCCGCCGCCGGCGCCTTCGTGAAGCACCCCGTGATCGTCGGCCTCGGCTACACCTTCGCGATCGAGGGCTTCTTCGCCAACCTCCCCGGCAGCAGCCAGGGCATCACGATCCTCTACTGGCTGAAGAGCTTCCTGCTCGGCGGCCCCGGGATGCTCGAGGGCGAGCTGAGCGAGCTCGTGACGTCGCCGCTCGCGACGCCCTCCGAGGCGCTCGTGCGCCTGCTCGCGATCGCTCTGGGTTTCGGCCTGCTCGGCGGCTGGACGGTGTCGCGCAAGCAGTACGTGCTGCCGTCGTAGGGCAGAGCCGAGCTCATCCCTCCCGAGATCCAGACCAGCTCGTTACGCTGCTCTTGTCGTAGCACCGGCTCCTCGTCGAGAGCCGAGACGAGCTCCTGAAGGCATGGCATGAGTTCTTCTTCCGGCCCTAGCGCGGACCCGCGGGCTGTCGACGTCGCGATAGACGACGACGACCTGGTGGTCGACCTCGCCGATGGTCGACGCTTGACCGTCCCGCTGGCGTGGTTCCCGCGATTGCTCCATGCCAGCTCGGACCAGCGCGAGAACTGGCGTCTCCTCGGTGATGGACACGGCATCCACTGGCCGGACGTGGACGAGGATCTCAGCGTTGCCGGTCTCCTGCGCGGCACGGCGGCTCCAGAAGCGCCGCGTCGAGCCGTCTGAACGGCGGTCCGAGATGCGGAGGGCGAGCCGCACGACGACCCTGTTCGGACGAGACACGTGGGCCTTGGCTGTGCCCGATGGGTGGCGGGCATGGCTGGACCGCGAATGCGCGACTCTCGTGGGACCCGGAGACTACGGTGCATTGCAGATCAGCGCGGCCTTCAAGGAGTCCGAAGTCCTCGACGCGGACCTCCGAGACTTCGCTTCGACGCACCTCGGCCGAGGCGTGAAGCCGGCGGACGTGCGTGCCGGAGAGTTCATCGGGTTCGAGATCGCGTTCAGCGAGGGCGACCGCGCCATTGGTATCTCCGTTGCCGGCGGCAGATGCTCTTCGTCACGTACATCTGAGATCTCGGACTGCAAGCGATCGAGTACGAGCTCATCCGAGATGCCCTCGCCTCCCTCGTGACGAGAGGCGACCATGTCGCCTGACAGGCGAGGGCGCGCTTCCGGGGCTGGACCTCGGGGGCTCGCCCTCGGACCCGACTGGAGCGTCTGCGTGCAGGCGCAGAGGTGGCGCGAATCCGGAAGGGGCGCTCGCAGCCAGCACGGGACCCCGCGGCGACGCCGCGGGACCCCGTGCCACGTCCCGGCGCGCGGAGCCTAGTGGATCTGGCCGGCGGCCAGGCCGCCGATCATCGTCTCCACGACGACCGTCGCGACCTTGAAGCAGGCGGCCTGGAGCCCCGTGATCATCTCGAAGCAGGCCACGATCGTGGGCGAGGTGTGCCAGGGCGGCGGCTCTCCGCTCCAGGGGCTGCGGTCGCCGTGCTCGTAGTCCTTCTGGTCGGTCACGACCGTGCCCGGGCAGACGTTGTAGCCCCCGAGGACCGGCGTGGCGTCCATGGGCGTCCCGTTCTTGTGGGGACCGGAGATGGCCCCGGTCTGGGCGTCGACGAGCCAGTAGCAGTCGCCCGACTTGATCTTGGTGACCAGGTGCGCGGCCTTGGACTTCTTGCCGTTGTTCGGGTTCTTGGACGTCCACTTGCAGTAGACGTTGCAGGTCGTGACGCCCTGCTTGCCCTTGATGATGTAGGCGCCGATCGCGTCGGCGAAGTCGTCGCAGTCGAAGCCCGGGCATCCGCCGAGCAGGCCGAAGCAGTAGTAGCCCTTGTCGGCCTTGTAGAGCTGGCCCGAGAAGGGGTCGAGCACGCCGCCACGCGTGCGGATGCACTTGTCGAGCATGTTCACCGGCCGCGGACCGCCGCCGCCGGGCTCCACCGCCGGGCCCTCCTTGTTCGTGGTTGCGGGCGTCGTCGGGGCTGGAGCGGGCGAGGAGCTGCCGGTGAGCTCCAGCCGGTCCGAGACCAGCGTCGAGCCGTCCATGTAGGGCAGGCCGCGCACGACCGCCTCGCTCTGGAACGTCAGCGCGTCCATGACGAGCGCCATGTGCTCGGCGTGCGCCGCCGGATCGGCCGAGATGCTCGTCACCACCTGGTGGTAGTGGCCCCAGTGCTTGAACTCCTCGGCGACGGCCGGGTCGATCGAGAGCAGCTCCTCGATGTGGTCCGGGCCGAACGGGTCGTTCGGCGCCAGCTTGTGGGCGTAGAGACGGGCGAAGAGCTCCATCCCTCCGCCCCAAGGGTCGACCTGCGTGCTGACGTCGAGTCCGTTCTCCAGCGCCACGAGGTCGGGGGCGAGCCACGCGAAACCGGCGAGCGGGCTCAGGTCGGTGCCGCCGTTGTCGATGACCGTCCACCAGGCCTCGGCGAAGCGGATGTAGTCCGCGTCCGCCTCCGGCGAGTCGATCGGCCCGAGCGGTCCGACCGAGGAGCCCGGGACGTAGGGGATCTCGGGATCGAGGGGCAAGCCCTGGATCGCGAACGGGATGCCCTGGGCCGAGGCGATTGAGCCGACCGCGAGCGCGGCCAGCGCGAGCGTGCGTGACGCCAGCATGCTTCCTCCGATGGGGGAGTTGGGGAACCGAGTCCTCACCCGGTTGCGGCGGTAAGGCGAGCCGTCCGGGCGTGACTCGCTCAGCGCGAGCCTGTCCCGCGTGAGCGAGCGAGGAACCGCATCAAGCGCTTCTCCCACGCGGGCCGACAAGAACGTTCCAAACGGCGGCGACACCACCTCGTGTCGTCGTCGCATCTCCGGGACAACGAGACCGCGAGGGGCCCCGGCTCGTCAGGACATCGCGCCGCCGTGGCTACGGCCGGCCGGAGGCAACTCCCCGCCGGACCACTCTAGCCATCGACGTCCATGCCGCCTCGGCTCGCGCGCGCGGCGGCGCGGTCCTGGCGCCAGAAGAGGAGCGAGAGGAAGACCGTCATCGCGAGGACGATCAGCGCCCACCTGTGCGCTGACACCGGCCCCGCGCCGGGGAGCTTCTCGAAGCCGCCCAGGCGGGCGAGGACGTAGAGGCAGGCGACCGAGCCGGCGCTCGAGACCCACAGCTGCACCTGCATCGCGGCGTGGGCGCGCAGGCGCTCGCGGCGGGTCCACAGGAGCGCGCCGGTCGCGTTCACGAGGGCGAAGACGGCCAGCACGAGGCTCGCGGCGAGCGGCGCGCGCGCGAGCAGGAGCAGCGCGACGAGGAGCATCCACAGGCTGGAGCCGAGCTGGCTGCCGAACCAGGCGCCGAAGTCCCAGCGCAGGCCGCCGCGAGCCTCGCGCGTCCCCCCCTGCCGCGTGCCGCCCGTCGATCGCTCGCGCGCGTCCATGCGTGCTCTCCCCGCTCCGCCCTCAGCGCGCGCCGCTCGTCACGTGCGGCCCGGGTGCGGCGATCGCCGCCGGCGCGTGGCAGCACGAGCCGCCGCCGCCCGTCCCCTCATCCTCGTGCCCGTGGTCGTGCTCGTGGTCGTGCCCGCCGGCGCGGCCGTGGGGCGTGACCACCTGGCCGACGAAGCCGCGCGTGCCCTGGCGCACGAAGGACGCGGCGAAGAGCAGGCCGAGCAGGACGAGCGACAGCGACTCGAGCGGACGCGCGCCGTGCTCGTGGCCCGCGACCGGGATCACGCCGCTGCCGTCGGGCAGGACGCCGTTCACCGCGTAGCCGAGCGCGATCGTGCAGGCCGCCGTCACCGCGGCGAAGGCCAGCGCGCGCGCGCGGCCGTGCAGGCGGCCGAGCACGCCGAAGGTCGTGATGTTCGTCGCCGGGCCGGTGAGCAGGAACGCGATCGCCGCTCCCGGCGAGACGCCCTTCGCGATCAGGACCGCGGCGAGCGGCGTCGAGCCCGAGGCGCACACGTAGAGCGGCAGCCCCATCAGCGCGAAGAGCGGCACCTCGAGCGCGTCGGGCAGGCGCAGGAACGTCTCCGCGTCGAACACCGGCGCGATCAGCGCGGCCACGGCGAGGCCGACGACGATCCAGGGCGCCGTGCCGTCCACCATGTCGCCGAAGCCGTAGGCGAGCCCCTGCCGCACGCGCGCGAGCGCTCCGGCGCGCCCGCGCGCGGCCTCCGCCTCGGCCGGCAGGCGCTCGAGCACCGGCGCGCCGCGCCCGACCAGGAGCCCCACGCCGAGCGCGAGCAGCGCCGCGCAGCCCACGCGCAGGAGCGTGATCTCGCCGCCGAGCAGCGGCCAGGACAGGAACAGGGCCGCGATCCCGACCTCGGGCGTCGCGATCAGGAACGACATCGCGGCCGGCGTCGGCACGCGCTGGTGGATCAGGCTGCGGTAGATCGGGATCACGCCGCACGAGCAGACCGGGATCGGCAGCCCGGCGATCGTGCCGCGCAGCGCCTGCGAGAGCGCGCCCCCGCGCCCGAGGAACGAGCGCAGGTCGAAGGCCCAGGCGTGCACGAGCGCGACCGCCGCGTAGGCGAAGAGCAGCGCCGGGGCGCTCGCCAGCGCCAGGTCGAGGAACACGCCCAGGCTCTGCGCGCGGTCGACGTGGTGCGTGTCGAGGTGCCAGCGGTGGTCCACGGCGAAGAGCATCAGGAGCCCGGCCAGCCCGCCCAGCCCGGAGGCCACGTGCTGCACGCGCGCCGAGCTCGTGCCGTGCGCGCTGTGCGCGGGCGGGTGCGGCGGGTGCTTGAGCACCACGTGCAGGAGCGACCCGGCGACCACCGCCTGCACCAGCGCCAGCGGCATCTGCGGCGCGCTCGCCAGCAGGCTCGCCCCGAAGTGGAAGCCGATCACGGTGAAGACCGCGATCGAGCCGAGCAGGATGCCCGCCGCGCGCAGGCCGTAGAGCGGCCGCGCCAGCCACCAGATCGCGAGGCCGACCGGCAGGCGGTGCAGCACGACCGCGACCGCCAGCGGCCGCCCGTCCTCGGAGTCGCCGCCCGCGAGCGCTCCCCCGTCGAGCATCGCGTGCAGCGCGATCCCGAAGAGCGCCAGCGGCATCGTGATGCGCCCCGAGGCGCTGCCCGCCAGCAGCCGCGTGCCGCACAGGAGCCCCGGCCCGAACAGGCCCGCCAGCGCCGCGGGCACGATCCACCAGCCCGCCAGCTCGAAGCTCTGCGGCAGGACGTGGGCCAGGACGAGCCCGATCACGCCCACCAGCGCGAAGGCGTCGAGCGCCGCCGCCGAGGCGCGCGTGCGCGTGGCGGCGTACAGGCCCGGCCCGAGGAACAGGGCGGCGATGCTGGCGAGGAGCGGCAGGCTCATGCGACCCGGCATCTTAGTCCAAGGGGAGCCGCCGCCCGCAGCGGCGCGCCCCCCGGCGGAGCCGCCGCCCGCGGCGCTGCGCCCCGCGCGGCGCCCGGGTAGCGTGGAGGGGATGGCCATGCGCACCCTCTCCCGCGCGGCGGCGCTGGCCGCGCTCCCCGTCCTGGCGCCGCTCCTCGCCGCGCCGAGCGCGCCGCGCGGTCCGGCCTGGATCGCGTGCTCCCCGTCCACCATCCAGCTCGCCGGCCAGGGCGCGCGCCCGAGCCGCCACCCGATCGCCGAGGCGCTCGAGGCCGCGCGTGCGGGCACCACGGTCTACGTGGACCCCGGCGACTACCCGCCGCTGCGCATCGGCTTCGACAAGCAGGCGCGCGACAACGCGCGCACCTCGGGCGGCCGGGCGGGGCTGCCGATCGTCGTGCAGGCGCGCGGCCACGCGCGCATCGTCGGCACGGGCGGCGACGCCGTCTCGATCGCGCAGGAGATCCCGAACGGCTACATCACGTTCCGCGACCTCGAGATCAAGCCGGGCGCGCGCTCGGGCGTGCTCTTCTTCCAGCAGAAGGGGGGCGGGGAGCACAAGGGCTACCGCTTCGAGAACTGCGACATCGTCGGCGACTTCGACCACGGCACGGGCGTCGGGAGCAAGTCCAAGTGGGGCCTGTGGGCCCACAGCCTGTCCGACTTCGCCTTCGTCGGCCTGCACCGGCCCGCGCGCGTGGAGTGCATTCGCTACGAGCACGCCTTCTACATCCAGAACCCGCGCGGCCCGATCCTGATCGAGAACGTCGCGGCGCGCCGGCTCGGGCGCACCTTCGTGCAGCTCACCTCGCGCCGCGCGGACGGCCCGCCCGGCACGGGCGACGTCGTCGTGCGCGGCTGCGTCGTCGAGGACGCCTGCCTGTCGGAGTGGGACGGCTACAAGGGCGGCTCGGCCTTCACCGTCGGCGGCGGGCTGCGCGGGCGGCTGCTCTTCGAGGGGAACCGCTATCGCGCCGGCTTCGACCCGGCGGTGTCGGGGCTGACGAAGAACGGGGCGCCGTACGGCACGGGCGCTTTCGTCGCCTGGTGCGACGATCGCGAGGAGCCCAACGCGCACCTCGTGCTGCGCGACAACGAGTTCACCTTCGCGCCGGGCTGCGGCGACCGCGCGGTGGTCGCGATCGGCGGCTGCGAGGTGGTCGAGCTGGTGGGCAAGAACCGTTTCGTGTCCGGCGGCGCGAGCCCGGCCCTCGCGCTCGACCCGGTGCGGGACGACGGCAAGCTCGTCAGCCAGCCCAACGGGCGCGTGGACGTCTCCCGGCGGACCGTCCTCGAGGGCTCGCTCCTGGTGAAGGCCGAGGCTGCGGAGCTGGCCGGGATCGCGCGCTGAGCGCCTGCGCGCGGCCCGGACGTCTCCGCCCCGGGAACGCGCTGCGCGCCCCCTCGCGCCGCTGGAGGCGCCGCCCTCGCGCGGCCGATCTTGCTCTCGTCCGATGCTCTCCCTGGCTCTTCTCGCGCTCCCGGACGCGCCGCGCGGCTTCGTGGGCGACCTGATCGAGTCGCGCCTGCTGGCGATCGTGCTCGGGGTCTCCGCCCTGGTCGCCATGGGCGTGTGGATCGCGTGGCAGATGTCCAGCCTGCGCGGGCGCCCGGACGGGGATCCCGAGCGCGAGACGGAGTCCGGCCATGGCGGGTGAGCCCGGGGAGCTCGCGCGCCGGACGCGCCTGGTCGCGGACCTGCTCGACCGCTGGGCCTCGCCCGCGCTCCTGTTCGACGCCGGCGGCGGCCTGCGGCACGCGAACGAGGCGGCCGCCGAGCTGTTCGGCGCGCCGGCGATCGCGGCCGGGCGCTTCGAGCTCCTGTTCGAGCCCTGCGGGGCGCGCGACGAGCTCCTGCCGACGACCGGCGTCCTGGCGCGCCGGCCCTTCCAGCGCATGGCGCTCGAGGGCGCGCGCCACGGGCTCGAGGGGCAGATCGCCTTCTGCGTGACGAGCGACGGCGACCGCGAGCAGCACGTCATGGAGGCGCTGGCCGGCATGGCGGGCGGCGTCGCGCACGACTTCAACAACCACCTGACGGCGATCCTCTCGAACGTGCAGCTCGCGCTGGCGAGCGACGACTGGGCCGAGCGGCGCGGGCGCCTGGAGGAGATCGAGGGCGCGGCCCTGCGCGCGCGGCTCCTGACGCAGCAGCTCCTGGCCTTCAGCCGCGGGCGCGTGCCGCGCTCGGGCGAGGTGGACCTGAACGAGATCGTGGGCCGCTCGCGCGATGCGCTGCGCGCGATCCTCGGGCCGGCGGTCACCGTCACGCTCGCGCTCCAGCCGGACCTCGAGCCGCTGCGCGCCGACGCCAGCCTGCTCGAGCGCGCGCTGACAGACCTGGCGCGGCTGATGAACGTCGAGCTGCTGGCGCGGCGCGGCCACGCTTGCACGATCGCCACGGGGCGCTCCGACGCGCCCGGCTGGCTCGAGGTGCGCCTGACGGCGCACGGCACGCGCTTCGCGACGCGGCCGGGCATCGCCGCGCACGAGCTGGCGGCGGTCGGGCGCTCGCTCGAGCGCTGCGGCGGCCGGCTGGTCGTGCGCGACGCGGGCGAGACGGTCGTGCTGCACCTGGAGAGCGTGCCGACGCCGCGCGCCGACGCCGCGACGGAGGAGGCGGGCGGCGCGCAGACGATCCTGGTGGCCGAGGACGACGACGCCGTGCGCTCGGTCGTGCAGGCGATCCTCGAGCGCGCCGGCTACCGCGTGCAGGCGGCCGAGAGCGGGATGGCGGCGCTCGAGCGCTTCGGCAGCCTGGCGCGCGTGGACCTCCTGGTCTCCGACGTGCGCATGCCCGGCCTGAACGGGATCGAGCTCTACCGCCGCCTGGCGGTGCGCCAGCCCGGCCTGCGCGTGCTCTTCATGTCGGGGCTGGTCGAGGACGACTCGGTGCGCGACACGCTCTCCGACCCGCGCTTCACCTTCCTGCAGAAGCCGTTCACGACGAAGGAGCTCCTGGCGCGCGTCGGCTCGGCGCTGTCCGCCGGCGGGGTGCCCGCGAGCGCGCGGCTCCTGGTCGTGGACGACGACCCCGACGTCCTGGCGCTGATCCCGCGCATGCTCGCGGGCGCGGGCTTCGAGTGCACGACGGCGTCGAGCGTGGACGAGGCGCTGGCGGCGCTCGACCGGCGGGCGTTCGACGTCGTGCTGTGCGACGTCATGATGCCCGATCGCGACGGCTTCGAGCTCCTGCGCGAGCTCGCCGTGCGCCACGCGGGCATGGCCGTCGTCGCGATGTCGGGGCACAAGGTGGCCGGGCCTTCGCTCGCCGCCGCCTGCGGCCTGGGCGCGGTGCACGCGCTGAAGAAGCCCTTCAGCCGCGACGAGCTCCTGTTCGCGCTCGGCCTGGCGCGCGGCGCGCGCGCGGCCTGAGGTCAGCGCCGCAGCGACTCGAGCGGCGGGCGCTCGCCCGCCTGCGCGCGGTCGAAGTCCGCGCGCGAGCGGATGCCGCGCCAGCCCTCGGCGACCAGGATCTGGCCGCACACGCCGCCGAGCGAGTTGCCCGGGCCGAGCAGCACGAGCGCGTCGGGAGCCTCCTCGCGCAGCGCGACGCGCACGCTGGCGCTGAAGTCGTAGGGCGTGTCGATCTGGGCGCCGAGCGTGTAGTCGCGCAGCGCGCGCAGGTCGGCCGACCAGGGCGTCGCGCGCACGCCGCGGCCATCGACGAGCGTCGCGCGCGGCGCGCGGAAGACGAGCTGGCCCAGGCGCTCGCGCGCGCGCGCGGCGACGCCCGCGGCGAGCGGCGTGTGGTAGGGACCGTGCTGCGCCAGGCGGAAGGGGTAGGTCGTCTTGCCGAGCGTGCGCTTCTCGAGCCCGCGCAGCAGCGCCGCGACGCCCGCCTCGCTGCCGGCCAGCACGGCGAAGCCGCCCAGGCGGATCGAGGGGAAGGCCGCGCCCGCCTGCGCGGCCAGCGCCTCGGCGACGGCGCGCTCGAGCGCAGGGTCCGCGCGCCAGTCCTCGCCGACGAGGGGGTAGAGCACCTGCCCGCCGGGCGCGCCCTCCTCCTGCAGGAGCGCCATCTCCTGCACCAGGCGGAAGCCGTCGGCGAAGGAGAGCGCGCCGGCCGCGGCCAGCGCGCTGTACCAGCCGAGCGAGTTGCCGACGACGCACGCGACGCGCTCGCGGGCCGCGACCGCGCGCGCGTCGAGCATCGAGACGACGTAGATCAGCGCCGAGACGTTGGCCGGGCGCAGGTGGCGTGCGGGCTCGAAGCGCGCCGCGCCGTCGAGCGCGAGCAGCGGCTCGAGCTCGTAGCCGCGGCGCAGCGCCTCGGCCTCGCGCACCAGCGGATCGTCGGGCGGGAGCGAGCCCAGCGAGGCCTCGGTGTACGACCCGCGGCCGGGGCAGACGAGCGCGACGCGCCTCACCGCCGCGCCTCCGCCGCCAGCGCCCGCGCGGCCTCGACGATCTCGCGCTCGCCGACGAGCACGAGCTCCGCCGCCGCCGCCAGCGGCACGAACGAGTCGGCGGCGCGCACGCTGGCGAGCGCGCCGCGGTAGCCGTGCTCGACGAGGTCGGCGACGAGCGCGTCGGCCACGCCGCCGCCGCTCGCGCGGCACTCGTCCACGACCAGCACGCGCCCCGCCGCGCCGGCCGCCGCGCGCACGGCCGCGAAGGGCAGCGGCGCGAGCCAGCGCAGGTCGAGCACGCGCGCGGCGACGCCGTGCTCGCGCTCGAGCGCGCGCGCCGCGCGCAGCGACAGGCGCAGGCCGTTCGCGTAGCTGACGAGCAGGAGCGGCGCGTCGGCCGGCCCGTACAGGCCGACCGCGCCGGGCAGGAGCGCGGCGCTCCCTTCGCCTTCGGGCGAGGGATAGTCGAAGAGCCAGCCGCCGTCGCCGGCCTCGTACAGGTCGCGCTCGTGGTAGAGCGCGATCGGCTCGAGGAAGCACACCACGCGCCCGAAGCGCCGCGCCATGGCGAACGCGCCGCGCAGGAGCCGCGCCGCGTCGTCGCCGCGGCTCGGCGTCGCGAGCGCCAGGCCGGGGATGTCGCGCAGCGCGCCGACCGAGTTGTCGTTGTGGAAGTGGCCGCCGAAGCCCTTCTGGTACGCCAGCCCGGCGATGCGCACGACCATCGGGTTCTGGAACTGGCC
>CADEGS010000020.1:32235-32789 GCA_902826945.1 uncultured bacterium | reverse complement strand
TCGAGGTCTCGACCGCGGGCGACGTGGCCGAGCCGATCGTGCGCTGCTTCGCGCGCCGCGCGCGCCGCGGAGGGCAGCGGTGATCGCGCTCGTCCTGGCGCTCGCGCTCGCGGCCGAGGCGCCGACCGCGCGCCTCGCCTTCGAGCCCGCGCAGGCGGCGCTCGGCCAGCCCGTCGCGCTGGTCCTGGAGGTCGTCGAGCCGCCCGGCGGCTCCGCGCCCGACGCGACGCCGGCCGCGCTCGCCGCGGCGTCCCTCGCGCCCGAGGTCGACCGCTCGTGGGTCGTGTTCGGGAGCGAGCGCGCGTTGCCGAGCCCCGCGGAGGCAGCGCGCGGCGTCGCGCGCCGCGTCTGGCGCATCGCGTCCCTCGAGCCCGGGCCGCGGCGCGCGCCCGAGGCCTTCCGCGCCGCGCTCGAGGCGGCCGGGGTCGTGCTGGTCGGCCTCGAGCCGGTGCTCGAGGTCGAGGGCGTGCTGGAGCAGGGCGAGGACGCGCCGCGCGGGCTGCGCGGCTTCCCCGACGACCTGGCGCTCCCCGGAGCCGCGGCGGGCCGCTCGT
>CADEGS010000020.1:0-32225 GCA_902826945.1 uncultured bacterium | reverse complement strand
CGCTCTCGCCGCTCGCGCTCGCGCTCGGCGCCTTCGCCGCGCGCCGCGGCGCGCGCGCCGGCGGGCCCCCGCGCCCGCGCGTGCCCGAGGAGCTCGCGCGCCTGCGCGGCGCGGCGCGCGCGGGCGAGTCGCGCGCCGCGCTGTTCGAGCTCTCGCACCTCGTGCGCCGCGCCGTGGACGAGCGCGGCGCGCGCGGCGGCGCGCGCGCGGGGCTGACCGACGAGGAGTGGCTGGCGCGCGCGCAGCGGGACGGCGACCTCGCGCCCGCGGCGGCCGAGGAGCTGCGCGAGCTCCTCGCGCGCCTGGCCGCGATCAAGTACGGCGGCGAGCGCCTCTCGCCGTGGGGCACGGACGAGCTGTTCGGCGCCGTCGAGCACGCGCTCCTCGGCCGCCTGCCGGAGGAGGCGCGCGCGTGAGCCCCGAGGCCCTCCCGAGCGCCGCCAGCGGCGTGCTGCCGGTCTTCGGCGACTACTCCTTCGCCGACCCGTGGTTCCTGGCGCTCTTGCCGCTCGCCCCGCTCCTCTACCTGTGGGGCCGTCGCCGGCGGGCGCGCGCGCGCGCCGGCCTGCCGGCGATCGTCGGCATGGCGGACGGCCTGCCGCGCTCCTTGCGCCAGCGCTTCCTGTGGCTCCCCGGCCTGCTGCAGGTGCTGGGCGTCGCGGCGGCGGTGGTCGCGCTGGCGCGGCCCCTGCGCGGCAACGTGCAGCACGACGTCGTCTCCGAGGGGGTGGACATCGTGCTCGCGCTCGACCGCTCGGGCTCGATGGCGGCGCCCGACCTGGAAGAGGGCCGCACGCGCCTGGACGTCGTGAAGGAGGTCGTGGGCGCCTTCGCCGAGCGGCGCATGACCGACCGCGAGGACGCCGCGGACAACGTCGCGCTCCTGACCTTCGCGCGCTACCCGCGCCTCCTGTGCCCGTTCACGCTCGACGCGGGCGCGCTGACCGGCTTCCTGGACGGCGTCGAGCTGGCGCGCGTGCAGGGCGAGGACGGCACCGCGATCGGGGTGGCGCTGGCGAAGGCGGTGGCGCTCCTGCGCGAGAGCGACGCGAAGTCGCGCATCGTCGTGCTCCTGACCGACGGCCAGAACAACGTCACCGACATCCAGCCGCGCGCCGCGGCCGAGCTGGCGGCCGAGCTCGGCATCCGCGTGTACACCGTCTTCGCGGCGCGCTTCGTGTGCGAGATCAGTCCGGTGCTCAGCCGCTGGGTCGCGACCGAGGCCGAGCCGGACACGAGCGAGCTCGAGGCGATCGCCGAGGTCACCGGCGGGCGCTTCTACCGCGCGCGCGACCAGGCCAGCCTGGAGCAGATCTACGAGGAGATCGAGTCGCTCGAGCGCACGCCGCGCCGCGAGGTGCGCTACGAGGAGGCCTACGACCTCTACCCGTGGTTCCTGCTGCCCGCGACGCTGGCCTACGCGCTGGCCTGGCTCTCGCACGCGACCTGGGGGAGGCGCGGGCCGTGATCGGCATCGACCTCCTGCGGCCGGGTCTCGCCTGGGTCCCGCTCTGCGCCGCCCTCGTGCTCGCCGTCGGCGTGGTCGGCCTGCGGCGCCGGCGCGCCGCGCTCGCGGCGCTGTCCGGCGCGCGCCTGCGCGCGAGCTTCGCGCCGCGCGCCGCGCCGGGCCGTGCGGCGCTGCGCCTGGCGCTCGCGTGCGCGGGGCTCTTCCTGGCCGGGCTCGGCCTGCTGGGCCCGGTGCGCGGCTACACGACACGCCCGATCGTGCGGCGCGGGCTCGACCTCGTGCTGTGCCTCGACACGTCGCGCAGCATGCTGGCGCAGGACCTGCAGCCGAGCCGCCTCGAGCGCGCCAAGCGCGAGGTGCGCGGCCTGCTCGAGCACCTGCGCGGCGACCGCTGCGCGCTGCTCGCGTTCTCGGGCGACGCGCGCGAGGTGGCGCCGCTCACGCACGACCGCGGCACGCTCGAGGCGCTGCTCGCGAGCATCACGACCGAGGACAACCGGCGCGGCGGCACCGACCTGGCGGCGGCGCTGCAGCAGGCGCTCGACCTGTTCGACGGCCGCACGGGCGCGCACGAGGCGATCTGCCTCCTGACCGACGGCGAGGACCTCGAGGGGCAGGCAGCGAGGCTGGCCGAGCAGGCGCGCGAGCGCGGCATCCGCGTCTTCGTCGTCGGCGTCGGCACCGAGGCGGGCGGCAAGATCCCGATCGTCGGCGCCGATGGGCGGCCGGGCTTCCTGAAGGGGCCCGACGGCCAGGAGGTCGTCACGCGGCTGGCCGGCGAGAGCCTGCGCGCGATCGCCGAGGCGACCGGCGGCGCGTACCTGTCGGTCGAGATGTCGCCCACGCCGCTCGAGGAGATCTACGAGGCGCGCATCGCGACGCTCGAGGGGCGCGAGCGCGAGACGGCCGACCGGCGCGTGCCGCACGACCGCTACCAGTGGGCGCTCCTGGCGGCGGTGGCCTGCATGCTGGGCGAGAGCGGGCTCTGCGAGCGGCGGCGCGGGGAGCGGGCGGCGTGAAGGCGCTCCTCCTGCTCCTGCCGCTCCTCGCCGACGGCGACGCGCCCGCGCCGCCGCCCGAGCCCTTCGCCGCGACCTTCGCGCGCTTCCGCGCCCTGGTCGAGGAGGGTCGCGCCGACGAGGCGCGCGCGCTGGCGGAGCCGCTCCTCTCCGGCGACGCCCTCGCGGAGGGCGAGCGCGCGGCGCTCGCCTTCGGCCTCGGCCTGGCGGGCGCGCGCGGCGAGGATCCCGCGGCCTGGCCCGATGCGGTGCAGTCGTTCCAGTCGGCGCGCGCGCTCGCGGGCTCGGGCGAGCTGCGCCGCCGGGCGACCTACGACGCGGGCGTGGTGGACCTGCAGGAGGGCGAGCGCCGGCGCGCGCAGATCCCGGAGGTCGCGCAGAGGAGCGGCGCGGGCGCCCCGCCCGCGCTCGCGACGCCGCCGGCGCTCGCTCCGGTCCCCGCGCCCGGAGCCACGCCGGCGCCCGGCGCCCCGCCGGAGGACCCGCTGCCCGCCGCGCGCGCGGCGTACGAGCGCGCGCGCGCCACGCTGTGCGAGCGCTTGAGGAGCGACTGGAAGGACGCCGACACGCGCGCGAACCTCGAGCTCGTGCAGCGCCGCCTGCACGAGCTCGACGAGATCGAGAGGCAGCGCGAGGAGCAGGAGAAGCAGCAAGAAGAGCAGCAGCAGGACCAGCAGCAGGGCCAGGACCAAGAGCCGCAGGACGACTCCCAGGGCGAGGACGGCGACCAGGAGCAGAAGCAGCAGCAGGCGGACGCGAAGGACGCGCAGCGGCCGGACGCGGGCGAGCTCCAGCCGCCCGCGGAGCAAGGCGCGCCGGCCGAGGAGCAGGACCCGGCGCAGGCCGGCGAGCCCGAGGACGCGGAGCGCCACCTGACGCGCGAGGAGGTGCTGCGCCTGCTCGACCGGCTGGCGGAGCTCGAGGCGCAGGGCAAGGCGCTCGAGGCGCGCCTGCGCCAGGCGCGGCGCGAGACGGTGGAGAAGGACTGGTGAGGAGGGAGACGATGGGAGCGCGGATTCGCTCGAGACGCTGGCCGGCCCTCGTGGCGGCGCTGTGCGCGCTGGCCTCGCTCGCCGTGGCGCAGAGCGCGCCGGAGGTGACCGCCCAGCTCAGCGCGGGCGTCGCGCGGCTGGGCGAGGAGATCGCGCTGCAGGTCGTGGTCGAGGGCGGCGGCCAGGCGCGCTTGCTCCCGCTGCCGGCGGTGCAGGGCCTCGAGCTCGGCGTGCCCGCGGGCCCGAGCTCCGAGCGCGGCATGCGGATCCAGGGTGGCCGGCGCGAGCAGTGGAACCGCACCTACTGGCGCATCCCGGTGCGCGCGCGCGCCGAGGGCGACTTCGAGATCCCCTCGCTCGATGTCGAGGTGGACGGCCAGCGCCTCGCGACGCGCAAGCTCTCGCTGCGCGTCGTGCGCGACCTGACCGGCGAGGACCTGGGCTTCCTCGAGCTCACGCCGACGCCCGCGCGCGTCGTGGAAGGGCAGCCCTTCTCGCTCGAGATCCGCTTCGGCTGGGACGCCGACACGCGCGTGGACCTCGCCAACCTGCACCTGCCGTGGTGGGGCGAGCTCTCCGGCGTGGTCGAGCTCGACCAGCGCGAGCTGCCCGCGAGCGCGAAGCGCATCGAGGGCGTGGGCGTGAACGGCGGCCCCGGCCCGGTCGCCGAGCAGGTCGAATCGCGCCGCGCGGACGGCCGCGAGATGCTGACCTTCCGCCTCGTCAAGAGCTTCGTCCCCGGTCGGCCGGGCACGATCGAGTTCCCGACGAGCTTCCTCGAGTTCGGCCAGCGCCTGCCGGCGCGCTCCCTGTTCGAGAGCTCGCGCAAGAAGACCTTCTTCGTCCAGGCGCCGCCGCTCGCGCTCGAGGTCGTGCCGCTGCCGAGCGAAGGCCAGCCGTTCGACTTCTCCGGCGCGGTCGGCACGCTGGCCGCGCGCGCCAGCGCCGACACGCGCGACGTCGTCGTCGGCGACTCGATCAAGCTGCAGGTGGTGTGGACCGGCTCGGGCAACCTCGAGTTCTTCGACGCGCCCGACCTCGCGCACCTCGACGCCTTCGAGGGCTTCCGCGTCTACGGGCGCACCGAGGAGAAGGGCTTCGACCGCCGCGCGGTGACCTACGACCTGGCGCCGATGGACGCCGCGGTCGAGCGCATCCCGGCCGTGCCGCTGTCGGTCTTCGACCCCGAGGCCGGGCGCTACGGCGTCGTCGCGACCGAGCCGATCCCGATCCGCGTGCGCGCGCTCGAGGGGCGCACGAGCCTGACGGAGGAGGAAGCGCCGCGCTTCGAGCGCGACGTGCGCGACATCGACGTGCGGCCGCTCGCCGCGGGCGCCGAGCGGCACGGGCCGGCGCCCACGGACGGCCTGCTCGTGGCGCTGTGCTTCGCGCTGCCGGCGGCCTGGCTCCTCGCGCGCGGCGCGGTGCGGCGGCGCCGCGGCGACCCCGACGCGCCGCGCGAGCGCCGCCGGCGGCGGGCGCGGCGCACGCTCGTGCGCGAGCTGCGCGGCGCGCGCTCGGCGCAGGAGCGGCTGGGCGCGCTGACGCGCTTCCTGGCCGCGCGCGCCGGCGATCCGGACGAGGCCTGGGTCGGCCGCGACCCCGCGCGCTGGCTCGCGGGCCGCGGCGCCGCGCACGAGGCGACCGAGGCGGCGCCGGTGCGCGCCGTCCTCGCGCGGCTGGAAGCGGAGGTGTGGGGGAGCGGCGGCGGCGCCCCGGTCTCCGCGGAGGAGATCCTGGCCGCGGCCGAGCGCTGGCAGCGCGCGACGGGCGCTGGGAGGGCGGCGTGAGGCGCGCGCTGCCGCTCGTCGCGACGGTCCTCCTGGCGGCGGCCGGCGCGCGCGCGCAGGCGCCCGCGAGCCCGTCGCAGGACCTCTTCGAGCGCGCCGCGGACGCCTACCGCCGCGGCTCCTACGACGAGGCGGCGCTCGCCTGGCAGGCGCTGCTCGACGACCCCGCGCTGGTGCCCGAGGACCGCGCGCGCGTCGCGCTCGGCCTGGGCAACGCGGCCTGGCGCGGCGAGCATCCGATGGAGGCGCTCGGCTGGTACACGCTGGCGGCGCGGCTCGACCCCGCGAGCGAGGACGCGCGCGCGAACCGCGAGCTCGCGCGCTCGCAGCAGGGACTCGCGCCCGCGGAGCGCGGCGACCTGCGCTCGACCTTCGCCCGGCTGGGCGAGCTCGGACGCCCGCACGAGCGCCGCTGGGCGGTGCTGGGCGCGCTCGCCCTGCTCGCGCTCGCGCTGGCGGGCGAGGCGCTGCGGGGGGGAGCGGCGTGGCGCCGCGCCGCGCTCGGCGCGGCGCTCGTGCTCGCCGCCGCGGCGCTGCCGTGGCTCGCGGGCATGCTGCCGCGCGCGCGCGGCGACCTGCTCGTGCTCGCGGCGCCCGCCGCGCCGCTGCGCAGCGAGCCGCGCCCGTCCGCGGCGCCGATCGGCCAGGCCGAGGCCGGCCAGGAGGTGGCGCGCGTGGACGCGCTGCCGGGCTGGGTGCGCGTCGAGACGGCCGACGGCACGCGCGGCTGGGTCGCCGACTCGGCCGTGTTCGCCCTGGACCGCTGAGCGCGCGGGGCTTGTGCGCCGGCGCGGGGCGCGAGATGCTGCCGCTCCCCGTGCGCCGAGAATTCCCGACCCCGCGCCCCGCGGCGCGCGCGCTCGCCGGCGCGCTCCTGGCGCTCGTCGCTCCTGCCTGGCGGGCCGCCGCCCAGCAGGGAGCGCCGCCCGCGCGCCCGCGCGGCGTGCTCCTGATCGCGATCGACGCGCTGCGCGCCGACCACCTGTCGGTGCTGGGGTACGACCGCGAGACGACGCCGAACCTGGACGCGCTGGCGGCGGAGGGGACGCTCTTCGCCGAGGCCTACGCCGCGGCGCCGCTCCCGATCCCCGCGCACGTGGCGCTCCTGACGGGCTGCGAGCCGCTGCTCGCGCGGCGCATCCTGCCCGACGGCACCGGCACGCCGGAGCAGCGCTGGAGCATCCCCGACGCGCTGCCGCGGCTGGCGGTCGAGTTCCTGGCGGCCGGCTACCGCACGGGCGCCTTCGTCGCCGACCGCAGCCTGCAGCCGACGCTCGGCTTCGCCCCCGGCTTCCAGGAGTTCCTGCTGGCCGCGCGCGCGGAGCGCGGCGCCGAGCCGCTGGCCGAGCGCATGCTGGGCTGGGTGCGCGGGCTGCCGCGCGACGCGCGCTGGTTCGCGCTCCTGCACCTGGGCGACCTCGAGCGCTGCTGGTTCGAGCCCGACCTGGCGCGCGAGGAGTTCTTCGCGCCGCGCGAGGAGCTCGACTTCGTGCCGCCGGTGGGCAGCACGAACGACGTCTTCTTCGCGATCCCGAACGAGCGCTGGCGCGGCGGCTCGCGCACGCTCGGCCATTACGAGGCGATCTACGACGGGCACCTGCGCCGGCTCGACGAGGACCTGGGCCACCTGCTCGGCAGCCTGCGCTCGGCGCGCCTGATGGACGACACGGTCGTGTGCGTCGTGGGCACCTACGGCGTGCAGTTCGGCGAGGCCGGGCTCTACCTGTGCAGCGGGCGCTACTCGATGGCGGACCTGCACGTGCCCTGGATCGTGCGCGCGCCCGGCGCGACGCCGGCCGAGCTCGCTCCGGACGAGGGCCGCGTGGAGGCGCTGGCCAGCCTGCTCGACGTGGCGCCCACGCTGGTCGAGCTAGCCGGCCTGCCGCCGCCGACCGGCATGCAAGGCATCTCGCAGGCGCGCTACGTGCGCGGCGCGGAGGGCGGCCAGCCGCCCACCGGCACGGCGCGCCTGCACGCCTTCGCCTCGTGCGGGCTGCAGGAGGGCGTGGCGATCGTCGCCTGGCCGCGCCATGCGCTCGAGTTCCTGGTGCCCGACCGCACGCTGCACGCCGACATGCGCCGCTCGTGGTCGGGCGAGGACCGCCTCGGCGAGGGGCGCACCACCGTGCGCTTCTACGACCGCCTGGCCGATCCGTTCCCGCCGCTCGAGTCGCCCGTGCCGACGCCGGCGCCGCCGGAGTTCGAGGCCATGCGCGAGCGCGCGCTGACCTGGCTGGAGAACGTCTCCCAGGCGCAGCGCGTGCTGCAGGAGAACCTCCTGTTCCACGAGCGCGTCGATCCCGAGACCGTGCGCCGGCTGCGCGACGCCGGCTACCTGGGGCAGCCGATCGGCGAGCGGTGAAGCTGCTGGCCGTCACGCTGCGCTACCCGCCGTACGTGGCGGGCGGCTACGAGCTCCTGACGCGCGACGCGGTCGAGGCGCTGCGCGCGCGCGGCCACGCGGTCACGGTCCTGTGCGCGCGCGGCGAGCGGCTGCGCGGCGCGGCGGGCGTCGCGGCCGCGCTGGAGCCGGCGCTCGACGGCGAGGACCCCTGGGAGCGCGCGCTGGTCGCGCCCACGCTCGAGCGCGCGCGGCTGCACCTCTTCCGCCCGCGCAACTACGCCGCGACGGCGGCGGTGCTGCGCCGCGAGCGGCCGGACGCCGCGCTGGTCTTCAACCTCGGGCTGGCCTCGCTCGCGCCGCTCCTCGCGCTGCGCCACGCGGGCGTGCCCAGCCTCGCCTACCTGGCCGATGCCTGGCCGGCCAACCACTGGATCGCAGGGTGGCGCGCGGACGAGCGCGCGGCGCGCGCGAAGGCCGGCCGCCTGGCGCTGCTCGAGCGCTTCTGGCGCGCGCTGCGCGAGCTGGTCGAGCTCGGTCCGCTGTGCGCGGCGAGCGCGTACCTGCGCGCGCGCCTGGTCGAGAGCGGCATCGACGGCGAGACGATCGAGGTGCTGCCGGCCGGCCTGCCGCCCGACCTGGCGGCCGCGGCGGCGCGCGCGCCGAGCGCCGCGCGCCCGCGCGCCGCGGGCGCGCCGCTCTCGCTCGTGTGCGCCTCCTCGCTGTGGGCGGGCAAGGGTCAGGACGTCCTGGTCGAGGCCGTGGCGCGCGCGCGCGCGCGCGGCGCCGACGTGCGCCTGGCGCTGGCGGGCGGCGGGCGCGCGGACTTCCGCGCGGCGCTCGAGCGGCGCGTGCAGGCGCTCGGCCTCGGGGACAGCGTGCGCTTCCTCGGCCAGCTCGAGCGCGAGGCGCTGGGCGTCGAGCTGGCGCGCGCGCACGCGCTCGCGCTGCCGAGCACCTGGGGCGAGCCGTACGGGCTCGTCACGCTGGAGGGCATGGCGCACGGGCTGACGGTCGTGGCGAGCGACGCCGGCGCCTCGCCCGAGCTCGTGCAGGACGGCGTGGACGGCCTCGTCGTGCGCGCCGGCGATCCGCAGGCCTGGGCGGAGGCGCTGCACGGGCTGTGGGCCGACGACGCGCGGCGCGTGGCGCTCGGCGCGCGCGCGCGGGCGGGCGTGGCCGCGCGCTTCGGGCACGAGCGCTTCGTCGCGGGCCTGGAGCAGCGCCTGGAGCGCACGCGCCGGAGGAGCGCGCCGTGAAGCTCCTGGTCGTGTCGAACGGCTACCCGCCGCGCGGGCGCTTCGGCACGGAGTTCTACACGCGCGAGCTGGTGCGCGGCCTCGTGCGGCGCGGGCACGAGCCGCTCGTCCTGCACCCGGTGCGCGAGGGCGCGGGGCCGCGGGGCTCTATCGAGGAGGTGGTGGAGGAGGGCGTGCGCGTGCTCCTGCTCTCGCGTCCGGGCCGCGCGGGGGAAGGGCTGCGCGAGAGCTACGCCGACCCCGCCGTCGAGGCCGCCTTCGCCGGCGCGCTGGAGCGCCACCGCCCGGAGCTCGTGCACTTCGTCTACCTGGGCTGGGGCCTGTCGTTCGGCCTGCCCGCCGTGGCGCTCGCGCGCGGGATCCCGTCCGTCGCGACGCTGACCGACTACGGCCTCTTCTGCCACCGCGGGCAGATGTTCGACCACCGCCTGGAGCGCTGCTTCGGGCCGCACCCGCCCGAGGTCTGCGCGCGCTGCATCCGCGAGCCGGGCCCCCACGACGGCGGCCGCGCGCGCGTCGCGCTGAAGCGCGCGGCGGTGCGCGCGCTGGCGACCTTCGGCGGTGCGGGGCGCGTCGTGATGCGCGCGGACGTGGCCGCGCGCGAGCGCGCCGCGCGCGCCTGCGTCGAGGCGGTCGCGACCTTCATCGCCCCGACGCGCTCGCTGGCCGCGGTGGCGCGCCGCTCGGGCGTGCCGGCCGAGAAGCTCGTGCACCTCGTGTACGCCTTCGACGAGGCGCCCTACGCCGCCGCGCGGCCCGCGCCGGCGGGGCCGTTCCGCTTCGGCTTCTGCGGGCAGCTCGCGCCGCACAAGGGCGTGGCCACGCTGCTCGACGCGGCGCGGCTCCTGGCCGCGCGCGCGCCCGAGGGCTGGGAGCTCGTGCTGCACGGCGCCGCGCCGGGCGGGCGGCACGCCGCCTTCGCGCCGGCGCTGCTCGCGCGCGGCATGCCGCCGCACGCGCGTCTCGAGCCGCCCTTCCCGCCCGAGGACGCGCCGCGCGTCCTGGCCGGGCTGTCGGCGCTGGTCGTGCCGTCCCTGTGGGACGAGAACGCGCCGCTCGCGTGCCTGCAGGCGCGCGCGGCGGGGGTGCCGCTGGTCGCGAGCGACGTGCCGGGCATCGCCGAGGTGGCGGCGGCGGACGCGCTGCTCGTGCCGCCGGGCGACGCGCCGCGGCTGGCGGCCGCGATGGCGCGCGCGATCGCGCGCGGGGCGCGCCGCAGCGTGCAGGTCGGGCTGCCGCTCGCCTGCGAGGAGCATCTGGCGCGGATCGAGGCGCTGTACCGCTCGGCCGCGGGCGCCGCCGCGCTACCCTGATCGCCATGGCGCACCCCACCCACGAGAAGGGGCTCGACGTCGGCTTCCTGTGCCACGGCTGGAAGCCGGACGTCGGCGGCATCGAGTCGCACACGCACGACCTGGCGCGCGCGCTCGCCGCGCGCGGGCACCGCGTGCACGCGCTGTGCCTCGACTACACGCCGGGGCGCGCGCCGTACTCGGTGACCG
This sequence comes from uncultured bacterium, assembly GCA_902826945.1. The sequence continues at coordinate 21,854 of CADEGS010000020.1, read as the reverse complement.
AGGCGCGCGTGGACGGCGTGCTCGTGCGCCGCATGGCCTACCTGTACCAGGACCAGCGCTCGCTGGCCGACATGGTGGACAACTGGCGCGCGCGGGACGTCGTGCTCGCCTGGCTGGCCGAGCGCCCGCTCGACATCGTGCACGTGCACCACCTGACCGGCTTCGGCACCGGCGCGCTCGACGCGCTGGCCGAGGTCGGGCTGCCCTTCGTCATGACGCTGCACGACTACTGGCCGCTGTGCCCGCGCGGCCAGATGGTGCGCGCGGACGGCGCGCTCTGCGAGCGGCCCGAGCCGAGCGTGTGCGGCCCGTGCATCGCGGCCACGTGGCCGCACCTGATGCCCTCGGGGGAGGGCGACTTCCGCAAGCCCGAGCGCGGGCAGGTCGCCGACGACGTCGAGGCCGCCGCCGCGCGCGGCGCTTTCGCGCTGCGCTCGCTGGCGAAGCCGCACCGCCTGCTCACGCCCTCGGCGGCGGCCAAGGCGGTGTACGTGCGCTCCGGCGTGCCGGCCGAGCGCGTCCTCGTGTGCGCCAACGGCATCGCCGCCGAGGCGCTGGCGGCCGAGGTCGCGCGCCTGCGCGCCGAGGGCGTGCGCCCGCCCGCGTCGCGCGGCGAGGTGCGCCTGGGCGTGCTCGGCAGCGTGCTGCCGAGCAAGGGCACGCTCGAGCTGGCGCAGGCCTTCCGGCGCGCCGCGGTGCCGGGGCTGACGCTCGAGGTGCACGGCAACCTGCCCGCCTACCACGGCGACCGCTCGTACGTCGCCGCGCTCGAGGCGCTCGCGCGCGAGGACACGCGCATCCGCCTGCACGGGCCCTATCCGGCGGGCGGCCTGGCGCAGGTGCTGGCCGGGCTGGACGGCGTGGCCGCGCCCTCGCGCTGGTGCGAGGTGTTCGGCTTGACCGTGCGCGAGGCGAGCGCGGCCGGCCTGCCGGTGCTCGTCGCGGACGCGGGCGACCTGCCGGCGGTCACCGACGGCGGCCGGCGCGGCCTGGTCGTGCCGGCGGACGACGCCGACGCGTGGGTCGAGGCGCTCCGGCGCTTCGGCGGCGACGCCGCGCTGCGCGCGCGCCTGGCGAGCGGGAAGGCGGCGGTGCGCACGACGCAGGACATGATGCTCGAGCTCGAGCGCCTGTACGTGGACGTGGTGCGCGAGGTCACGCAGCTCGAGCCGCTGCTCGTGCACCCCGTGGACGCGGGCGCGCACGCCCCGGTGCGCGAGGAGCCGCCGGCCGGCGGCTTCCTGCGGCGCCTGCTGGGGCGGGGCTGAGCCGTGCGCGCGCGCGCGCCGGCGTGGCTCCTGGCCGCCCTCCTGGCGGGCTGCTCGCGGCCCGACGCGCCCGCGCGCCCGAACGTGCTCCTGATCACGGTGGACACGCTGCGCGCCGACCACCTGACGCCCTACGGCGCGGCGCGCGACACGTCGCCCTTCCTGGCGGAGCTGGCGCGCCAGGGCTTCGTGTTCGAGGACGCGATCGCGCAGTGCGGCACGACGCCGCAGTCGCTCTCGTCGGTCATGACGGGGCTGTACCCTTTCAGCGACGGCATCCTGACCAAGAACGGCCGCTTCGCCTTCCTGCGCGGCGAGAGCCGCACGCTGGCGGCGCTCCTCGCCGAGGCCGGCTACGAGACGTTCGCGGTCACCTCGCAGATCCAGGCCGCGCGCGTGACCGGGCTCGACCGCGGCTTCGCCGGCTTCGACGGGGTCGAGCTGGGCGCGGACGACAAGCAGGAGCCCAACCGCGCCGCGGACGAGATGACGGACCGCGCGCTCGCCTGGCTGCGCGCGCGCACGCACCCCGAGCGGCCGTTCTTCCTGTGGCTGCACTACCTCGACCCGCACCATCCCTACAAGCCGCCGGCGCGCTATCGCGCGCTGTGGGCGGACGAGGAGCCCGCCGCCGAGGGCGAGACGCGCCCCTACCGCTACGACCCCAAGGGCTCGCTCGACTTCCCCGTCTCCGAGGGCGAGCTCGCGCGCCTGACGCTCGCCTACGACCGCGAGATCCGCTTCACCGACGACGAGCTGCGGCGGCTCTTCGAGGGCGGCTTCGGCGCGCTGCTCTCGCGCACGCTGGTCGTGCTCTCCGCCGACCACGGCGAGGCGCTCGGCGAGCACGGCATGATCGGCCACAACGACCTGTTCCAGCCGATCCTGCACGTGCCGCTCGTCGTGCGGCTCCCCGGCGGAGCGGACGCGCCGCCCGGCGGCGCGCGCGTGGTCGAGCCCGTGATGCTGGTGGACCTCGTGCCCACGATCCTCGACGCCTGCGGGCTGGCCGCGCCGGCCGCGCTGCGCGGGCAGAGCCTCCTGCCGCTCCTGCGCGGGGAGGGGGCTCCCGGCGAGCGCCTGCGGCTGGCCGAGTACCCGAAGGACCAGGCGCTCTTCCGCGGCGGCCTGAAGCTGATGCGGCGCCAGAACGCGACGTACCTCTTCGACGTCGGCCGCGACGCAGGCGAGGGGATCGACGTCTCGGCGCGCCATCCGGCGCTGGTGGGGGCGCTCGAGAGCGAGGCGCGCGCGCTGCGCGCCGCCCCGCTCTTCTCGCCCACGGGCGCGCCGCAGGAGATGCCGGCGGTCAACCCGCGCATGCTCGAGGAGCTCGAAGCGCTGGGCTACGGCGGCCGCTGAGCGCCGCGCTCGCTACTCCAGCCGCTTGATGATGTGCCAGCCGAACGGGCTCTTGCGCGGGTCGTGCGGCGCGACGCCGACCTGGCCGACCTGCAGGCGCCAGCCGACGTCGCCGAAGGCCGGCACCATGCCGCTGCGCGGGAAGGCGCCGGCCTCCTTCGGCGCCTCGGGCGCGAGCATCGTGTAGACGCCGCCGCCGGAGTCGTCCGAGCTGGAGCGCATGAGCGCCTCGAAGTCCTCGCCCTTCTGGACGCGCTCGAAGAGCTCGGCCGCGCGCACCTCGGCCTGCTCCAGCGAGCGGTCCTTGATGGTCATGCGCGGCGCGCCGGTGTAGCCGACCAGGATGTGCGCGACCTTGACGCGCTGCGCGGGGAGCTCCGGACGCGCGGCGACCTCGGCCTCGTTCGCGCGCAGCGCGGCGAGCGCGGGCGAGACGCCCTCGGCGCCCGCGGCCGGCTGCGCCGCGGGCGGGGCGGGGCGCGCGGGGCCGGAGGGCGCGGCGCCGCGGTCGGCGGCTGGCTCGGTGGCGGCGGAGGGGGCCTCGTTCGAGCGGCCGCAGGAGGCGGCGAGGAAGAGCAGCGCGGGCAGCAGGCGGGAGGGTCGCATGGGGTCTCCGGGGGAAACGGGGCGCGCCATGCTACGCGAAGGTGGCGGCGCACGCCGCTCGCTCAGCGCGAAGGGCTCAGCGCGCCGGCGAACTTGACGCGCTCCCACGTATCGACCAGCTCCTCGCCCAGGCTCGGCCAGGAGAAGCGCTCGCGCACGAGCGCGCTGGCCGCCGCCGCCAGCGAGCGCGCGCGTCCGGGCTCGCGCAAGAGCGTCACGACCGCGTGCGCTAGCGCCGCGGGCGTGTCGCTCAGCAGCACGTGGCGCCCGTCCACGAGCCCCAGGCCCTCGGCCCCGATGCGCGTGCTGACCACCGGCGTGCCCATGGCCGCGGCCTCGACGATCTTGAGCCGCGTGCCGCCGCCGACGCGCAGCGGCACGACGAGCATCGCGGCGCGCTCGAGGTAGGGGCGCACGTCGGGCACGCGGCCCGTCACGAGCACGCGCTCGCCTGCCAGGGCGCGCACCTCGGGCGAGGGGTCGCCGCCGACGATCTCGAGCAGCGCGTCGGGGAAGGCCGCGTGCACCGCCGGCAGGGCGTCGCGCACGAACGCGCGCACGCCATCCACGTTCGGGCCGTAGTTCATGCTGCCCAGGAACAGCAGCCGGCGCGGGTCGCGCGGCACGCCCTCGCGCGGCCCGCGGAAGAAGTCGGGGTCGAAGCCGCTCGGCACGACGGCGCAGTCGAGGGCGCCGTGGCGCGAGCGCAGCAGCTCGGCGTCCTCCTGGCTGCACAGCAGGTGGTGGCGGTAGCGGCGCGTCGACTCGGCCTCCAGGCGCCGCAGCTTCCACAGGTCCAGGCGGCGCAGCAGGCCCTCGCCGTCGTCCAGGCTGCCGTACAGCACCGTGTCGAGCTTGTGGTGGTGCTGCACGACCGGGACGTCGGGCCCGGGCGGCACGATGCGCGCGAGAAGGAGCTCGTCGAGGTGCACGACGTGGAAGCGCTCCTGCAGGAGCGCGGCGCGCACGGCGCGCACGAGGCCGGGCGAGTGGAACCAGCGCTCGAGCTTGGGACGGATCCAGCGCCGCAGCGCGTCCGTGCGGCCGCGCTCGTGGAAGGCGAGCGAGCGGCACCACGGCCGCAGCGCCTCGACCGCGTCCTCGGCCTGGCCCGGCTCGCGCACGACGTGCAGGTGGATCTCGGCGTGCTGCGAAGCCTGCTTCAGAAGGTGGTACGTGCGGATCTTGCCGCCGTTCTCCAGCGGCCAGGGCACGAACGGGCAGACGAAGAGGACCTTCACGCCGCCGAGCCTCCGGCCGCGCCGGCGGCGGGCTCGTCGCGCGCGCGCGGCGCGACCGGCGCGGGCACGTTGGCGTGCAGGAGCTCCCAGCCGCGCGCGCCGTCCAGGAGCAGCACCGCGTGCGCGGGGTCCACGCGCAGGCCGAAGGAGCGCGGCGGGGCCACGCCGAGCGCGCGCGCGACGAGCACGCGGATCACGTTGTAGTGCGTCGCGACCACCACCGTGCGCGCGGGCTCCGCCAGGAGCGGCGCGATCGCGGCCGCGGCGCGCGCGTGCACGGCCGCGTCGTTCTCGCCGCCGTGCCCGTCGTAGCGCCAGGGGTCGGCGTAGAAGGCGCGCACCTCGTCGGGCCAGCGCTCGTGCAGATCGCTCACGCGCTCGCCCTGCCAGCGCCCGCGGCAGATCTCCGCCAGGCGCGCGTCGAGCGCCAGCGGGGCGCCGCTCGCGCGCGCCACCGCCTCGCCCAGGAGGCGCGCGCGGACGAGCGGCGAGCTCGCCACGCGCGCCGGACCGAGCGCCGCCAGCGCGCGGGCCAGCGCGTCGCTCTGGCGCCGCCCCTCGGCCGAGAGCGGCACGTCCAGGTTCCCGTAGGCGCGCCCCTGCCAGCTCTCCTCGACCTCGGCGTGGCGCACCAGCCACAGGCGCGTGCCCGAGCCCGGGCCGTCGAGCGGCGGGGGCGCGCCGGGGAGCGCCGGGTCGGAGGGGCGGTCGGCCATGCGACGTGGATCGGTCGAGGCGGCCGGCTTCCTTGCCCTCCGTCCGCGCCGGGCGCTGGTAGGGGGGCGCACGGCGCACGACCGGGGGCCGGCGCGCTTCGGCGGCGCGGGCCGGACGGCGAGCGAGCCTACCACGCCCCGCCACGCAGGCGCGCGCGCGCTGCGCCGGTGGAGTCCGCCGGTCGTCCCAGTACAGTAGTCGTCCCCCCCCGGGAGGGCCGACTCCCGCCGAGAACGCCGGTCGGGCTCGCGCGGCGGGCGCGCGCCGTCCGATGGATAGGCGCCGCGGCTCCCGGCATCCCCATGGTCCCCGATCCCTCCGTCCTGCGCAGCCTGCCCGTCGCCTTCACCGGAGCGCGCGGCGCGTACAGCCAGCGCGCGGCCGAGCGCTTCTTCGGCGCGGCGCGGCCGGGGCTGACCTGCTCGAGCGCGACCGAGGCCGTGCGCGCCGTCGTCGGCGGCCGCGCGTCGCACGCGGTCATCCCGGTCGAGAACTCGATCACGGGCCCGTTCCCCGGCGTCGCCGAGGCCTTCTTCGAGGGCCAGGTGGTCGTGACGGGCGAGGTCGAGCTGCCGATCCGCCACTGCCTGCTGGCGGCGCCCGGGACGCGCCTCGAGGACCTCACGGTCGTCACCTCGCACCCGAGCGCCCTGGCGCAGTGCCGCGACCTCCTGACCGGCTGGGGCGTCGCGACGCAGCCCGCGAACGACACGGCGCAGGCCGCGCAGGACCTGGCGCGCACCGGCGACAAGGCGCTGGGCGTGCTCGGCAGCCGCGAGCTGGCGGCCACGTACGGGCTCGAGATCCTGGCCGAGGGGCTCTCCGACCGCGCGAACAACCGCACGCGCTTCTTCGTGCTCGGCGCGCGCGGGAGCGGCCGGCCCGGGCTGCGCAGCGCCGTGCTGATCGGCCCGGTGCAGGCCCCGCGCGCGCTGAAGACGCTGCGCATCCAGCTCGAGTCGCTGGGCGCCTCGCGCGTGCGCATCCCGTTCCTCGGCTCGCAGGACGGCACGCGCTTCCTGGGCGAGTTCGACCACCGCGGCCGCGAGGCCGAGCGCCTGGTCGGCGCGGCGCAGGAGAGCCTGCCGGTGCGCTTCCTCGGCTGCTGGGACCCGCCGGTCAGCGTGTCGCTGGCGGCGTCGGGGAGCTGAGCGCCGGACGCGCGTCGATCCAGCGCTCCAGCTCGCGCGCGACGACGTCGTTGCCGAGCTGCGAGAGGTGGTAGCCGTAGTAGAGGGTGTCGCGCGGGTCGACGTCGCCCAGCGCGCGCCAGCTCGCGAGGAGCGCCGGGGCCAGGTCGATGCAGGGCACCTCGCGCCGCTCGAGCTCCTCGAGCAGCCCGCCCCAGTAGGAGTCGCCCGCGCGCGCGCGCTCGAGGTCGGGGACCTGCGGGAAGACGAGCACGACGGCCTCGTCGGCGCCGCCCGCCAGCGCCTCGCGCCGGAACGCCTCGAGCAGCGCGACGGTGACGCGGAAGGGCTCGCCCGCGGGGTCGCTCCACAGCCGCGGCACGCTGCGCTCGCGCTGCGCGACGAGCGCGGCGCCCGCGCGCAGCAGCACGGACAGCCGGCCGAAGGGCACGCGCGGCCGGTCGATCCAGTGCTCGTGCTGGCGCACGCGCTCGAGCACGCTGCCGTCGGCCACGCCGGCCACGAGCTCCTCCAGGCGCGCGTAGGGCTGCGGGACGAGGCGCAGCGCGCCCTCCTCGAGCGCGAAGCGCGGCTTCGTGCTCGAGAAGCCGCTGGAGGGGCTCCACAGCGGCCGGTAGCGGTTCACGTTGCGCCCGATGTTCTCGAGCATCAGCCCGATCGCGACGACGCGCGCGCCGCGCCCAGGGCCCTCGCGGCGGAAGCGCAGGAGCGCCTGGTCGGTGCCGTAGCCGCTGACGCCGTAGTTCAGGACCTCCCAGCCCGGCCGGCGGCGCTCGAGGATCGCCTGGAAGGTGGCCTCGTCGGGGATGGCGTCGCCGAAGGTGAACGAGTCGCCGAAGGTGAGCACGCGCAGCACGCCCGGCGGCGGCCGCTCGGCGTAGACGCGCGCGCCGCGCGCGCCGCCCGCGCCGACGCTCGCGCGGCCGTCGTCGAAGACGGCGCCCGGGCGCCACGTCCAGCCGAGCTCGGCGTCGAAGGCGCCCGGGCCCCGCTCGGGCGCGCCGCTCGCGTGCAGGGCCAGCCATGCGCGCTGGTTCGCGTGCTCCGGGCGCCCGAACGGCGGCAGCACGAGCCCTAGGAGCTCGCCGTCGCGCGCCGGTCCCAGCCGCAGCGCGACGTCGAGGAGGACCAGGGCCGCGAGCGCGAGCGCCGCCCTGCGCCACGCCGTCCGCACGCGACCGAGGATAGGGCGCGCGCGGCCGCCATTGCCAGCGGCGCGCGCCGACCTATCCTCATCCCGCCCCGGCCCGCCGGCGGGCGCCGCGCGACGTGTCCGACCCCCTTCCGACGACCTCCGAGGAGCCCGAGCTGCCGCTCGTCGTGCGCGGGCTGACGCGCCGCTACGAGACCACGCTGGCCCTCTCGGACCTCTCGTTCCAGGCCGAGCGCGGCGAGATCCTGGGGCTGGTCGGGCCGAACGGCGCGGGCAAGACCACCGCGCTGCGCTCGATCGTCGGCGTGCTGCCGATCCAGGAGGGCGAGGTGCTGGTGTGCGGGCACGACGTGCGCCGCGAGGAGGTGGCGGCCAAGCGGCGGCTCGCCTGGGTCCCCGACGACCCCGAGCCGTTCGACACGCTGACCGTGGACGAGCACCTCGAGTTCACCGCCGCGCTGTATCGGGTGCGCGACTGGCGGCCGCGCGCCGACGCGCTCCTGGCGCGCTTCGAGCTGGTGGAGAAGCGCGGCGCGCTGGGAGGCGAGCTCTCGCGCGGCATGCGCCAGAAGCTGGCCTTCGCCTGCGCCTGGCTGGCCGAGCCGCGCATCGTGCTGCTCGACGAGCCGCTCTCGGGGCTCGACCCGCGCGGGATCCGCTCGGCCAAGGACGCGATCCGCGAGCTCGCGCAGAGCGGCACCGCGGTGATCCTGTCCTCGCACCTGCTGACGCTGATCGAGGAGCTGGCCCACCGGCTGCTCGTGCTCGACCGCGGCCGGCGCGTCTTCCTCGGCACGCTGGACGAGGCGCGCGCCGCCTCCTCGCGCTCGAACCTCGAGGAGGTCTTCTTCGCCATCACCGGCGACGGCGCCGACGGCCCGCCGCCGGCGGAGGGCGCGCGCGCGTGAGCGTCGTCCTGGGCGACCCCGCGCTGCGCCTGCTGGCGCGGCTCAAGCTGCGCGGGGCGCTGCGCGCCTTCCGCCGCCGCCTGCGCACGGTCAAGGGCGCGCTGTTCACGCTGTGCGGCGTGCTCTTGTTCGGGGCCTGGATGACCTCGCTGTTCCTGCCCGCGCTGCGCGAGGGGCCGCCGCTCCCGGGCGACCCCGAGGACCTGCGCGCGCGCGTGCGGCTCGGGGGGCTGGTGCTGACGATGCTCTCGCTCTCGAGCTCGTTCTCCCACCGCGGCCTGTTCCTGCCCGCCGACGAGATCCAGCGCCTGTTCGCCGCCCCCGTGTCGCGCCGCGACCTCGTGCGCTACCGGCTGCTGGCGACGCTGCGGCGCGGCGTGCTCGGCGCGATCGTCGTCGGCCTGGTCCTGATGCGCAGCATGCCGCGCCCGGGGATCGCGTTCCTCGGCTGCCTGTGCGCGGTGGGCACGCTGCCCGTCCTGAACCAGATGGTCGCGATCGTCGCCGGCGCGCTCGAGGAGCGCTGGGCGCGGCGCGTCGGCCGCCTGCGCACGCCGCTGCTCCTGCTCGGCGTGGCCGGCGTGGCGCTGGTCGTGCTGCCGCTGCGCGTGCCGGAGGCGCAGGGCGGTCCGCTCGTCGGCCTGGACCGGCTGCTCGAGTCGGGGCCGCTGGCGGCGGCGGTCGCGCCCTTCGAGCCGTGGGCGCGCATGGTCACGGCGCCCTCGTGGCCGCGCTTCCTGCCCTGGTTCGCGCTGTGCCTGGCGATCGGCGCGGTCCTGTTCGAGTGCACCGTGCGCCTGCCGGTGGACTTCCGCGAGCTCTCGCTCGAGACCTCCGCCAGCGTCGCCGCGCGCCTGCGGCGCGTGCGCCGCGGCGGGGGCGTGGCGTCCGGGCGCGCCTCGGCGCGCCTGGCCGGCTGGCGCGTGCCGTGGGCCTTCGGACGCTCGCCGGAGGGGGCGCTGGCCTGGCGCAAGAGCGCCGCGATCCTGCGCAAGGCCAAGGGCACGCTGTGGGTCTCGGTGCTCGTGCTGGTCGTCTTGACCGTGATCGGGCGCCAGCACGACGACGCCACGATCCTGATCGCGGTGCTCGGGACGTTCTACCTGACCTCGGGCCTGCGCTTCGACTACCGCGCGGACCTCGACCGCATGGAGGTCATCAAGGCCTGGCCCGTGTCGCCCGCGCGCGCCTTCGCGGCCACGCTCCTGCCCGAGGTGCTGCTGGTGGCGGTGCTCGTCATGGCGGCGCTGCTGGCGCACGCGCTCCTGCGCGGTACGCTCTCGCGCTCCTTCTGGCCGATCTTCTGCCTGCAGCCGCCCTTCGTGTTCGCTTGGGCCGCCGTGGACAACGCGGTCTTCTTGTTCGCGCCGGTGCGCTTCGTCCCGGGCCAGGAGGGCGCGCTGCAGAACGCCGGCCGCGGCATGCTCGTCATGCTGCTGCGCATGATCGTGCTGGTCGCGGTGGGGGCGCTGTGCGCCGGGCCGGCGCTGCTGCTCCTCTGGCTCGGGCGCGAGGTGCTGGGGTGGAGCGACGAGGCGCTGCTCCCCGCGGTGGTCGCGGCGGCGGGCGGCGTGCTCGTCCTGTGCGACGTGGGGCTGGCGCTCGTGGGCGGCGTCCTGCTGCGACGCTTCGACGTCGCGCGCGACCGGGGTTGACCGATGGAAGGAGCGAAGCGCGAGCGCGTCCCGCCCGGGCAGGGCGTCACGACCGGCTGGCCGCTGCTGCACGTCGGCGCCGTGCCGGCGTTCGACGAGCGCACCTGGCGCCTGCGCGTGCACGGCGCGCTGCGCCGCCCGCTGGACCTCTCCTGGCGCGAGCTCCTGGCGCTGCCGCAGACCGACGTGCGCGCGGACATGCACTGCGTGACGGGCTGGAGCAAGCTCGACAACGCGTGGCGCGGCGTGCTCGTGCGCGACCTGCTCGAGCGGGCCGACGCGGCGTCCGGCGCGCGCTTCGTGCGCTTCGCGGACGCGGGCGGGTACGACACGACCGTCCCGCTGGCGGCGGCGCTGGCGGCCGACGTGCTCCTGGCGCACGCGCACGACGGCGCGCCGCTCGCGCTCGAGCACGGCGGGCCGCTGCGCTCGGTCGTGCCGGCGCTCTACGCCTGGAAGTCGTGCAAGTGGGTGCGCGAGGTCGAGCTGCTCGAGGAGGAGCGGCTGGGCTTCTGGGAGGTGCGCGGCTACCACAACGACGCGGACCCCTGGCGCGAGGAGCGGTTCGTGTGACTCAGGCTCGTGCCAGCGCCGCCAGCCAGTGCGGCTCCAGGCGCGCGCGCGTGCGCTCGTTGGCCCAGCCGACGAAGTGCACCGGCGTCTCGGCGTCGAGCGGGAAGTCGAGCGGCGCGCCGTCGGCCGCGCCCAGCGCGGCGCCCGCGGCCTGCGCGCACAGGAGCGCGCCGGCGACGTCGTAGGGCTTGGAGGTCGTGGCCGCCGCGCCCGCGCGCGCGGCGAGCAGGGCGCGCGGGTCGGCGATCATGCGGTAGATGCCGTGCGCGAGCAGCACGAGCTGGCCGGCGTTCGAGATGTACTGGTCGTCGTACACGCTGCGCAGGTCCGCGCCCTCGTGCTCGCGCAGGCGCTCGAAGAAGGCGGCCTCGAGCGCGGCGCTGCGCGGGCGCTGCAGCGGGTCGTAGCGGAACACGGGGAAGTAGCCGTGGTCGGGGCGGTCGTCGTCGTCGCAGCGCAGCAGGTCGGCGCGCGCGGCGCCATCGGGGGCCACGTCCGCGCGCGAGCAGCCCGGCGCGCCGCGCGCGGCCCACAGCCGGCGGTGGCCGAGCGTGCGCGCCGTCGGGAGCTCGGACACGAGGCCGCCGGCGAGCTCGGAGAAGCGCGGCGTCCCCGCGCCGGGGCCGGCGAACGAGACGACCGTCCAGGCCGGGCGCAGGTCGGCCATCAGGTTGCGCGTGCCGTCCACGGGGTCGAGCGCGATGCGCGGCCCGCCGTGGTCGAAGCCGTCGAGCGCGCGCACCCCGCGCGGACCGGGGCCGCGGTGGCGCCAGCCGCGGTCCTCGGTCAGGAGCGACAGCGGGCCGGCGCGCGCGCGCCGCTCGAGCCACAGGTCCACGTGCTCCTCGCACGCCAGGTCGAGCGCGAAGCTGACGTCGCCCGCGCCCCGGGCGGCGGGGCGCGCGACCCGCGGCGCGCCGGCGCGCCGCAGCGCGCCGAGCGCGCTGGCGCGGATCCCGTCGCACAGCGCCACGAGCTCGTCGAGCCAGGCGGCGAAGGAGGGGTCGTGCATCGATCGGCGCGGAGCGCCGCGCGCCGCGAGCCTAGTGCGGCGCGGGCGCCGCGCAATCCCCGGACGGGCGCGGCGCTGCGTCGAAAGGCCTCGGCGGCGCGCGGTCCGCCGCTACACTACGCGCCCGCCGGAGCGGCCGCCCCGGCTCGACGCAGCAGGACGAACCATGGCAGAGCTCCGCGAGGTCGTGATCATCGGCTCGGGTCCGGCGGGCTACACCGCCGCCCTCTACGCCGCGCGCGCCAACCTGCGCCCGGTCGTCATCGAGGGCATGCAGCCCGGCGGGCAGCTCACGATCACGAGCGAGGTCGAGAACTTCCCCGGCTACCCCGAGGGCGTGCTCGGCCCGAAGATGATGGAGGACCTGCGCACGCAGGCCGAGCGCTTCGGCACCGAGATCAAGATCGGCCTGGTGACCGACGTCGACCTCTCGCGCCGGCCGTTCCGCGTGGTCTCGGAGTTCGACGAGTTCGACGCGCGCGCGCTGATCGTCTGCACCGGCGCCAGCGCGCGCCTGCTGGGCCTGCCGCGCGAGCGCGAGCTGATGGCCGCGGGCGCCGGCGTGTCCGCCTGCGCCACGTGCGACGGGGCGTTCTTCCCCGACAAGGACGTCGTCGTCGTGGGCGGGGGGGACTCGGCCATGGAGGAGTCGAACTTCCTGACACGCTACGCGCGCTCGGTGACGCTCGTGCACCGCCGGCCGGTCTTCCGCGCCTCGCGCATCATGCTCGAGCGCGCGCAGCGCAACCCGAAGATCCGCTTCCTGGTGCCGCGCGCGGTGGAGGAGATCCTGACGGGCGAGAACGGCCGCGTGCGCGGCGTGCAGCTCGTCGATCCCGAGACCGGAGCGAGCGAGGAGCTGGCCTGCCAGGGCCTGTTCGCGGCGATCGGCCACGAGCCGAACTCGAAGCTCTTCCGCGGCAAGCTGGACGTGGACGAGGCGGGCTACGTGCGCGTGCACGAGGGCTCGCGCACCTCGGTCGAGGGCGTCTTCGCCGCGGGCGACATCTGCGACAAGCGCTACCGCCAGGCGATCACCGCCGCCGGCATGGGCTGCATGGCCGCCATCGACGCCGAGCGCTGGCTGGCCGAGCAGGAATGAGCGCGGGCCCCGCGGGCGCGCGGCCCGCGGAGCCCGTCGAGCGTCGGCCCGACCCGGCTACGGGCCGAAGGCCTCGGGCAGGTTCGCGGTCGGGTTCCAGAGCGTGCGCTTGAGGCGCACCTGGAACGGGTTGCGCACGTTGAGCAGCTCCTTCACGCGCCGGTCGTAGTTGAGCTGCAGGCCGGTCGCGAAGTTGCCGAGCGGCGTGTTCGTGCCCGTCACGTTCCACGGATCCTCGAAGCCGGGCGCGAGCATGCCCAGGTCGGCCGCCACGATCGCGCCGTTCATCAGCATGCGCCCGTAGTAGGTCGTGGCGCGCTGCACGATCGAGAAGATCGCGTTGTTGGTGTACATCAACCCGTCGATGCTCAGCGGCTTGCCCAGCGGCCGGAAGGCCGTGGACTGCAGCAGGTTGACGGTGAGCTTGTAGTAGCTGTCCGGCACCCACTCGCCCTGTGGCTTCAGCTCGTAGCTGACCGCGCGCGGCGATCCGTCGGGGTTGTAGAAGACCGGGTCGGAGGGGTTCGACGGGTCGACGTAGGTCAGCAGCGAGGCGTCCCAGCCGATGGGTACCTCCTCGACGCCGTGCCAGGTCGCCGTGGCCGCGTCGAACCACACGTTCTTGTTGTAGATCGGGATGACCGTGTCCTCGCCGTGGCGGTAGTAGCGCGGCACGTAGTCCGCGACGTAGCCCGGGTTGGGGGCCGTCCAGCCGCTGCTCGGCCCCGCCGCCTCCGTCGCGTCGGCGGGCAGGAGCTGCTGCGTCTTGGCCCACTCGCCGCGGTTGAAGAGCGACATCTCGGCCAGCGAGAAGGACCACAGGTCCACCATGGGGTCGCCCGAGTCGGGGTTGCCCGAGATGAACTGGCCCGGCGGCGGCACGACGTAGGAGTGGTCGAACTTGATCGAGGACGGCCGCAGGTAGTCGCCGACCACGATGTTGCCCCCGGCGGTCAGGCCGAGCGCGTTGCGCGTGCCGTCCTGCGCCACGCCGAAGGTGCGCGGGCCGGTGGGGGCCGAGGGATCGTCGCCCTCGAGCAGCTCGCGGCCGTCCAGGTACTGGAGGTCGGTCGGCACGTACACGTTGCCGCGCACGATCAGCGTGCCCTCGCCCTTCACGTAGCCGTTGATGATCAGGTCGCCGTCGATCGCGACCGTGCCGTCGAGGACGATCGGGTCGGTGGCGGTGCCGTTCATGATCACGTTGCCGCTCACGCTGCTTCCGCTGCTCGAGAGCGTCGTCGAGTTGCCGACGAAGAGCGCGGCCGCGTAGTCGCCGATGTCGGCGAACGCGCTGCCACCGGGGCGCACGTTCAGCGCGCCGCCGGGCAGGCCGGCCGGCTTGGCAACGCTGACGCTGCCCTTGGCCGTCGAGGCCAGGTCGTAGAACTCGGAGTCGTCCACCAGGCGGTTCGAGGCCGCCGACGGGTTCGGCAGCCCGGTCCCGGGGTCGATCCCGCCGTTGTCGGGGATCGGCGCCGGGAAGCTCATCGGCAGGTTGCCGTCGACCATCAGCGCCGGGTCGGAGGGGTAGTTCGTGTAGAAGTTCTCGAAGGCCTCCGGCGGCGTGCCGGCCGGGTCGAACGGGCCGTGGACGAGGTTGCCCCAGGCGTCCTCGACGAGGTAGCCCTTGTCGACGCCGCTCGAGTCGGGGTGCACGTCGAACTCGAAGCCCCGGAACGAGAGGTCGGACCAGTCGCCCGAGGAGACCGGCGTGCCGTCGTGCAGGATCACGCTGCCACGCGTGTAGACCGTGCCCGCGACGAAGGAGTCGGAGTCGGCGTCGTTGATGGCTCCGGTCAGGCCGTCCATGTCGTGGCGCAGCATGAGGCTCTCGAGCGTGCCGACCTTGACGCGCTCGAAGCCGTCGCCCGGGGCGCTGCCGAAGTACTTCTCGACCGAGTTCACCTGCGTGTGGCAGAAGATGCAGTTGACGTTGTTCGAGAGCATCGCGTAGTCGAAGCCGTCGAAGCGCTCCGGCTCGATCGTGTAGAGCACCTGCACGGCCCGGTTGGGCTCTACGGCGCCCTCGCCGCCGGCGTCTGCGACGACCGTGACGTACAGCTCCGTCGCGTCGGGCAGGATGTCGCGCCGCACGAGGCGCACCTGATCGACGCGCGTGCTCTCGAACGAGGCCCCGTCGCCCGCGAGCTGCGCGCTCGCCAGCCAGTCGAAGCCCTCGTTCGCGAGCGGCGGCTCCGGGTGGTCCAGGTCGTAGGAGTCCTCGATCCCCAGGCCGTCGAGGTACGCGCGCAGGCTGTTCGAGGTCCCGGCAAAGCCGCCCTGGCTCTCCAGGTAGCCCGACCAGACCTTCTCGATCGCCAGCGTGGCCACGCTCTCGACCGAGCTGGAGAGCTGGTACTCCTCGCTCTGCGAGCTGACGGTGCGGTTGCCCGAGAGCACCCCCGTCATCAGGGCCATGGTGAAGATCGCCAGTCCCGAGACCACCAGCATGACCGGCACGAGGGCGATGCCCTCACGGGCATCGCGCCCGGCCGCGCGCGGCGTCCCTCCGTCGCTCCCTTGCTTCATCGCCTTCCCCTTTTCCGGGCTTCCCTTCCCGGATCGTTCGTACCGTCGCGTTCCCGGCTAGCTCGAGCCTTCCTCGTTGCGCAAGAACACGAACGACTCCACGCGCCGGACGACCGGCAGGCCGCTCTTGCTCGCGCCCAGCACGAACAGGCGGACGTGGAGCTCCCTGGAGTCCTCGTTCCACAGGAACATCGGGTCGTCGAACCCGTCGCCGTCCAGGTCGGAGCCCCACCGGCAGCGCTCCTGGATCACGCAGCTGGCGCCCAGCCCGACGTCGTCGGCCATGCTCGGCGCCGTGACGTCCCACGCCACGCGGCGCACCTGCCCCACGTCGAAGACGTCCACGCGGTCGCCGTCGCCGTTGACGTCGGCGTTCTCGGCGGCCTCGTCGAAGGTCGTCTGGGGCTGGAAGTAGATCGCCATGCGGCCGTTCACGGTCTGGCCCACGTCGCGCACCGGCGCGCCCCAGCGCACCCTGTTCGCCTGCACGAACGTGCGCCCGCCCGCAGGGTCCACCGGCACGAGGAAGCTGAAGCCCAGCCCCGTGCCGCGGAACTCGGTCGGCACGCCCTGCTCCAGCGAGCGGCGCGTGCTCGGGCCCGCGACGGGCCAGGGCTCGGCCATCCCGGCCCACTGTGCGGTCGCCTGGACGTGCACCTGCTCGCCCGTGCACTGCTGGGCGCGCTGCAGCGAGAAGAGCTCGCCGGCGGCGCCCAGGCCGTCGTAGCCGACGACCTCCTGCAGGGCGGTGCCCGGGGAGAAGACGGCGAAGCCGCGCGGCGGGAAGCCGTCGTTGCTCGCCAGCGTGACGGTGCCGGCGCCGGCCGGCAACGACGCCGCCGTCGTGGACGGCGCGTTCGGCACGGCGTTGGCGAGCATGCGCTCGACCTTGAAGAGCGCCAGCTGCGCCTGCTCCTCGACGACCGTGATCTCGATGGTCGAGTGCGAGAGGCGCTGCCCCGACTCCATCAAGGCCATGGAGGACAGGAACACGATCGCGAACAGGGAGACGGCGATCAGGAGCTCGAGCACCGTGTGCCCGCTCTGGGCCGGGGCGTTTCCGTTCGGTCGCATGGCCCCTAGTACTTCAGCAGGTAGAAGCCGTGGCGGTAGGTCTGCTCGCCGGACACGCCGCGCCAGCGCGCCGTGACCACGACGGGCAGCAGGACGGCGCCGGCGGTCACGTCCGCGTCGCTCGCGTCCCCGTCCCCGTTCAGGTCGCGCGGCATGCCGATCGCGACCAGGAGGTCGGCGTCCGTCAGCCCCTCGTCGGTGACGACCTGCAGGGCGCCGACGGCGGGCTCGCCCGTCACCGCGTCCAGCTCGAGGATGTCGAAGGTGCCCACGAACTCGGCCGCCAGGGTCTGCGACCACCCGTTCGGGTCGCTCTGGGCGAGCTGGAGAGCCCGCGCCTGCATGCGCTCGGCGACCGAGCGCACGCCGTTCTGCACCATCGCGCGCTCGCGGCTCTGCCGGCGCAGCGAGCTCATCTGGGACGAGGCGGTCACGATGCTGACCATCCCGATCAGGAGGATCGAGAGGGCGATCGCGAGCTCGACCAGCGAGAAGCCCCCGCGCGCGGAGCGCCTGGGGCCCGGGCGCGCCCCGGTCCGTGCCTGGTGCTGGTGCAAGCTCATGATCCCCGGTTCCGCCTCGCGGCGACCCCTCGCGTGCCCTCGTCGGACGCCTGCGGGACGCCTCTGAAAGGAAACGGCGCGCTTTACCGCCCCTTTTCTGCCGGCCCGCCAGCGCGCAGAATGGGCGCATGATGGCGAGCGAGGACCGCGCCGCCGACACGCGCGAGCGACATCGTCGGGCGGGAAACCGATTCCCCTCGCGCGCGCCCGGCGCGCGCTGAAGCGGGCGACGCGCATGCGCATCTGCCTCGTCGCGCACGGCTTTCCTCCCTCCGACCGGACGGGGGTCGAGAACTACACCGAGGCCCTGGCGCGCAGCTTCGCCCGCCTCGGGCACGACGTGTCGGTGTTCGCCCCGCGCCCGGACCCGCACGCGCCCAACGACTCGCTGCGCGAGGAGGCGCGCGACGGCTACCGCGTCTTCTGGGTGGCGCGCAACGCCGTGCCCCGCGACCCGCGCGCGGCCCTCGACGCGCCCGGCGTCGGCCACGCCTTCGAGGCCGTGCTCGAGCACGAGCGCCCGCAGGTCGTGCACTTCCAGCACGCGCTCAAGGTGGGCCTGTCCTGCCTGCGCGCCGCGCACGCGCGCGGGCTGCCGGTCGTGTACACGGCCCACGACTACTTCCCGATCTGCCACCGCTACACGCTCCTGCGTCCGGACCTCTCGTCGTGCGACGTGCGCGGCGACTCGATGGCCTGCGCGCGCTGCGATCTCGCCGTCGAGCGCCTGAACCGGCTGCCCGCGCTCGGCGACTACCAGGCCGGCGCCTGGCCGGCCGAGCTGCCGCCGGCCGAGGGCGACGCGCTGCGCGCGATCCTCGACGACGACGCCGAGCGGGCGGGCGTCGGCGCCGACGAGGAGGACGCCGCCTTCGACCGCCGCCGCGAGCTCGACGCGCTGCGCGCGCGCAGCTTCGCGCAGGCCGACCTGGTGCTCGCGCCCTCGGCCTACCTGGCGCGCGAGCTCGTGCGCGGCGGGATCGACGAGCGCCGCATCGAGGTGCTCGCCTACGGCATCGAGAACGCCGACCTCGCCGACCTGCCGCCGGCCGCGCCCGACGGCGCGCGGCCCGTGCGCTTCGGCTTCTTCGGCGGCCTCTCCAAGCACAAGGGCGCGCACGTCCTGATCGAGGCCTTCGGCCGGCTCGAGCGCGGCCGCGCCACGCTCGTCCTGAACGGCTACTCGACCGACGAGCCCTACGTGCGCGCGCTGCGCGAGCGGGCCGCCGCGGCGGGGGCGGCGTGGGGCGGCCCGTACGAGCGGGCGGACCTGCCCGCGCGCCTGGCGCAGGTCGACGTCGTCGTCGTGCCCTCGCTGTGGGTCGAGAACCAGCCGATCGTGATCCGCGAGGCCTTCAGCGCGCGCCGCCCGGTGCTCGCGAGCCGGCTGGGCGCGATCCCCGAGAGCGTGCGCGACGGGGTCGACGGTCTCCTGTTCGGGCCCGGCGACCCGGACGACCTGGCGCGCGCCCTGCGCGCGGCCAGCGAGCACGCCCTGGTGCAGCGCCTGGCCGCGGGCATCGCGCCGGTCAAGGACGTCGACGCGCACGCGGCGGAGCTCTGCGCGCGCTACGAGCGCCTGGTCGCGGCGCGCGACGCGCGCACGGCCGAGGGAGACGCTGGCCTGCCGTCCTCGGTCGCGCCCTTCGCCGCGCGCGTGCGCGCGCTCGAGGCGCTGCCCTCGCGCGAGCTGCTCGCGCGCGCGCTCGGCGGCCTGGCGCGCCTGGGCGCGGCGCTGGCGCCCGGCGGCCCCGGTCCCGAGGCGCTGCTCGCGCGCGCGCTGGCGGGCTCGAAGGCGCAGTCCGACCTGCGCGAGGCGCGCGCGGAGAGCGAGTGGCGCCGCGCCGAGCACGAGGCCATGGCCGACGCGTCGGCCGCGCTGCGCAGCGAGCGCGACTGGCTGCGCTCGGAGCGCGACTGGCTGCAGGGCGTGCGCGCCGAGGGCGAGCGCGAGCGCGACTGGCTGCGCGAGCTCCTGGGCGGGCGCGAGGCCGAGGTGCGCTGGCTGCGCGAGAAGCTCGACGAGCAGCGCGCGCAGCGCCTGCGGCTCCTGACGCGCTGGCGGGAGCTCGCCCACCGCCTGGACCCGGCCGTGCGCGAGCACGCGCCCGCCGGCGAGCTGGCGCACGCGATGCTCGACGCGCAGCTCGGCGCCGTGCGGCGCGAGGTGGAGGCGCTCGAGGGCGGCCTGGACCTGATCGTCGATCGGGGCCTGGAGGGGATCCTGGGCGCGCTCGGGACGGTCGTCGAGGAGCTGCGCTGGCGGCGCGACCAGATGGAGAAGGCGGGACGCGAGGGCGAGCGCGCGCTCGTGCGCGCGCTGCTCGCCCGCAGCGCGCTCGGGCGCCGGCTCGCGGGCTGGAGCGGCGCCGACGGCCCGCCGCAGGACGCGGCCGCCGGAGCGGCGGGCGACGCCGCGGGGGAATCGTCGTGAGCCGCCCCGTCAGCATCGCGATCCCGTGCCTCGACGACCGCGACCTGCTCGAGCGCTGCTTGCCGCCGCTCGCGGCGGAGCTGGCGCGGCGCGGGGGAGCGGACGAGGTGCTGGTCGTGGACGACACCGGCCAGGACCGGCTCGCGCGCTGGCTCGGCGAGCGCTTCCCGGCCGTGCGCGTGCTGGCGCGCGCGGAGAACGGCGGCTTCGCGCGCGCGCTGCGCGACGGTTTCGAGGCGGCGCGGCACGAGCTCGTCTTCGCGATGAACCCCGACGTCGTCGTCCGTCCGGGCTTCCTCGAGCCGCTGGTCGCGTGCCTGGAGCAGGCCGACGTGCAGGCGGCGGTGCCGCGCGTGCTCCTGCGCGGGCGCGAGGACGCGGTCGAGTCGCTCGTGCGCATGGACCTCGAGCGCGGCGAGGCGCGCGTCCTGCAGCCCGGCCTGGCCGTCGGCGACGAGCCGGCGCCGCCCGCCGCGCTGCCCGACGCGCCGGTGCCGGTGCCCTTCGCCATCGGCGGCACGTCGCTCTTCCGGCGCGCCGCATTCCTCGAGCGCGGCGGCTTCGACCCGGCCTTCGAGCCCTTCTACTGGGAGGACGTCGACCTGGGCTGGACGCTGTGGCGCGCCGGCGGACGCGTGCTCTACCAACCGTCCTCGGTCGTCGAGCACCACCACCGCGGCACGATCGGGCGCGTCGTGCCCGAGGCGCTCGTGCGCGCCGCGATCGAGAAGAACCGGCTGCTGTTCCTGTGGAAGCACCTCGACGGCGAGGAGCGCCTGCTCGAGCACCTGGCCTGGCTGCAGCGCTTCGCGATCGACGCCTGGATGGGAGAGCGCCGCGAGGAGCTGGTCTGGCTCGCGCTGGCGCTCGAGCAGGCGGACGAGGCGCTGGCCGCGCGCGCGGCGCGGCCGGCCGGGCCGGGCTTCGACGAGCTCTGCCGGCGCACGAGCCCGCCGCCGCCCGTCCGAGTGCGCTAGCGCGCCGCGGCGCTGCCCGCGGCGTCGCGCAGCGCCGCCTCGAGGCGCTCGACGTGGCGCTCGCGCGGGAAGCGCTCGGCGACGCGCCGCCGGCCCTGCTCGCCCATGCGGCGCGCCAGCGCGGGGTCGTCGAGCAGGCGCTCGATCGCGGCCGCCATCGCCGCGGTGTCCTTGCGCGCGACGGCCAGGCCGCTCGCGCCGTCGTCGAGCCACTCGGGGATGCCCCCGACGCGGAAGGCGACGACCGGCTTGGCGTGCGCCATGGCCTCGATGCCGACCAGGCCGAAGGGCTCGTCCCACACGCTCGGGCACACGACCAGGTCGGCGCGCGCGTAGAGCGTCTCGATCGCGCCGGCCGCGGTCCAGCCGGAGAAGTGCACGCGCCCGTCGAGGCCCTCGGCGCGCGCCTTCTCGCGCAGCCAGGCCTCGGCCGGCCCGCTGCCCGCGATCACGGCGCGGAAGGGGCGGCGCACGCGCGCCAGCGCGCTCAGCAGGTAGTCCACACCCTTGTCCGGCAGCGTCAGCCGCGCCGGCGTCACGACCAGCGGCGCGCCGTTCCCGGCCGCGACGAAGGCCGCCGTCTCGGGCGGGAGCGGCGCGGGCGGCTGCAGCGGCGTGTTCGAGGTGGTGAAGTAGTGCAGGACCGCCGTGCGCTCGGGCGCGAAGCCCGCCAGCAGCAGCTCGTCGCGCATGTAGGCGGAGTTCGTCAAGAGCCGCGCCGCGCGCCGCGCCACGTCGATCTCGCGCCACTTGGCGACCAGCTCGCGCAGCGGATCGGCCAGCCGGCGCGCGTGCCCGGCGCGCTTGAAGCAGATGCAGCCGCCCTCGAGGAAGTAGGTGCGCAGGCAGGGCCAGCCCAGGGGCTCGCGGCAGGTCGCGCCGTCCTCGCGGACCTTGTTCAGCCCGGGGCAGAAGAGCGTGTGGTCGTGCACGTAGCGCACGACCGGCGCGCCCTCGACCAGCGCCTCGGCCGCGTCCACGTTGCGCAGCGCCGAGTGGAACACGACGTCGGGCGCCAGCGCGCGCAGGCGCGCCTCGAGCGCGCGCCGCGCGGCGCGCCCCAGGCGCGCCCCGGCCAGCTCGGGCATGGCGCACACCTCGACGTCGGCGAAGCCCGGGGCGTGGTCCTCGCGGCACAGCACGCGCACGTCGAGGCCGCGCTCGAGCAGCGCCGGCACGACCACGGCCGCGTGCCGCTCCGTGCCGCCGATCAGCCCCCAGGTGTCGATGACGAAGAGCAGGCGCACGGGGCGCTCAGCTCCCGATCGTCATCAGGAACTCGCCGTTGACGCGCGTGCGCTTCATCTTCTGGATCAGCATCTCCATCGCCTCGACCGGGTCGAGCTCGTTCAGCACCTTGCGCAGCATCCAGATGCGGCGGATCTCCTCGGAGGTGAAGAGGAGCTCCTCCTTGCGCGTGCCGGAGCGGTTGATGTCGATGGCGGGGAAGATGCGGCGGTCGGACAGGCGCCGGTCGAGCACGAGCTCCATGTTGCCGGTGCCCTTGAACTCCTCGAAGATCACCT
>CADEGS010000019.1 GCA_902826945.1 uncultured bacterium | reverse complement strand
TTGACCGCGATGCGGTAGACCCAGCTCGAGAAGCGCGACTGGAAGCGGAACTCGCCGATGCGCCGGAAGACGATTCCGAAGGTCTCCTGGCTGGCGTCGAGGGCGTCGCTCGGGTTGCCCGTGATCCGGTAGCAGACGTTGTAGACCCGGTCCTTGAACCGCTCGTACAGGTCACGGAACGGGCCCGAGAGCCCGCTGGGGGCGTTCCTCTGGCAAGCGAGCACCAGCTCCGTATCGGGGTCGACGTTCATGCTCCGAGGCCCTCGGCAGGTCCCTTGGACGACCCCCGGGAACGGGCGGTTCCCTCCGCCGCGCACCTTTGATAGCGAAACGGACCCCTCCAGCGCCCCCGAAGGGCCTACCCGGAGCGGTCCGGACGCTGAGGGCTCGGGCGCCTAGCCTCCCAGCAGCGCGCCGGGATCGACCAGGAGGACGCTCGAGCCGACGCGCGACGTGCACTCGGACGAGCCGCAGAACGTGTCGGAGGGCACGCACAGGCCCTTCGTGACCTCGTAGGCGGTCGAGCTGCCGATCATCCCCACGGGCGACGCCTGGTGCCAGCAGAGCTCGCCGGAGGACCAGCTCGGCGGGATGTCGGAGGCCGGGACCAGCGGCCCGTACACCACCCCACCGCCGCCGCCCACGCCGGGCGGGGCGTTCTGGGCGATGACGGGGACGCCCCCGAAGTCGACCAGGTTGATCGTCGAGGCGCTGACGTTGTCGCGCCCGTCGGCGTCCTTGACGATGCCGTAGACCGCCAGGCTGCCCAGGCTGGAGAGCAGCCGCTGCGGCACGGGCATCTCGAGCAGGACGACCGAGTAGTCCTCGCTCGCCGGCATGAACACGCCGCCCTTGATCACCGGCAGGTACAGCTCGGGCAGGAGCTCGTAGCGCGTCCCGTCGGGGAAGATGAAGCCGAGCTCCAGGCCGATCTCTCCGAAGGATCCCGCGCGCGCGAAGACCGGGGCGACGATGGTGATCACGCCCTCCTCGACGCGAGCCGTCATCCCGATCGAGATCTCGCGCAGGTCCGGGGTGGACACGAAGTCGATCGGGTTGCTCGAGCGCGCGACTTCCTCGAGGTCGGGGAAGCCGTCCTCGTCGGTGTCGGCCTTGTCCGCGTCGGTGCCGAGGATCGACTCCTGCGTGTCGTTGAGGCCGTCGCCGTCGGTGTCGGGGCAGGTGGTGCCCGAGGCATGCAGCGCACGCGGCCATGCGGCGGACAGCGCGCCCCAGGCGAGGGCGCTCCCGGCCAGGGCGATTCCCAGCGCCCCCCAGCGCAGGGCTGCGGTGCGCGGCGATCTTCGCGACGTATCCGTTCGAGAGCGGGGGACCATCATGATCGAACCTCGGCGGAGCCATGCCGGGACCGAGGCTGGCGCCCGGCCGCGACAGTCGAGCCCCAAGCTACGTCAGGTCCGGCGGAATCGTCAAGGTGCCGCGTCCCGGCCGGGCTTTCCTCTCGTTCGCATTCCCCGGGACGGGGCTCCCGCCGGGGGGGACCCGCCCAGGGTCGGGTGCGCCCGGCCCTCCGCCCCTTGGCTTCCCGGGGCCTCCCCCCCACAATCCCTCCCCCGCGCGCCCGTAGCTCAGTTGGATAGAGCGTTTGCCTCCGGAGCAAAAGGTCAGAGGTTCGAGTCCTCTCGGGCGCACCACGTCTCCCCGTCTTGCCGTGAGGAAGGGGCGCTGGCGCTCGGGTGGACGGGCGCGAGAGGCTCCGGCGGGGAGCGTCGCAAGTGCGCCCCTGGGCTTGAGAAGCGGCGAGGGCGTCCGAGACGCGAGCTGCGGCGCCCGATTTCCTCGGCCGGCAGGCCCGGCCTCGACACGAGCGCAGGGACCCTTGGCTCGCTCCTCCTCCCCCGACCGCCTCACGCCGGCGATGGCGCACCAGCGCCGCGGCCTGGAGCCCGGTGGCGTTGAACCGATCCCGTCGCGAGCGACGTCCAGGAACCGTCCCCCCGCACCCCTTTCTTGGAGCGGACGAGCCTCCCTCGCCCAGCCCCGAAGCCCCCGGAGACCCGACGATGGAGCACCTCCGAAGCCTCGCGAACGTCCTCTTGCTCGCCTCTCTCGGCACGACGCTCGCCGCCCAGGGCCTGTACGAGGACCGCTCGCCCTTGCCTCGCCGGACCTGGACGGTGAACGCCGCCGGAGGCGCGAGCTTCTCCGATCTGCCGCCCGCGGTGAAGGCCGCGCGCTCGGGCGACGTGCTGCTCGTGGCGCCGGGCGACTACTCCTCCTTCGAGCTGTGCGGCAAGGGCCTGACGATCGTGGGCGACGGCGGAGTGCCCAGGGTCAACGGCAACACGATCGTGAAGCAGCTCGCCACGGACGAAGTCGCCTGCCTGCGCTCGCTCGAGCTCAAGTACAGCGAGGTGGCCGTGGCCGTGAACGGCTCGGCCCTGCGCCTTGAGGACAACGCGGGCACGGTGTGGATCGAGGACAGCACGATCCACCGCCAGCTCTCGGTCTTCAACGGACTGGTCGAGCCCGCGCTGCTCGCGACGGACTGCGCGGCGGTGGTCCTGGTGCGCAGCCAGGTCAACGGCTCGATCGGCAGCGTGCTCCCCTTGCACCCGGGGCTGGTGGCGGCGGCCCTCTTCGCCTCGGGCAGCGCCGTGCACGCCTTCGAGAGCGGCTTCCAGGGAACCAACGTCCTGAGCCCGGGCTTCACAGGCGGCAGCCCCCGCGCCGGCGGCGACGGGCTGCGCCTGGCCGCCTCGACGCTGCACGCCTCGGGATGCTCCTTCTCGGGCGGCCGAGGCTCCGAGGCCAGCGGCGTCGGCCCCTTCTGCACGGTCGGTGGCTCCGGAGGCGCAGGGCTCCGCGCCAGCAACGCCTCGTTCGCGCCCGTCCTCCTCGATTGCACCGCGCAAGGAGGTCCCGGAGGGAGCGGGACGGCGAGCTGCCCCCACTCCGGACCGGCGGGTGCGGCGATCGTCGGAACGGTCCACGTCGAGCCGCTGCCCGTGTTCCGCTACGAGCTCGAGACGCCCGTGCGCGCGGGGACCAGCTACCAGCTCAGCGCCGCTGGCCAGCCGGGCGACTTCGTGTGGAGCGCCTTCGCCGAGGAGCTCGCGCCGAGCTACGTGCCGCTCTACTTCGGCACGCAGGTGGGAGGGCTGCCGGTCACGCTCGTCTTCGAGGGCGTGGCGGACGGTGCGGGTGCGCTCGTGAAGAGCGTCCCGGTGCCGGCGCTCGCCGCCCTGGCGGGCTTCGAGCGCCTCTACGCGCAGGGCCTCTTCTTCAACGCTACCGCGGACGCCTTTCTCGCCAGCCCGTCGGTACTGGTCGTGGTGCCCTGACGCCTCGATCGCGGTCGGGCTCGCGAGCGACACGAGCGCCGGCACCTCGCTCGGCAACCGGCCTGGCTCGGATCGATGTCCTGACCCGCCCCTGGTGCGGTGAGAAGCGCAAGCTCACCGCGCACCTCGCCGACGACGCGATCGTCCGGGCGATCCTCGAGCACCTCGGCCGGTCGGGGCTCCTGACGCCTCATGTCGCCGGGGGACGCACGCTGACAGGGACGTAGGGCTGGAGCGCTGCGACCAGCCGCTCGGGCCCGGACGCCAGGTCGCCGATGGCGGCGATCACGGCGCCGTCCTTGGCGAGCTGCCGGCGGGAGCTCGGTCGCAGCCAAGGGCCTTGCTCGCGGAGGGCGATGCGCATCGTCCAGCCGACGACGGCGCCACCCCGGCCGATCACCGTCGGGTCGAACACGAACTCGACGTGCTCGATCGCCTGCCAGGGGATCGAGCCTCGCGTGCGGTCCTGCAGGAACAGGCCGCCCGGACCGATGCGCGCCTCGATGCGCCGCGTCCACAGGCGCAGGGACCAGATCAAGGCGATGGCGCCCGCGGCGGGCACGAGCGCGAGCAGCGGACGCAGCCAGCGCGGCTCCTCGAAGCCGGCGATGGTCGCGGAGGAGCCGAACGCGAGCGACAGCGACAGGGCGAGGAGGAGCGCCGCCACGAGACGCACGGTCCAGACCGCCCTCGGGCGTGCGCGGAACTCGACGGCTCCGCGTTCTCGCTCCGGGAACGCGGGCCGCGACGTCCACTCCGCTCGTGCGCGCTCGCCGATCGTCGCGCGCTCGATGCGCCGAAAGCGCTCGATCGAGCGCAGCACGTCCTCGCCGTGCGCTGCGCCGCCGCCCTGAACGCGCGCCGTGGAGAGCGGGACGCGAATCCAGGCCGCGTGGGCGGACGCTGCGCGCGGCCGGCGCAGGAACTCGCGCGCGCCCGCGACCTCGAGGTCCAGGACCCAGCGCGCGGGCAGGCTCGCGCCCGCGGCGTCGTGGCGCGTCGCTCGGGCCGCGCCGATCCGCTCCCACGGGATCGCGCGCGCGAGCAGGTCCGCGGCCTCGAACCCGCGCGGCCCGACGCGGAACACCGGCCGACGCCGCGGGAGCGCCGCGAGCAGCGCCGCGACCACCAGAGCCGCGCACACGGCGGCGCCCAGCCGCACGGCCCAGCGCGGCTCGGTCGTGCCGTCGGCGAAGAGCCCGATCAAGAAGGCGCCGGGCAGGATCGCGAGGATCAGCGACGGCCCGAGCCATCCCGACACGGGGCGGTGGAAGGCTTCGTCCGGAGGCGCTTGCTCGGCGAGAGCGGGATCCATGGTCGGGCCGCGGCGAACGCGCTCACTGTAGCCGTCCTCGCCGCTGCGCATCGGCGCGCTCGCCGGGGCGATCGAGAGCGACTTCGAGGCGGCCGGATCGCGGACGGGCTCGGCGTCGCGCCGGAGGATGCCCCGGCTACGGCGCCAGGAGCGCCGACTGGAGGTTGCTGACGGCGAGCGGCCGGCCCTGGTCGAAGGTCACGCTCTGAAAGTACGCGGTGGCGAAGAGCGGCGGGAAGGGCACGTCGAACGCGCTCCAGCCCGCGCTCCCGATCGCCGCCGTCCGCACCAGGTCGAGCGCGGAGAAGCCGGCGCCGATCGCGAGCGACACGAGCCCCGGAACCTCGCTCGGCTCGGCCTGGCTCGAGACGAGCACCCAGTGCGTCTCGCCGGCCCGCCCGCCGAGCAGGAACGGCGCGCCCGCGCTCGCGTGCAGCGTGTTCGCGAGCAGCGCGTCGCCGCTCCCGACCTGCAGGGCCGGGCTCGCGGGCTCGACCGTCGTGACCTCCAGCGCCACCGTGCCGAGCGGCGAGACGACCGAGAGCTCGTGCGCGCCGAGCCAGCCGAGCTGCGGCGGGTCGAGGCGCAGCGCGGTCGTGCCCAGCGCCTCCCACCGTCCCGGCGCCAGCGGCACGCCGTCGAGCGCGACCGAGGTGACCTGGTCGAGCCCGCTGCCGGTCACGACGACGGCGCGCTCGCTGCCGGGCAGGAGCGCGGGGATCGCCGCGGGCGCGACGGCCTGCAGGCCGAGCCCGGGCGCGACGACGACCGCGCCCGCGCGCACGAGCGCGTCGGCGCCCGCCGCGCCGCTGACCTCCAGGCGCACGTCGTACACGCCCGGCTGCGCGTAGACGTGCAGCGGGTCGCGCTCGGTCGAGGTCGTGCCGTCGCCGAAGTCCCAGACGCGGCTCAGGCCCGCGCCGAAGCTCTGGTCCACGAGCTGCACCGCGTGCGGCGTCGGACCGGCCGCGCCGAGCACGCGGAAGTCGGCCACGACCAGCGTCGGGAGCGCGTCGAGCGCCGCGCGCAGGTCGGGATGCGGCCCGATCGACGCGCCGTCCGCCGTCGCACGCCCGGTCGTGACCAGCAGCCGGCGCATCGCGCGCGGCGAGAGCCGCGCGCCGGTCGTCTGCTGCGCGGCGCTCTGCAGCGC
This sequence comes from uncultured bacterium, assembly GCA_902826945.1. Next base: position 29,543 of record CADEGS010000019.1, on the reverse strand, counting down.
GGCGCAGGCCGCGGCCACGAGCGCGCTGGCCGAGCTCGTGCCGTTGAAGGTCGCCGTGTAGCCCTGGTTCGGGTCGCCGCCGTACTGCGCGTACGTGCCGTAGCCGAGCGTGAAGACGCCGCTGCCCCAGCCCTGCACGTCCACGCGCGAGCCGTGGTTGCTGAAGGAGAGGCGCGCGTGGCTCGCGTCGGGCGCTCCGGCGCCGACGAAGATCGCGCCGCTGTCGCCCTGGGCGCGCCAGGCGTCGTACGCCGGGGCGTCGAGGTCCTGGTTGCCGTTGCCCGCCGCCGCGACGACGATCACGCCCGCGTCCACACCCGCGCGCACGAGCGCGAACACCGCCGGGTCGTACTCGGCCGGCGCGTAGCCCATCGTCGGGCCGAGCGTCTGCATCTCGAGCAGCACCACGTCGCCGGGCGCGGAGTCCGCCAGCGCCGCCGCGATCGCGGCGTGGCGCCGCGGCCCCTGCTGGATGGTCCACTCGGGGTAGGTGTGCACCTCCGCCCGGTCGGCGATGCCGGTGACGCCGTAGCCGTTGTCGGGCGCCGCCGCGGCGCCGACGACCGCCGTGCCGTGCTGCTGCCAGCCGTACCCGTACACGCCTGGGTGCACGGTCTGCCCGGGCTCGAGGTGCAGGTCGACGTCCGCCAGGTCCTCGTGCGCGGCGTTCCAGCCGTACTCGCAGTCGGAGAGGCGCACGCCCTCTCCACGGTGGCCCTGCGCGCGCGTCCACGACGCGTCGAGCCCCGGCTCGGGCGCGAGGTAGCCCTGCAGCGCACCGTGGCTCGGCGTGGTCGGCACGAGATCGCCCGGCGGCGGGAGGAAGAGCGGCTCGAGCCAGGCGAGCTCGACCTCGGGCAGCGCGCGCAGCGCCGCGGCCAGCGCGCCCTGGCGCGCGGCGTCCGGGCCCGTGCCCTCGACGACGGCGAAGCCCGCGAGGTCGGGCTGCGCGCGCCCCGAGCGCGCGACCGCGCTCGCCGCGAGGTGCTCGAGGCGCGCCTCGGAGAGATCGAGCAGCGGGCGGAAGCGCAGCCCCTCGCGCGCCGCCAGCGCGTCGAGCGCTCCGAGCGCGTGCACGCCCTGCGCGCGCGCACGGCCGTCGGGCGCGGCGCGCACGCGCAGCGCGTCCTGGAACTTCACGACCAGGCGCCACGCCGGCGCGGCGGCGGGCAGCGCCTCGGGCTCGGCCTGCGCCGGCAAGCGCGCGACGAGCGCTCCGGGCACGAGGAGCAGCAGGCAGACGGGAGCGATGGAGCGCCAGCGGCGCGCGAGCGGGACACGCATGGGGGAGCCGCGCGCCCGGGGGGGACGGCGCGCGAAGCCCCGAATCTACGCCAGGCCGCGCGAGCGCGCAGCGGGTCGCAGCGCGTTCCCGTGCCGTCGCTCGACGAGGAAAAACTTGCTCGCGCTCGTCGCGCACGCGGCGCGCGAAACGATTGCCGGTGCGCTGGCGGATGCGCGCCGCGACCGCCCGTCACCGTCGCTCAGATCGCACGGCTCGCCCGGCCGAAGAACCGGGCTCGCGCTCCGCTGCGGCGGAGCCGCCCCCAGGCTCGAGGAACCGTCATGATGCATTCCTGCGCTCATTGCGGCACGACCGTGCTGTTCGGTGGAACGGCCGTCAACGGCGTGCGCTACTGCAACCAGCGTTGCGCCCTGAACGACTCCCAGCTCCGCGCCGCGCAAGCCGTGCCCGAGGAGGTCGTGCGGCGTGCGCTGCACGAGGTCGTCGAGGGCGACTGCCCCGTGTGCCACGGTCCCGGTCCGGTCGACGCGTTCACGAGCCATTACGTGCTGTCCATGATCGTCGCGACGCGTTGGAGCAACCGCCCGCGTCTCTCTTGCCGGGCGTGCGCGACCAAGGCGCAGCTCGGAGGGGTCGCCTACTCCTTCTTCCTCGGCTGGTGGGGCGTCCCCTGGGGCCTGGTGCTGACGCCGGTGCAGATCGGCCGCAACCTGGTGGGACTCGCCCGCCAGGCGAACCCGCACCAGCCCTCGCCTTTGCTCGTGGGGATGGTGCGCAACCAGCTCGTCTCGAACGCCACGGCGGGGCAGACGGCGGCTTAGAGGCGCAGGTGCGCCCCCTGCGGGGGCGCGGGACAGCGAGCGTCGCGTGCGGCGAACGGCCCGTCACGCCGCGCGCGGAGCGGGCCGGCGCGTGCTCACGCGCCGCCCTGGAAGGAGAAGACCTTCTGGCGGCTGGAGTTGCGCTCGCCCTCGATCTTCTCGAGCACCTCGGCGGTGATGTCGCCCGTGGGGTACTCGCCCGTGAAGCAGGCGTTGCAGAAGTGCTCGACGCGCGGGTTGCCGGCGCGCGCGGCGTCGTTCATCGCGTCGCGCTCGAGGTACATCACGTAGTCGGCCTCGAGCAGCGCGGCGACCTCGCCCGGCGTGTGGCCGGCGGCGACGAACTCGTTCTTGGTCGCCATGTCGATCCCGTACGGGCAGGGCGAGACGACCGGCGGGCTCGAGATGGCCATGTACACGCGCCGCGCGCCCGCATCGCGCGCCATGCGCACGATGCGGCGCGCCGTGTTGCCGCGCACGATCGAGTCGTCCACGAGCAGCACGTCCTTGCCCTGGAACTCGAGCGGGATCGCGTTCAGCTTGCGCCGCACCGACGTCTGGCGCGACGACTGGCTGGGCATGATGAACGTGCGCCCGATGTAGCGGTTCTTGACCAGGCCCTCGCGGTAGGGCAGGCCCAGGCCCCCGGCCATCGCCATCGCGGCATCGCGCGAGGAGTCGGGGATCGGGATCACGACGTCGGGGCGCGGCGCGTCGCTCGCCTGCCACTGCTCGGCCATCGCCTCGCCGAAGCGGATGCGCGTCTTGTAGACCGAGATCTCGTCCAGGAGCGAGTCGGGGCGCGCGAAGTAGACCAGCTCGAAGATGCAGGGATGGTGCGGCTTGCTCGCCAGCTTCTGGCGGTGCACGCCGTGGCTCGTGTCGACGAACATCGCCTCGCCCGCGCGCAGGTCGTCCACGCGCTGGTAGCCGGCGACGTCGAGCACGACGCTCTCCGAGGCGACGGCCAGCCAGCGGCCCTCCTCGGTCGTCTTCTCGCCGAAGACGATCGGCTTGATGCCGAACGGGTCGCGGAAGGCCACCAGGCCGACGTCGGGCAGCACGGCCACGACCGAGTACGCGCCGCGCACCTCGGCGTAGACCGCGCGCACGGCGTGGAAGACGTCCTCGGCGCCGATCAGCCGCCCCGGCTCCAGACGCTCGGAGAGCGCGCGCGCGAAGACGATCAGGATCACCTCGAGGTCGCACGACGAGTTCAGCCGCGTGCCGGTGTTGCGGCTGTAGCACGTGCGCAGCTCCTCGAAGTTCGTCACGTTGCCGTTGTGCGCCATCGCGACGCCCACCGGGAAGGTGTGGTGGAAGGGCTGCGCGTCCTCCTCCTGCCCGCCCCCGATCGTCGGGTAGCGCACGTGCCCCAGGCCCAGGTTGCCCTGGAGGCGCGCCATCTTCTCGGCGTCGAAGATGTCGCGCACGAGCCCCATGCCCTTCACCACGTGGAAGGTGTCGGTGAAGGTCGTGATCCCGGCGGCGTCCTGGCCGCGGTGCTGGACCGCCAGCAGGCCCTCGTAGATCTCGGGGGCCACATCGACGCCCTCGGGACCGTAGACGCCGATGAATCCGCACATGGCTGGCGCTGGGAAGGGGGTGCCCCCGCCGCGCGGCCGTGCAGCCGCGGGATCGGGGCGAGGGACGCCTGAGAATAGGCCCCCCGGGGGGCACCAACAAGCCCGGCCGAGCGGGCAGCGCGGCGCGCGGCGGTACGATGGCGCTCGCCGGGCCATGACGATCCCCATGCAAGCGCTACAGCGCGCCGATCGCGCCCTGGGCTGGCCGGCCAGCCTCGCGCTGCAGCCCCTGCGCTGGCGCCGCTCGCGCCGCGCGCAGCGCCCGGTGCGCCGCGCCCTGCTGGTCAAGTTCTGGGGCATCGGCAGCCTCCAGCTCCTGACCCCCGCCGTGCGCGCGCTGCGCGCGCGCCACCCGCGCGCGCGGCTGGAGCTCCTGACGCTCGCCCCGAACGCCGGCTTCGCGCGCGGCCTCGGAGCCTTCGACGAGGTGCTGACGCTGGACGTCGCGCGCGTCGGCTGGGCGCCGCTCGGCCTGCGCATCGCGGCGCTCCTGCGCCAGCTGCGCGCGCGCGGGTACGACGCCGTCTACGATTTCGAGTTCTTCACGCGCTTCTCGGCCGTCGTCTCGCTCGCCTGCGGCGCGCCGCAGAGCCACGGCTTCGCCTCGCCCGACCGCCCGCGCGCCGGGCTGCACACCGCCACCGTCGCGTTCGACCGCACGTGGCACGTGGCGCGCAACTTCCGCGCCCTGGCGGGCGGCGAGGACGGGAGCGAGGTCGGTCCGGGCGAGCTCCTGCCCTACGCGCCGGCCGAGGCGGAGCGGCTCGAGACCGCGACCGCGCTGTTCGAGCACGGCCTGGCCGCGAGCGGGCCGCTCGTGGTGCTGAACCCCCACGCGGGCGCGCTCTCGCTGGAGCGACGCTGGCCGCTCGAGCGCTTCGCCGAGGTGGCGCGGCGGCTCGTGCTCGAGGACGGCGCGCGCGCGGTCGTGATCGGCACCGCCGACGAGGCCGAGCGCTCGCGCGAGCTGTGCCAGCGCGCCGGGCCGCTGCCCGAGGGCCGGCTGGTCTCGCTCGCCGGACGCCTCTCGATCGGCGCCACCGCGGCGCTGCTGGACGCGGCCGACGCGCTCGTCACGAACGACAGCGGGCCGATGCACGTGGCGGCCGCGCTCGGCACGCCGACGATCGGGCTGTTCGGGCCCGAGACGCCCGTGATGTACCGCCCGCTCGGCGAGCGCGCGCGCTGGCTGTGGGCCCCGCCCACGTGCAGCCCGTGCATCAACGTGCACGACAACAAGCTCCTGCGCTGCGTGCGCGGGCACCCCGAGTGCATGACGAACCTCGCGCCGGCGGCGGTGCTGGGGGTCGTGCGCGCGGAGCTGGCGCGCCCGCGCCGGCGGGCCGAGCGCGAGCGCATCTCGGCGGTGTGATGCGCGTCCTGCTCCTCAACCCGCCGTGCGAGCGGGTCGTCGTGCGCGACTACTTCTGCTCCAAGACGACGAAGTCGAACTACCTCTACCACCCGATCGACCTGGTCGTGCTCTCGGGCACGCTGGCCGCGGAGCACGAGGTGCACGCGCTCGACGCGGTCGCGGAAGGCCTGCGCCCCGCCGCGGCGCTGGAGCGCGTGCGGCGGCTCGCTCCGGAGGTCGTCGTCGCGCTGGTCGGCTCGGTCTCGTGGGAGGAGGACCGCCGCTTCCTGGCCGAGCTGGCGCGCGAGGGCGCGCGCGTGCTCGCGATCGGCGACGTGCTGCAGGAGGCGAGCGAGGCGCGCCTGCGCGAGAACCCGTGGCTCGAGGCCGCGCTGCACGTGTTCGCGAACGACGACGCGCCGCGCTACCTGCGCGGCGAGCGCGAGGGGCTGGAGGACGTCACGCTGCGCGCCGCGGACGGCCCGCGCCGCGTGCAGTCCGTGCCGCCCGCGCGGCGCAAGGGCGCGTTCCGCGTGCCGCGCCCGCGCCACGAGCTCTTCGACGCGCCCGGCTATCGCTTCTCGTTCGCGCGCGCGCGCCGCTTCGCGACCGTGCTGACCGACTACGGCTGCCCGTACCCCTGCACGTTCTGCGTGATCGGCACGCTGGGCTGGCGCACGCGGCCGGTCGGCGACGTGCTCGAGGAGCTGGACGCGCTGCGCGCTAGCGGCGTGCGCGAGGTCTTCTTCCTCGACCAGACCTTCGGCCTGGCGCGCGAGCGCGCGCGCGAGCTGTGCGCCGCGCTCGAGCGCCGCGGCGACCTGTCCTGGACGGCCTTCACGCGCCCCGACACCGCCACCGACGAGCTCCTGGGCGCGATGCGCCGCGCCGGCTGCCACACGGTGATCCTGGGCGTCGAGAGCGCCGACGACGCGCTGCTCGCGCGCTACGAGAAGGGCTACGACACCGCCGCCGTCCGCGCCGCCTGCGCGCGCGCGCGCCGCGCGGGGCTGCGCACGGTGGGCACGTTCGTCGTCGGCCTGCCCGAGCAGGACGAGGCGGCGCTCGAGCGCGCGCTCTCCTTCGCGCTCGAGCTGCGGCTCGACTACATGAGCCTCAACGTCGCCGTGCCGCGCTTCGGGACGGCCTTCCGCGCGCGCGCGCTCGAGCTCGGCCTGTGCGAGCCCGGAGACCTCGTGATGGACCAGGGCGGCGCCGAGGCCTTCCTCGCCACGCGCGCGCTCTCGCGCGCCGAGCTCCTGGCCGCGAAGCGCCGCATGGTGCGCCGCTTCTACCTCCGCCCGTCCTACCTCTGGCGCCGGCTGCGCGAGTCCGCGAGCCTGTACGAGCTCGGCGCCCAGGCGCGCGAGGGGCTGGCGCTCCTCCGGCGCAACGTCTGACGCCCGCCATGCCTCTCCCTCCCGGCGTGCCCGCGACCGGCCGCGTGCCCGTTTCCGGCGGCCTCGACCTCTGGTACGAGGTCGCGGGCGACGGGCCGTCGACGCTCGTCGTGCCCTCGGCGAGCTGGCTCGCGCGCGATCTCGACCCGCTGCGCGCGGGTCGCACGCTCGTCTTCTACGACGTGCGCGGCCGCGGGCGCTCGGCCACGATCCGGGACGAGTCGCTGCTCGGCATCCACCGCGACGTGGACGACCTCGAGCGCCTGCGGCGCGCGCTCGGGCTGGAGCGCTTCGACCTCCTCGGCTGGTCCTACCACGGCGGGATCGCGGCGCGCTACGCGCTGGCCGAGCCCGCGCGCGTGCGGCGCGTGGTGCTCGTCGGCCCCACCGCGCCGCGCCGCGACCCGTGGTTCGACGAGTTCCTCGGCCGCTTCGCCGGCCGCGTGGACCTCGACGGCCTGGAGGCGCTCGACCGCCAGCGCAAGGACGGCCTGAAGGAGCGCGACCCCTTGGCCTGGTGCCGCGCGGTGCACCGGCTCTACTTCCTCGCCTACGTCGCGCGGCCGGAGAGCCTGGCGCGCATGCGCAGCTCGCCCTGCGTCGAGCCCAACCTCGACCCCGACCACGTGAACAACCAGGGCCGCCGCGCGATGGAGGTGCTCGGCGCCTACGACTGGCGCGCGGACTTCCGCGGCCTCGACGTGCCCTTCCTGATCCTGCACGGCGCACAGGACCCGGTGCCGGTCGAGGGCTCGCGCGAGTGGCTCGAGGCGCTGCCCGACGCGCGCCTGGTCGTCTGGGACGACGTCGCGCACATGCCCTGGCTCGAGGCGCCCGAGCGCTTCTTCGCCGCCGTCCAGGACTTCCTCGGCGGCGAGACGCCCGACTAGGGCGCGCGCCTCAGCGCGCGCGGAAGCGGAAGGCGAGGCGGTCGGCGGCCGGCTCCAGCCGGAAGGAGAGGGTGCCGTGGAAGGCCTCGGCCGCCGCGGCCGCGCGCAGGCGCGCGTCGTCCGTGCCGTCGCCGAACGGGGCCAGGCCGACGCGACCGAGCAGGAGCGCCGTGCTCGTCAGGAAGGCCTCGATCGAGCTCTTCGTGTCCACCACGCTCTGCGCGGCGGCGCCCGGCTGCTGGCCGAGCTCCTTGCGCAGGCGCGCCAGGCCCAGGCCGCCGAGCGGGCCGTCGCGGCGCAGCGCGGCGAGCAGCGCGCTCTCCTGCTGCGAGGCGAACAGGCCGCGGTCGGTGAACGCCCAGTGCAGCGAGAGGAAGCCGGGGAAGGAGAGCGAGGAGACCGTCTTGCCCTCGCAGTCCTGCTCGAGGATCTCGCGCTCGAGCTCGCACGCCACGAGCACGCGCTCGAGCGCGCGGCGCACGCGCGTCGGGTCGCGCAGCTCGACGAACAGCGCGCTGCCCTGCGGCGCGAGGGCGCCCAGGCCGGCCACGCGCACCTCCTGCGCGGGCACGCGCACGCTGAACGACGCGAAGCGCCCGGTGAGCTGCGCGATCACGTCGTGCTCGAGGTCGATGCCGAGCTGCAGGTCGGCCGCCTGCAGGGTGCGCTCCAGCCCCTCGCGGGCCTCGGGATGGCCGGCCGCCAGGAAGGCGCGCACCGTCTCGAAGGCGCCGGTGACGTCGAAGCCCACGGCCCCCACGCCGAGGCTGCGGTCGGGGAAGCCCGCCACCAGCTCGAGCGGCGCGGGCCGGAAGCGCTGCGCGAGCCCGGCCAGGAGCGAGCCCGGCGGCAGGTGCACCTCGAGCCCGACGTCGAGCGCCTCGCCGGCGCCGACGTCGAGCGCCGCGTGGACCCAGGAGACGCGGCTCAGGCCGATCTCCTCGAGCACCGCCGTGCCCTGCGCGCGCCGCCAGCCGGGCCGCAGCGCGTCCGCCAGGCGCTGCACGTCCGCGTGCAGCGCGAGCGCCGGTCGCGTCGGGCCCGGCGTGGCGGAGGCGAAGAGCGCGCTGCCCGCGAAGCCCTGGTCCCCGGCCGCACCGCGGCGGCGGTCGATCGTGGCGTGGGCCAGCTCGTCCGCGGAGAGCTGGTCGGGCGCGAACAGCATCGCGACGAGCTCGTCCGACGCGATCGAGACCAGCACCTCCTCGCTGCCCGGCTTCTCGATGCGCACGAGCTCGCTGTCCGCGTACGGCTCGCGCGTGAAGGACGCGCCCGCGGCCGCCTCGTCCAGCAGCGCGCGCAGCGCGCCGTCCAGCTCCGCGCCGCCGCCGAAGGGCTGCAGCAGGATCCCGCCGCTGAAGCCGCGGCGCGGCGCGGGCACGAGGAAGAAGGCGCACGCGCCGTGGACGGCGTCGAGCGCCGCTCCGAGGCGCGCGAGCGTGGCGGACGAGCCCCCCAGGAGCCCGTCGAGCAGGGCGCGCGGCGCCCCCGGCGAGCTCTCGTCGGCGAGCAGGCGCACCCACTCGCTCTGCCCCGCGCGCTCGCGCAGCGCGTCCCAGTCGTCGCTGACGAGCACGAGCGCGGCGTCGGGCGGGAGGATCGCCGCGAGCGAGCGCGTCGGGACGGTCCCGCGCGCGGGCGTCGCGCCGGCGCCGGAGCGCGCGGCCGGCTGCTCCTGCACGGGGCGCAGGAACGCCAGCGGGACGAACAGCAAGAGGAGCACGAGCGGCAGGAAGCGCATGGGTCACCCTGGAGGGCCGCGGGACGGCCCATCCTCTCGGCGCGCGGCCGGGCGCGACTCAAACGCCCTCGCGACGATCGGGAAACGCTTTCCGGCCGCCTCCGGCGAGGCCGCGCCACTCCGCGCGCACGCGCGCCAGCGCGAGCGCCGCGGCGAGCGCGGGCAGGAGCCAGGCCGGCGGCGGGTGCAGCGCCTCCCGGCCGCGCTCCACGAGCACGCGCAGCGCGTCGATCGCGACCGCGAGCGCCGCCACGCCCGCCGCCAGGCGCGCCGCGCCGCCCGCGCGCGCCCAGCGCGCGAGCAGCCGCACGCCGAGCACGCCCAGCGCCAGCCCGCCCAGCCCGTACCACGCGAGCGGCAGCGGCGTCACGCGTACAGGCTCCCGACGTCGTAGCCGTTGCAGGGCAGGGTCGGCACGCTGTCGTTCGTGCCGAGCAGGCGCTCCTTCGCCTGCGACCAGCGCGGGTGCGGCACGCTCGGGTCCACGTTCGCGGTCCAGCCGTACTCGTCGGGCGCGACGCTGTTCCAGAAGGACGGCGGGCGCTCGGCGCACAGCGTGACGCGCACCAGGCTCTTCGCTCCCTTGAAGCCGTACTTCCACGGCACGACCAGGCGCAGCGGCGCGCCGTTCTGCGGCAGGAGCCGCCGGCCGTAGTAGCCCGCGGCGAGCAAGGTCAGCGGATGCGCGGCCTCGGCCAGGGTCAGCCCCTCGCGGTAGGGGAACGGGAAGCCCTCGGGCGGCGTCAGGCCGGCCGCGACCGGATCGAGGCTCTCGAACGCGACGTAGCGCGCCGCCGCGAGCGGCCGCGCCTCCTCCAGCAGGCGCCGCAGCGGGACGCCGATCCAGGGCACGGTCAGCGCCCAGGCCTCGACGCAGCGGTGGCGGTAGACGCGCTCCTCGAGGCCCAGCGCGAGCACGCGCTCGAGCGTCCAGCGCTCCGGCCGCTCGACCAGGCCGTCGACCACGACCGCCCAGGGCTCGGTCGCGAGCCGCCGCGCGCGCGCGGGCACGGCGCGCTTCTCGCCGCCGAGCTCGAAGTAGTTCGGGAAGCGCGCGACCGCGCGCGGGGGCGTCAGCGGCCGGCCGGCGTCGCGCCAGGCGCTCGGCGCGCCGGCGAGCGGCGCGGACTCCTCGACGTCGAGCGCCAGCGCGTCCTCGACGCGCCGCCGCCCGGCGACGGCGAGGAGCGACGCCGCCGCGCCGCCCGCGCCCAGCGCCACCAGGAAGCGCCGGCGCGCGGCGTGGACCGCCTCGTCGGTGAGCGGCCGGCCGACCGGCTCCCAGGCGCGGGCGCGGCGCGCGAAGACCATGGGCGTCTCCTCGGCGCGCGCGCTCCCCCGGGCGCAGGAAAAAGGCCGCGCGGCTAGCCCCGGCCCGCGCGCGCCTCGACCCAGCGCACGATGGCGGCCGCGGCCTCGAGCGGGCGGGACGCGTCGAAGCGCGCCTCCGGGCGGCGGTCCCTCGCCGAGTGGCGGTAGAGCGGGTCGTAGTAGCGCTCGAGCAGGAGCGCGACGAGCTCCGCCTCGCGCCCCTCGGCGAGCAGCGCGACCAGCGCGCCGGCGAAGCGCGGGCCCAGCCGGCCCTCGAGGAACGGGAGCTGGCGCGCGAGCTGCTCGCGCTGGCGCGGGTCGGCGAGGTAGTCGTCGCACAAGACCGCGACGCGCCGCTCGAGCGGCGCCTCGAGCAGGACGTCCACGCCGCCCTCGAGCGCGCCCCACACGGGCGCGGGCAGCACGACGTCGCCGACCTTGCGGCTCTCGCCCTCGACCACCAGCACGCCCGCGCCGCACGCGCGCAGGCGCTCGGCGAGCAGCGACTCGAAGCGCTTCTGCGAGCACGGCGCGAGCCCGACCATGCCCAGGATCGAGCCGCGGTGCCCGGCCAGGCCCTCGAGGTCGAGCGTCCAGCCCGGCCGCAGGCGCTCGATCGCGCGCAGCACGAGCGTCTTGCCGACGCCGGTCAGCCCGCGCAGCACGACGGTCGGCGGCGCCTGCCAGCGCTCCAGCCGCTCGATCACGCGCGCGCGCCAGGCCTTGTAGCCGCCCGCCAGGCCGACCGCGCGCTCGAGGCCGATGCCGCGCAGGAAGGCGACCACGCTGCGCGAGCGCAGGCCGCCGCGCCAGCAGTGCAGCACGACCGCAGCGCGCGGCGCGCGCAGGAGCGGGCGCGGGACGAGGCTGCTCTCGAGGCCCTCCACGCCCGCCGCGCACAGCGCCTGCACGCGCTCGCGCAGGTCGAGCGTCGGCAGCGTCCAGCCCGAGAGGCGCGCGACCTCCGCGGCCAGGGACTCGATGCGCTCGAGCGCGCGCGCGCGGCCCTCCTCGAAGGCCGCCTGCGGCGAGCGGCGCGCGTACAGGGCGCCGATCACCGCGCGCTCGACGTCGTCGAAGAGCGGCACGGAGTGCGCGCCCGGCAGGCGGTCGTGCGCGTGCTCGGCGGGCGAGCGCAGGTCGATCACGGTCGCGTCCGCGGCCCCTGCGAGCGCCGCCACGTCGAGCACGGGCACCTGCGCCAGGTCCGCCGCGGCCGCGCCGCCGCTCCGCCGGCCGGCCGGCGTCACCGCGCGCCTCCGAGCAGCCGCGCGCGCCCCGGCGGCCACAGCACGCACACCGGCGTCCCGAGCAGCCGCGCGCGCGGCACGGGTCCGAAGCTGCGCGAGTCCGTGCTCGAGGCGCTGTTGTCGCCGAGCAGGAAGTACTCCTCGAGGCCCAGCCGCACCGGCTCGGCGCAGGCGAACGAGCCGCTCGCGGTGTAGCAGAGGTCGCGCGCCACGCGCACGCGGCGGAAGCGCGCGCGCAGGCCCTCGGCGCCCAGGCTCGCGCGCGCTCCGTGCGCCGCCGTCCCCGGGCCGGGGAAGGTCGGGGCCTCCTCGTTCGCCTCGTAGACGGCGCGCGCCGCGACGCGCCCGTCGAGCTCGAGCGTGAGCGCGTTGTCCACGTTGGCGAAGCGCACGGCGCGCCAGCTCCCCGGCGCGAGCGGGACCTCGGCCTGCGCCAGGACCTCGCTCTTGCGCGCGGGATCGATCTCGGAGAGCGTGCGCGCGTTGTAGCGCGAGAGCGTGACCTCGAGCGCCGCCGGCCTCCCGGCGGCCGCCGCGCGCGGCGCGAGCTCCGCGACGAACGTGTCGCCCTCCTCGACCAGGCTCAGGCGCGCGAGCGAGGCTCCCTCCGCCGGCGGCTCGAGCGACAGCTCGCAGGCGAGCACGAGGTCGTTCACCGGCCGCGCGCCGCGCACCAGCAGCCCGTCCTGGTCGAGGTAGTCGTCGTGCATGCCGCGCCGCAGCTGCATCGTGCCGGCGCGGCTGCCCGGCGGCACCGCGCGCGCGTCCACGCACCACGCCTCGCCCTCGCGCGTCCACGGACCGGCGGGCGCGAGCTCGAGGTCGAAGGCCTCGCGCAGGTCGAGCAGCCGGTCGTCGAAGACCGGGATCGGCTCCGGCCGCGGCGCCTCCGGCGGCAGGCGCTTGCCGTCCACGAGCAGGTCGCCGTCGGCGATCGAGAGCGTCTCGCCCGGCAGCCCGACGACGCGCTTGACGAGCGGCGCGCCGCCGTCGGCCGCGCGCAGCACGACGAGGTCGAAGCGCGCGGGGTGCAGGTCGCGGCCGTAGAGCACGAGCACGTGCTCGCGGAAGGGCCGCCCGCCGTCCAGGGCGGCGCCGCCGAAGAGCGTCGGGCGCATCGAGCCGCTCTGGATCGCGTACAGGTCGCCCACGAACGACTTCGCGAGCACGAGCAGGAGCGCGCCGCCCGCGAGGCACCACGCCAGGCGCGAACGTCCCGAGGAGCGCGCCGCGGCGCGCACCGCCTCGCCCGCGGGTGCCTCGGGCGCCGAGGGGAGCGCCCCCGGCCTCACGCCGTCTCCGCGCGCTGGGCGCGCGCTCCTCCGAGCCCCGGTCGCATGCGGCGAGCGAGGATACCGCCGCCGCGGGGCGACCCGGACGCCCGGGGCCGCGACCGTCCGGCCCGCAAGGTACCCGGCCTTCAGCCCGCCATGGGGCCCAGGCGCTGGCGGCGCCCGAAGAGCTCGTCGTGCAGGGCCCGCACGCAGTCGGCGGCGCGCGCCTCGTCCAGGACCACGGCCAGCGAGCGCGCCTCGCGCCAGGAGCAGGCGCCCGGATCGAGCGCGCGCGCGCAGGCCAGCACGCGCTCCTCGAGGTCGCCCGCCTGGGCCAGGTCGCGGCCGACGACGCCGACGCGCGCCAGGCCGTGGCGCAGGCGCAGCGCGCCGCCGCCCGCGGCCGCGCGCGCGTCGGTGAAGAGCGCGCGCACGCCCAGGGCGTCGGCCTGGCACGCGACGAGCTCGGCGCCCGCTCCCGCCATCGACTCGAAGAGCGCGGCCAGCGCGCCGGCGCGCGTCCCGCCGGCCCCCGCCGGCGCGTCGGCGCCGAGCTCGACCAGGCACAGGCCGCCCTTGTGCGCGATCGCCAGCGGGCCGGCGAAGGCGGTCTCCTCGACGATGCGCGTGCCAGCGCCCTCCGGATCGCGCACGTCGCGCAGCCAGACGGCGACGCGCGTGCCCTGCGCGGGCGCGAGCGCGCCCGGGTGCAGCACCGACGCGCCGTGGCGGGCGAGCGCCTCGGCGTCCGCGCGGCCGACGAGCGGCAGCGGCTCGGCCTCTTCGACCAGGCGCGGGTCGGCGCGCAGGATGCCCGGCACCTCCTTCCAGAGCTGGACCTCGTCCGCCTCCAGCGCGGCGCCGATCCACACCGCCGAGAGGTCCGAGCCGTTGCGGCCGAGCGTCGTCACGTGCCCGCCGGCGTCGAGCGCGACGAAGCCGGTGACGACCGGGACGCAGCCCTCGTGGAGCAGCGCGCGCCGCACGCGCGCGGCGGCGCGCGCGGGCTCCTCGAGCGCGCCGGAGCGCGCCACCAGGCCCGCGTCGAAGGCGTCGATCGGCACGGCGCGCAGGCCGGCCTGCGCGAGCGCGGCGGCGAACACGCGCGCGCTCATGCGCTCGCCGAAGGAGAGCACCTGGTCGCGCACGCGCCGCGCCTGCGCGAGCTCCTCGGGCGGCGCGCCGCGGTCGCGCCCGGCGAGCGCGACGAGCAGGCCGCGCAGCGCGAACAGGTGGCGGTCGAGCAGGTCGCCCGGCAGGTCCAGCTCGCGCAGCAGGCTGCGGTGGCGCACGCGCAGCGCGTCCCACGCCAGGCGCCCCTCGCGCGCGGCGGCCAGGGCGTCCTCGAGGCGCCGCGTCACGTCGCCGACGGCGCTGACGACGACCACCGGGCGCTCGCCGCCCGAGCGGCGCACGATCGCGACCGCGCGGCGCACGGCCGGCCCGTCGCGCAGCGCCGCGCCTCCGAACTTGAGCACCCGCACGCCGGCCATCGCGCGGCGGAGCGTAGTCGGCGCCGCGCCGCCGCGGAAGCGTCGCACCGGGGGCTCCGCTACAATCGCCGGCCCTCCGGCGCGAGACGCCTTCCGGACCCATGCCCGAGCCCCGTGACAGCGAGCTGATCTACGACTGGAACCGCGTGGCGCCGAGCCCCCGCGCGGCGACCGGCGTGGCCTTCGTGGACGAGACGCTGCGCGACGGGCTGCAGAGCCCCTCGGTGCGCGACCCCGAGCTCGAGCGGAAGGTCGAGCTCGTGCGCCTGATGGACGCGCTCGGCATCCAGGTCGCGGACGTCGGCCTGCCCGGCGCGGGCGACCGCGCGCGCGAGCACATCCGCGTCCTGTGCCGGGAGATGGCGGACAACCTCGCGATCCGCCCCAACGTCGCCTGCCGCACGCTGGAGTCCGACATCGCGCCGGTGGTCGACCTCTCGCAGGAGATCGGCATGCCGGTCGAGGTGTGCGCCTTCATCGGCTCGAGCCCGATCCGCCAGTACGCGGAGGGCTGGGACCTGGAGAAGATCGTCGAGCTCTCGCGCAACGCCGTCGCCTTCGCGGTGCGCAACGACCTGCCGTGCATGTTCGTGACGGAGGACACGACGCGCGCCCGGCCCGAGCACGTGCGCGCGCTCTACCTGGCCGCGATCGAGGCCGGCGCGCGCCGCATCTGCATCTGCGACACGTGCGGGCACGCCACGCCCGACGGCACGCGCGCGCTGGTGCGCTTCGTGCGCGGGCTGGTCGAGGAGAGCGGGGCGGAGGTCGGCATCGACTGGCACGGGCACCGCGACCGCGGCCTGGGCCTGATCAACGCGCTGTGGGCGATGGAGGCCGGCGCCACGCGCATCCACGCCACGGCGCTCGGCATCGGCGAGCGGGCCGGCAACACCGAGATGGACCTGCTCCTGATGAACCTGAAGCTCGCCGGCGTGATCGAGAACGACCTCTCGCGCCTGTCGGACTACGTGCACGCGGCGAGCGAGGCCACCGGCCGGCCGATCCCCTGCAACTACCCCGTCTTCGGCGAGGACGCCTTCGAGACCGGCACCGGCGTGCACGCCGCGGCGGTGATCAAGGCCTTCAAGAAGGGCGACGCGTGGCTCGCCGACCGCGTCTACTCGGGCGTGCCCGCCGGCCTGTTCGGCCTCGAGCAGCGCATCCGCGTCGGCCCGATGAGCGGCCGCTCGAACGTCGCCTGGGTGCTCGAGCGCCACGGCGTCGAGCCGACCGAGGAGGCGATCGCGGCCGTGCTCGAGCTCGCCAAGCGCACGCCGCACCTGCTCGCCGACGACGAGGTGGTCGCGGCGGCCCGGGGCTGACGGCCGCGCGCCCGCGCTACGCGCCCACGCGCCGCGGGGCGCGCTTCGCCCCCACCGCGGCCGGCGCCGCGACCTCGCCCGCGCGCGGGACGCGCAGCGGGGCCGGGCTCGCCTCCCGCGGCCGTGGCGCCGGCGCCTCGCGCGGCGGCAACCCGGCGCGCACGGGGCTCGCGCCCTGCGCGTTCTGGTGCACGCAGGTGTGGCACTTGTGATAGTGCTGGCGCTGGCGGCGCTGGCAGGTCGCCGGGTCGATCCAGTGGCAGATCAGCGCGTCGCCCCCGTCCCTGCGGGTCGGACACTGCCGCTTCTCGGGCTCGTTCGCTACCGACATGGAACACCCCCCCGGGAGATGGGGGCTCGACGGCTCCACCCCCCGAGACCCAGGGTGCGCCCGCGGAGGGCATCTGCAAAGCTTCTTTTTTGTTCCGCGGGCGACCGGCAGGGCGCGCAGGGGCTCGCCTACCGAGTTCTTCGGAGCCGAGCGGAGCGTCTTACCGGCCGGCGCGCGGGCGTCCGTCGAGCGCGGCCCGCAGGTGCCCCAGCGCCTCCCGCGCCGCCTCGGGGGCGCGGTGGCTGTCGCGGCCGAGCTCGACCGCGGCCACGCCGTCGAAGCCGGCGCCGAGCAGCGCGTCGAGCACCGCGGGCAGGTCGAGGTCCCCCTCCCCGAACATGCGGTGCTCGTGCACGCCGCCGGCGATGTCGTCGAGGTGCACGACGAGCAGGCGGTTCCCCAGGCGCTCGATCACGGCCTCGACCGGCAGGTCGCCGGTGCACAGGCAGTGGCCGACGTCGAGGCACAGCCCGAGCGCCTCGCCCGCGTCGCCGAGGCGCTCGACCAGCTCCTCGTAGCCGGCCGGGCGCTCGACGAACATGCCGGGCTCGGGCTCGAAGGCGAGCGCGACCCCCTGCTCGCGCGCGCGACGCAGCACGGCCTGCACGCCCTCGACCAGCCGCCGCCAGAGCTCCTCGGGCGCCGCGCCGGCGGGGGCCGCGCCGGACCAGAACGAGACGCAGCTCGCGCCGAGCTCCGCCGCCAGGTCGACGCAGCGCGCGAGGAAGTCGACGCGCCGCGCGCGCTCGGCCGGCGCGTGCTCGAGCAGCGTCGGGCGGTGCTTGCGGCGCGGGTCGAGCAGGTAGCGCGAGCCCGTCTCGACGGTCAGCTCGAGCCCCAGCGCCTCGGCGCGCGCGCGCACGCGCGCCACCTGGTCTAGGTCGAGCGCGTAGGGGTCGAGCCGTCCGGCGTCGGGCGTGAGCGACACCGCCTCGTAGCCGAGCTCGGCCAGGAGCTCGAGCGCGTCCTCCACGCGATGGTGCGCGAAGCCGTTCGTGTTGTAGCCGAGCCGGAACACGCGCCGCGAGTGTAGCCGCTATGCCTCGCGCCGCAGGCGCGCGGCGTAGCCGCCGTCGAGCGGGCCGGCGGCGCTCGGCCAGGCGTCGAGCTCCTGCTCCAGGCGCCAGCCCGCCGCGCCCGCGAGGAAGCCGCGCACCGCGCGCGCGTTCTCCTCGGGCTCGAGGCTGCACGTGGACCAGACCAGCCGCCCGCCCGGCCGCACGCGCGCGGCGCCCTCGGCGAGCAGGCGCGCCTGCAGCGCGACCAGCGCGCGCAGCCGCGCCGGGCCGAAGCGCCAGCGCGCCGCGGGGCGCGCGCCGAGGACGCCCGTGTTCGAGCACGGCGCGTCCACCAGCACGCCGTCGAAGCGCGCGTCGGGGGCGAGCGCGCCGGCGCCGTCGCCGGCGAAGCACGCGACCGCGTCGGCCAGGCCGAGCCGCCGCGCCCCCGAGCAGAGCGCGAGCAGCCGCCGCGGCGAGAGGTCGCCCGCGACGACGCGCGCGCCGGCGCGCGCCATGACCAGGCTCTTGCCGCCCGGCGCGGCGCACAGCTCGAGCACGCGCTCGCCCGCGCGCGCCTCGAGCAGCTCGGCCGCGGCGAGCGCGTGCTCGCCCTGCACCGACAGGCGCCCGGCGCGGAAGGCCTCGCTCGCGAGCGCGTCGTGCGCGTGCTCGCCCGCCACGAGCAGGCTGCGCGGGTGCGCGCCCGGCCGCGCAGGGACGTCCGCCGCGGCCAGCTCCTGCACGAGGGCGTCGCGCTCCTCGGCGCGCTCGACGCGCAGCGCGAGCGCCGGCTCGCGCAGGAAGTAGGCGGCGAGCGCCAGCGCGCGCTCGCTCCCGACGCGCGCGCTCCAGCGCTTGACCAGCGGCGCGGGCATCGAGAGCGCGTCCTCGGCCCACAGGAGCGGGTGCGCGCCGGGATCGTGGAAGACGGCGCGGTCGAGGTGCAGATCGCGCCCGACCAGGTCGCGGCGCGGGTCGCCGCTCGCGCCGGCGCGGCGCGCGCGCAGCACGGCGCGCAGGATCGCGTTCACGACGCGCACCTTCGACTGCCCGAGCGTCTGCCCGACCGCGGCGCCCGTCTCCGAGAGCGCCGCGTGGTCGGGCACGCGGTCGAGGAACAGGAGCTGCACCAGGCCCAGGTGCGCGTGCAGCGCGAGCTCGGGCTTGACCTTCGTCGTCGCGAACGCGCGCACGATCGCGCGCAGCGTGGCGCGTCGGCGCACCTCGGTGCCGACCAGGCGGCGCAGCAGGCGCTCGTCGCGCTCGTCGAGCCCGTGGCGCGCGGCGACGCGCTCGACGGCGCGCAGCGGCGCGGCGGCTCCGGAGCGCAGGAGCTCCCAGGCGGCGAGGCGTGCCATGGCTAGCCGAGCCGCTCGCCCGCCGCGAGGCGCGCGCCGCGCAGGAAGTCGGCGGCGGAGAGCGCGCGCTTGCCCGCCTGCTGCACGAGCGTGAGCGCGAGCGCGTCCTCGCCCGCGGCCACGACCAGCCGCTCGCCCGCCTCGAGCAACGTGCCCGGCGCGGCGTCCGCCGCCGAGCGGACGGGCTCGGCGCGCAGCACGCCGAGCGCTGCGCCGCCGGGCAGCGTGGTGCTCGCCAGCGGCCAGGGGTTCATCGCGCGCACGTGGCGCTCGAGCTCGCGCGCCGGGAGCGTCCAGTCGATGCGCCCGTCCTCCTTCGTCAGGCGCTTGCAGACCGTGACCTGCGCGGGATCCTGGGGCGCGTAGCGCGCCTCGCCGCGCTCGACGAGCGCGAGCGCCTCGAGCGCCGCGCCGCCGGAGAGCTCGGCCAGCCGCGCCGCCAGCTCGCCGGCCGTCTCGCCGGCCAGGATCGGCGTGCGCTCCTGCACCAGCACGTCGCCCGCGTCGAGCTCGAGCACGACGCGCTGGATCGTCGTGCCCGTCTGCTCGTCGCCGGCGCGGATCGCGGCCTGGATCGGCGTCGCGCCGCGCCAGCGCGGCAGGAGCGAGGGGTGCACGTTCAGGCAGGCCTCGCTCGGCAGGTCGAGGAACTCGGCGCGCAGGAACTCGCCGTAGCTCGCGACCAGGAACACCGCCGCTCCCTCGGCGCGCAGCCGCTCGAGCACGGCGGGCTCGCGCACGCTCTCGACCTCGAGCGCCTCGACGCCGGCCGCGCGGGCGAGCGCGCTCAGCGGCGAGGCCTCCTCGCGCCGGCCCCGGCCGCGCGGCCGCGGGCGCGGCGTGACGACCAGGGACGGCGGGCGCCCCGACGCGAGCAGACGCTCGAGCACCGGCAGCGCGAACGGCGGCGAGCCCAGGAAGACGACCTTCACGGCCCGCCTCGCGCGCCCGCGCGCGGGGGCGCGCCCGGGATCATCACGCCAGGTGCGCGTCGACGACCTTGCGCAGCTCGTCGTACTGCTGGCTGCCGACCATCTGCTTCACGACCTCGCCGTTCTTGATCAGGAGGAAGGTCGGGATGGCGGTGATGCCGTAGCGCGAGGGCACCTCCTGGTTGTCCTGCGTGTTGATCTTCAGGACCTTGAGCCGGCCCTCGTACTCGTTCGCCAGCTTGTCCACGTAGGGACCCATCGCGCGGCAGGGCGCGCACCACTCGGCCCAGAAGTCCACGAACACCGGCGTCTCGCTCTGCAGCACGGTGCTCTCCCACTGGGCGTCGGTGACCTCGGCTGCTCGACTCATGGCGTCGCTTCCTTCCTGGCAGGGGTTGTCCCGTCCGCCGGACGGGATTTTGGGCGGGGGATCATGCGCGCTCCGCCGCGCGCCGTCCAGCCTGGCGCCCCCGCCGGGGGCGCGGGGCCTGTCTTAGGACGGCGCGGCGCCGGATGCCAGCCCCCCGGAGGCGTCCCCGGGCGGCTCCTCGTCCGCGTCCTCGTCCCAGTCCGCCCCCGGCGCGGCGGTGAAGGGCTCCTCGGGCGCGGGTCCCGGGGGCGGGATCTCGCTCGCCTCTCCGTCGAGCGCGCTGGCGCGCACGACGTCCTCGGCGTCGATCTCGTGCCCGGGCTGGATGCGGATCGCGATGTCGTCCTCGCCGGCGGTCGGCGCGAGCTCGACGACCTGCAGGCGCACGAGCTCGAGCAGCGCGCAGAAGGAGCCGATCAGCGCCTCGCGCGCGGGCACGTCCTCGAGGTGGCGCACGAGCTCGCGCAGGCTCGAGCGCCCGAGCGAGCGCAGCTCGCCCAGCACGCGATCGACGTAGAAGCGCAGCGGGCGCGGGTCGCCCGCGACGCGGTGCGGGCGGTCGGCCAGCGTCTCGCGCATCAGGCGCGAGAAGATCGCCAGCATGTCCCACACGGTGACCTCGCCCAGCTCGAGCTCGCGCTCGGCCGGGACGCGCGCGAGCTCGCCGCGGAAGCCGCGCTCGCTCTGGCGCGCGCGCTCCTGGAAGCCCTGCTCGAGGTCCTCGGCGGCGGCCTTGAAGCGGCGGTACTCGAGCAGGCGCTGGATCAGCTCGTCGCGCGGGTCGAGCTCCTGCTCGAGGTCGAGCTCCTCGTGCGGCAGGAGCGAGCGGCTCTTGATCGCCATCAGCGTGGCGGCCATCACGAGGAAGTCGCCGGCGTACTCGATGTCGAGCTGGTCGAGCGTGTCGAGGTAGGCCAGGTAGCCGTCGAGGATCTTCGCGATCTCGATGTCCTGGATCTCGACCTCCTGCTCGCGCACGAGGTGCAGGAGCAGGTCGAGCGGCCCCTGGAAGAGCTTCTCCAGCCGGACGGTGTAGTCGGCGCTCACAGGCCCACCAGCGCGAAGCCCGAGTCCACAGCGTGCCTCACGGCGTCCATCGCGTGGAGCAGCGCGATCTGGAACGACGGCACGAAGAGCACCAGCGCCACGACCAGGAACAGCCCGATGCGCTCCAGCCCCTGGTAGGGCTCGCGCAGCCCCTGCGGCAGGAGCCAGGTCATGATGCGCGAGCCGTCGAGCGGCGGGATCGGGACGAGGTTGAAGACGGCCAGGAGCAGGTTGAAGTCGACCGCTCCGTCGAGCACCTGCGAGCCGAGCGCGCTGCGCGGCCAGACGCCCAGGCGGTCGACCAGGACGCGGTGCAGCAGCGCGAAGACGATCACGAGCAGGAAGTTCGTGAACGGCCCGGCGAAGGCGACCAGCGCCATGTCGCGGTAGGGGTGGCGCAGCGCGTGGAAGTTCACGGGCACGGGCTTCGCCCCGCCGAAGATCATCCTGCCGCCCGAGGTCAGGTACAGGACCGCGGGCAGGACGACCGTCATCATCGGGTCGACGTGCACGATCGGGTTGAGCGAGATGCGCCCCAGGTCGCGCCCGGTCGGGTCGCCGCAGCGCAGGGCGGCCCAGGCATGCGCGGCCTCGTGCAGCCCGAGCGACACGATCAGCAGGGCGAGCGACAGCCCGAGCCGCGTCCACTCGAGCGACGACAGTGTCTGGACCAGCAGCATGGACCCCGCGGGTTCGTGGGCGCGCGGGGCTCGGCTCGCGCGGAAGCGAGGGTTTATAGCACACCGGCGCGCGGTTCCGACCCGGGGCCGTTGAAGGCCCCCCGGGGGTCCCTAGAATCGCCCCGATCGCCGCCTCGACCGGCCGCCGGCGAGCGGAGCCCGCATGGCGAGCGCGACACCTCCCGAACCCGACACCGCCCGCTGGCTCGAGCACGCGCGCGAGGTCCTGCGCGTCGAGTCGCGCACCATCGCCGGCCTCGAGGAGCGCCTGGGCGACGCGTTCGTGGACGCCGTGCGGCGCGTGCTCGCCTGCGAGGGCATGGTGATCGTGACCGGCCTCGGCAAGGCCGGGCTGATCGGCGCCAAGCTCTCGGCCACGCTGGCCTCGACCGGCACGCCCTCGATCAGCCTGCACCCGACCGAGGCGCTGCACGGCGACCTGGGCCGGCTGCGGCACTTCGACCTCCTGCTCGTGCTCTCGAACTCGGGCGAGACCGAGGAGATCAAGAGCCTGCTGCCGCACGTGAAGCGCATCGGCGTGCCGATCGTGGCGGTGACGGGCGCGCCGGGCTCGTCGCTCGCGCGCCTCTCGGACTGCACGCTCGACATCGGGCGCGTGGACGAGGCCTGCCCGCACGGCCTGGCGCCGACGGCGAGCACGGCCGCCTTCCTGGCGCTGGGCGACGCGCTGGCGATGGTCGTGCAGCGCGCGCGCGGCTTCAGCCGCGAGGACTGGGCGCGCTACCACCCCGGCGGCGCGCTGGGCCGGCGGCTCCTGCGCGTGCGCGAGGTGATGCGCTCGGGCGACGAGCTGCCGCTGGTCGCGCCCGAGCGCAGCGTGGCGGACGTGCTGCGCACGATGTCGCGCACGCGCGGCCGGCCGGGCGCGGCGCTGGTCGTGGACCCCGACGGCGTCCTGGTCGGCATCTTCACCGACGGCGACTTCCGCCGGCTGCTCGAGAGCGGCGACCGCGCGCGCCTCGACCGCCCGGTGCACGAGTTCATGGGCGCCCAGCCCAAGCGCCTGGGCGGCGACGCGCTGGTGGACGAGGCCGAGCGCATCCTGCGCACGCACCGCATCGACCAGCTCGCCGTGGTCGACGAGCGCAACCGCGCGATCGGGCTGCTCGACGTGCAGGACCTCTTGAACACGCGCATTTGAACCCGCGGCTGCGAGCGCGCCTGGCGACGGTCCGCCTGATCGCCCTCGACGTGGACGGCGTCCTGACCGACGGCAGCGTCGTGCTGGAGGGCGAGCGCGAGCTGCAGCGCTTCTGCGTGCACGACGGCGCGGGCCTGCGCTGGCTGCAGGACGCCGGCTGCGCGGTGGCGTGGATCAGCGGGCGCGGCTGCGCGGCGACCGAGGCGCGCGCGCGCGAGCTCGGCGTGCGCGAGCTGCACCTCTGCGCGGGACCGAAGGACGTCGTGCTGGCCGGCGTGCAGGAGCGCCTCGCCGTCGCGCCCGAGCACACCCTGGCGATGGGCGACGACTGGCCCGACCTGGCGCTCGCGGCGCGCGCCGGCGTCTTCGCCTGCCCCGCCGACGCGCGGCCCGAGGTGCGCCGCCGCGCGGACTGGATCACGCGCGCCGCCGGCGGCCGGGGCGCCGTGCGCGAGCTCGCCGAGGGCGTCCTGGCGGCCCGGGGCCTCCTGGACGAGCTCCTCGCGCGCCACGCACGCGGGTCGCCGTGAAGCGCGTGCTCGTCTTCCTGCTGCTGTTCGGCAGCGCGCTGGCGGTGGTGCTCTGGATCGAGCGCCGGCCGGGGCCGGGCGCGCCGCCGCCCGAGCCGCCCGCTCCCACGGCCGAGCCGCCCGAGCAGGGCCGCGCGCTCGAGCGCGGCATCGCGCCCGGCGCGCGCCTCGAGCTGCGCGGCTTCGCGCCGGCGCAAGCCGGCGAGCAGCCCGTGCGCTTCGCGATGCGCGCGCAGGACTCCGCGCTGGCCGAGGGCGGCGCGTGGAGCCTGGAGGGCGTGGAGGCCGAGCTCTTCGACCCCGCCGACGGCGCGCGCCAGGTCTCGCTGCACGCGACCGGCGGCACGGCGCGGTTGCGCGAGGGCGGCTCGCCCTACGAGCCGAGCCTGGAGGCGCTCGAGCTCTCCGAGGTGAGCGCGCTGGTCGAGCGCGGGGCGCCGGTGCTGCCGCTCGAGGTGCGCGCGCCGCAGATCTCGATGCCGCTCGCGAGCCGGCTCCTGGTCGCGCCGCGCGAGGCGACGATCGAGGGCGCCGCGCTCGCCGCGGGCGGGCGCGACGCGCTGCTCGACCTGCCGCGCGCGCAGCTCGAGTTCCGCGGCGGCGGCAGCGTGCGCGTGCGGGGCGCCGAGGGCGACGAGGCGGAGCTCGTGAGCGGCGGCCCGCTGCGGCTCTACCGCGAGTCGCCCGAGGCGGCCGCGCGCTCGCCCTTGTTCCTGTCGGGCACGGGCGGCACGCGCGTCACGCTGGCCGGAGAGAGTCCCGCGCAGATGACCGCGAGCGAGGTCCTCTTGCGCGCCGACGAGCCGCGCGAGGGCGGCGGCTTCGTCGTGCGCACGCTCGAGATGACCGGCGAGGTCTGGTGGCAGACGACCGGCCTGCGCGTCGCCGCGCGGCACGCGCTGGCCGAGCTCGACGCCGACGGCCGTCCCGCCACCGCGCGCTTCGACGGCCTGCCCTCGGCCGAGCTCTCGCTGCTCGACGCCGAGGCGCTGGCGAGCGGCGCGGTGGCCTTCGGACCGGGCGACGTCCTGCGCCTGGCCGGCGAGGGCACGCTGGAGATCGCACGGCGCGGGGAGCGCGAGGAGGTCAGCCTCGAGGGGCCGGCGACGGTCGTCGCGCCCGGCGCCGACCTGCGCGCGGGCGGCGACATCCTGGGCTGGCGCGACGCGCGCGGTCGCGTCGGCATGAGCGCGAGCGGCGGGGTCGTGCTCGAGGGCGAGAGCTCGACGCTGGAGACGGCCGAGCTGGAGGCGCTCCTCGAGCCTGCGTCCACGCCGGGCGAGACCGTCCTGCGCGTCGAGACGCGCGGCGGCGCGCGCCTGGTCGGCACGCTCGCTCCCGACCGCGCCTTCACGCTGACGACGCCCGACCGGCTGGTCGCCGAGCGGCGCGGCGCGCGCTGGCGCGTGCTCGAGGCGACCAACGTGGTCGTGAACGTGGACCATCCCGACGGGCCGTTCGAGGCGCGGGCGCGGCGCGTGACCGACCTCGACGTCGAGCAGGCGAGCTTCGCCGCCGAGGGCGAGGTCTCGTTCCAGGGACCCCAGGGCAGCGGCAGCGGCGAGCGCCTGCGCATGGAAGCGGACCGCTCGCTCGCGCTGGAGGGCGTGGCCGGCCGGCCGGCGCGCTTCGAGGGCTCGCCGGGCTGGGTCGAGGGCCTCGCGCTCGAGGTGCGCGAGGGCCGGCTGAGCGCGCGCGGCGCGGTGCGCACCGAGGTGGACGCCTCGCCCGAGAGCGGGCCCGCGACGCGCCTGGCGCTCGCGAGCGACGCGCTCGACGCGGAGTGGGAGCTCGAGGGCGGCGCGCTCGCGCGCCTCGACCTGCGCGCCCTGGGCTCGGTCGAGGCGCGCGGCCTCGAGACCGGGCGCGACGCGCTGATCCGCTCCGAGCGCTTCCGCCTGCAGCAGCCGGCGCCGGGGCGGGACGAGCGGCCCGAGAGCGCGCTGCTCTCCGCGCAGGAGGACGTGCGCCTGAGCCTGCGCGAGGAGCGAGGCACGCTCGAGATCGACGGCCGCAGCCTCGAGATCCTGCGCGACGATCCCGAGCGCACGCTGGTGGCCGAGGGCGACGTGCGCGTGCGCGCCGAGAGCGGCACGCGCGTCGAGGGCACCGGCGAGCGCTTCGCCGTGGACGCGACCGGCCTCGGCCGCCTGACGCCGGCGCCAGGCGGGCGCGTGAGCCTGGGCGGCCGGCTCGAGAGCGGCACCTTCCCCTTCGTGATCGACGCGGCCGAGGTGCAGTTCGAGCCGGGCGCGCTGGTCGCGCTCGACGCGGACGTCCTGCTCTCGGCGCGCGGCGGGGAGAAGCCGGTCGAGATCCGCGCGCGCTCGCGGCGCATGCGCGCCGAGCCGAGCAGCATCGAGCTGGAGGGCGGCGTCGCCATCCGCGGCGAGACGCCGGCCGGCCAACCCTGGAGCCTGGAGGCCGAGCGCGTGTGGCTCGAGGGCGAGCTCGACTCGCAGGAGCGCGGCACGCTCAGCGGGTTGCGCGCCGAGGGCGCCGTGCACTTCGGCCTGGAGGGCGCGGCCGACGCCTACGGCGATTCGCTGGAGGGCAACCCGCTCGGCCAGCTCAAGCTGCGCGGCCGGCCGGCCGCCGTCGAGACGCGGATCTTCCGGCTGGAGGCGGAGTGGATCGACTTCGACCCCGTGCTGCAGATGGTCGTCGCCACCGGTCCCGGCAAGATCCGTCCGGCGCAGGCGGAGCTCGACGCGGGCGAGCGCGAGTGGAGCCTCGAGTACCTCGCCGGCCGCACGCTGATCGAGCCCGACGCCCTGGTGCTCGCGCTGCAGGAGCCGGAGCTCAGCGTGCCCTCCGAGGACGCGCACCTGCGCGCGAGCTGGGCCGTCCTGTGGCTCGACCGCCACCGCTGGGAGCACCTGCCGGGCGAGCGCAGCGGCGAGCTGCCGCCGCAGCCCCCGCGCGAGCAGCCGCCGGTGCAGGGACCGCTGGCGGAGAGCTTCTTCGGGCGCTTCCGCTCCAGCGACCTGGGCAGCATCCTGAACGAGGCCTACTTCGAGGGGCCGGTCGAGCTGACGCAGCAGGGCGACCTCCTGCTGCGCGCGGGCGCGATCTACCTCGACACGCTCGTCGGGCGCGGCTGGATCTCCGACGCGACCGTCAACGCGCCCGGGCGGCTGATCGGCCGCCCGAGCTCGGACCAGCTCGTGGTCAAGGCCGAGTGGCTGCGCGTCGGCGCCGACGGCTCGCTGCGCGCGGACAGCGCCACCGTCACGCCCTGCGACTTCGCCGTGCCGCACCTGCGCATCGTCACGGGCGACCTGCAGATCAAGCCGCTGCCCGACGGCAGCAACTACGAGCTCGCGCTGAGCGACAACCGCATCGAGCTCTTCGGGCTCGTGAAGATCCCCCTGCCGCCGATCGCCGTCGGCACCGACGACGAGTACACCCCGCTGTGGGGAACGCTGCGGCTGGCGAACTCGGCGCGCTTCGGCACGCTGATCTCGGCCGGCATCCGCCGCCCGGCCGAGGGGCTCAACAAGACGCTGAACAAGGCCCTGCACGGCAACCCGTTCGAGTCCAACGCGCACTACCAGGCGGACGCCTCGTGGCTGGGCTCGCGCGGCGTGCTGCTCGACCTGGGCCTCGACGCCGAGTCCAAGGACCGCTACTGGATCGACATGGCGCTCGGCGGCCTGCCCGACCGCGGGCGCGACCGCGGCTACATCCGCGTGGACGAGAAGGACCGCGACCTGCTGCGCCTGTGGTACCGGGCCGACGGCCGCTGGCAGCCCGACGAGAAGAACAACGTCGACCTCTCGGTCACCGTGCAGACCGACCCCGGCGTGCAGTCGGAGTTCTTCGAGTCGGACTTCGTGCGCTACGAGCGCGACGAGACCTACCTGCGCTGGACGCGCGCCTCGAACGGGACGCTGGTCGACCTCAGCGCGGTGCCGCGGCTGGAGGGCTTCCGCTCGCAGGTCGAGGAGCTGCCGAGCCTCGGGCTCTACGGCGGCCTGCGGCCGGTGGCGCGCCTGGCCGGCGTGGACGTGCTCTACACCGGCGACACGCGCGCCGCCTACCTGCGGCGCAGGGCGGGCGACAACGGCGTGCAGAGCCCGTTCTCGACCGCGCCGTCCTTGCTCGGCGCGCCCGAAGGGCTGCCGCCCTCGGCGGGCGGCGCGCCCGGCACGCAGGGCGTCTTCGCCGACGGGCTGGGCGAGCGCGACGTGCTGCGCCTCGACACCGAGCACCGCCTCGAGGCGCCGATCCCGCTCGGCGCCGGCGGCGCGCGCGCGACGCCCTTCGTCGCCTCGCGTCTGACGGCGTGGGACGAGGGCGCCGACCCCGACCGCGCGCCGGGTCGCTGGCGCACCGAGGCCGGCGTGCGGCTGGCGACGACGCTCTGGAAGCGCACGGGCCGCGGCCTGAGCCAGCTCGTGCCCTTCGTGGAGGCGCGCAAGGAGCTGGCGCTGGAGGAGAGCGGCGGCGAGCCGGTCCCCTTCGACGGGACGGAGCAGCCGCTGGACGGGGACTTCGTGGACCTCGGCCTGCGCGGCCGGCTGGGCATCGACGAGGACCGCACGCGCTTCGACTTCGAGCTGCGCGACACGTGGGCCGACGGGCTGGCCGACGGGCGCGAGGACGGCTGGCAACCCGCCGCGGTCTTCGCGCGCTGCGAGGTGACGCCCTTCGGCCACCCGATCGAGCTCTGGCACGACGGCCGCTACGACCTGTCGAGCGGCGAGACGGTGTACTCGCTCCTCGGCGTGGCCACGCGCTGGAGCGACGACCTGCGCCTCGAGGCCGCGCACCACCGCGGCCTGGACGCGCAGCGCAACCCCTACTTCGAGGCCGCGACGATCCGCGCCATCTACACCTGGACCGACAAGTGGGAGATCGAGGGGCGACAGACCTTCTCGCTGCTCGAGGACGACCCGCTGAACACCGACGTCGTGCTGCGCCGCTACGGACACGACATCGTGGTCGAGATCGAGAACTCCGTGCGCGAGGGCGAGGGCACGTCCTTCACGATCAACCTCAAGCCGCGCTTCGGCTTCCGCCCCGCGCGCATCGGGTACCTGTCGTACTGAGCGCTTGCGGGCCGGCCCGCGCCGCCGCCCCCCCGGCCGACTACAATCGCGGCATGCGGCTGGCGCTGCTCGGCAACCTGGGCCTGGGCGAGACCGTCCTGGTCGTGCTCCTGGCCGTGCTGGTCTTCGGCCGCCGCCTGCCCGAGGTCGTCGTGCAGGGGGTGCGCACGCTGCACAAGGTGAAGCGCTCGCTCGAGGACCTGCGGCGCGAGACCGGCGTGGACGCCGAGCTGCGCGAGGTGCGCCGCACGCTCGAGCAGGTCGAGCGCGAGGCGCGCGTCGAGGATCCGCTGCGCCTGCCCGGGCCGGCTGCGTTCACGCGCGCGCGCTCGGCTCCGGCGCCGGCGATTGGAGTGGTTCCGCCGGCGGCGGCCGAGACGTCCACGAGCGCGGTCGATGCGCCGCAGCCCGAGGCAGGAGCCGCGCCGCCCGCCGAGTCGGCCGCGGCCGAGCCTCCCCCGCAGCGCTCGAGCTAGCTCGCCTGGCGGCGGATCTCGTCCTGCACGGCCTCGTCGCCGGCGTCGAAGATGCCGGCCCAGTCCGAGAGGCTCTCGGGGTCGAGGCGTATCGGCTGCTGCTGCTGCTGCGGCGGCGCAGCGCTGCGGGACGCGCCCTGGGTGCTGCTGGGCAGCGAGGCCTGGATCGCGCCGAGGGAGGGCATCTGCGGCGGCGGCAGGTGCTCATCGAGCCAGCGGCGGTTGCCCTCGACCGTGCCGATGGCGGGCAGGATCAGCACCTTCTCCGCCTCGGCCAGCGCGTCGAGCACCTCGGTCGGCACGATGCCCGGCATGAGCACCGTCAGCACGCGCCCGAAGCGGTCGAGCGGCACGAGCCCGTACTGGCGCAGGTAGTCGGGGTCGATGCCGTTCAGCACGCCCTCGGCGGGCGTGTAGCTCGACACCGGCAGGAACGGCAGGCCGTAGAGCTCGCTCACGACCCGGCACAGGTCCCAGTCGGAGATCAGGCCCTCGCTGACGAGCAGGTCCGGCATCAGCGCGCCGGTCGCCAGGCACTGCTGGAGGATGTGCTCGACGGCCGGGCGTTCGACCAGCTTGCGCTCGGCGAGGGCTTCCCCAAGCCGGGCGTAGTCGAGCTTCTGGGTGCTCTTCACGGGGGCGGTCCGGCTCCGACGCAGGCCCTATCGGCCGGGCCGGCGCCCCGACTCGACCGAAACGGGAGCGGAAGGTCTTTCCCGGCGCGGCCGCGGGCTAGCACGCATCCCTCACCACCTCACGAGCGAGATCGTCGTAGACCGGGTGCAGATCGGTGCTTCGCGACCGAAGCGCGTGCAGGCGACCTCGAGCAGGTCGTCGAACCCGGTGAGGGAGCGAAGTGCTGAGCTGCGCCCGGGATGCGGCGATGTCGCCGTGGGGTGGTGAGGGATGCG
>CADEGS010000018.1 GCA_902826945.1 uncultured bacterium | reverse complement strand
CAGATGGCGCGGGCGTGGCTCGAGCGGCGCATGCAAGGCTGATGTCCTGTCTCAGAAGTACGCATGCACATTCCGTCCTCATCCGCCGACTGGCAAGGCGCGACGACGACCGCGGTTCCAGGGTGAACCGCCGAGGAGGAGCAACGCAGCCAGGCGGTGGAGGAGGGCGGACGGTGCATGCGTGCTTCTGAGACAGGACGCTAGAAGCGTCTTCCGCAAACCGCGCGGCGCCTGCCGCGTACTCCCCCGCCGGGGCCCGCGCCCCCGAGCCCCGATGCCCGAGCCCATCCGTCTCGACGGCCTGGCGATGAACGCCGTGCAGACCGCGCCGAACGGCGTCGTGAACGCCGAGACGGTGTTCCGCTTCTGCCAGGAGGCGGATCGCGTGCACGCGACCTACGCCGGCGGCCGGGTCGAGCACGGCGCCCTGGTCGGCGTCGTCGACGGCGATCGCCTGGCGTTCACCTACTGCCAGCGCCACACCGACGGCACCCTGGGCCACGGCCGCTCCGACTGCACGCTGCGCCGCGGGGCGCAGGGCCTGGTGCAGATCGTCGAGCGCTTCGCGTGGGGCGACGGCGAGGGGACGAACGTCCTGCAAGAGCTACGCTAGGACAGCCCACGCCGCGCGCGGTGCGGGATTGACACCCCGGCCGAGGGCTTCCCACCCTCATGGCCCGGCCAGGAGGTTCCCGTGCGCACCGCCTTTCTGCTCTCCCTCTCGGCTCTCCCGCTCGTCCTCGGCTGTGCCTCTGCGCGCGCCTGTCCCTCGGCGCGCGCCGTCCGCGCGCGCCCGGCCACGGGCACGATCGCGGTCGAGGGCGGCCGCGTGTGGTACGCGGTGCGCGGCGAGGGCGTGCGCACGCCGCTCGTCGTGCTGCACGGCGGGCCGGGCATCCCGCACGACTACCTCGCGAACCTCGAGCTGCTCGGCGACGAGCGGCCGGTGGTCTTCTACGACCAGCTCGGCTGCGGTCGCTCCGAGCGCCCCGACGACCCGTCGCTGTGGACGCGCGAGCGCGCCGTGCGCGAGCTGGCGGCGGTGCGCGCGGCGCTCGGGCTCGACGAGGTCGTGCTCTACGGCCATTCCTGGGGCAGCATCCTGGCGGTCGACGCGCTCTCCGGCCTCGGCGGCACGCCGGCGCCGGGCGTGCGCGGCGCGATCCTGGCCGGGCCGGCGCTCAGCATCCCGCGCTGGATCGAGGACTCGCGGCGCCTGATCGCGACGCTGCCGCCCGAGCAGGCGCTGGCGATCCTCGAGGGCGAGCGCACCGGCCAGACCGACGGCGAGGCGTACCGCGCGGCGACCGACGCCTACTACCGTCGCTACGTCTGCCGCGCCGATCCGTGGCCCGCGGAGCTCGAGGCGGCCTTCGCCGGCATGGGCGCGCAGGTCTACGAGACGCTGAACGGCCCGAGCGAGTTCACGATCACCGGCCCGCTGCGCACGGTCGACGTGACGCCCGCGCTCCCCGCGCTGCGCCTGCCCGTCCTGTTCGTGTGCGGGGAGCACGACGAGGCGACGCCCGCGTCGACGCGCGCGTACGCCGCGCAGGTCCCGGGAGCCGAGGTCGCGGTGATCGCCGGCGCGGCGCACGTCGCCAACCACGACCGGCCGGCGGAGACCCTGCGCGCCCTGCGCGGGTGGATGGACCGGAACGGGCTCTGACGCGGGCGGCGCGGCCCGCGTCTCCGGGCATCGGCCGGCGCCCGCCTCTGCCCTGGACCCCGACCGAGGGGGGTGCCATCCTCCCGGCGCGCGCATGCTGTTCTCGTCGCCGGTCTTCGTGTTCCTGTTCCTGCCGGCCGTGCTGCTCGCGTACGCGCTCGTCAGCGCCGCGACGCGCGGCGGGAGCCTGCGCGCCAGGAACCTCGCGCTGCTCGTCCCCAGCCTGGCGTTCTACGCCTGGGGCGAGGGACGCCTGGTGCTCCTGATGCTGGCCTCGATCGCCGGCAACTGGCTCCTCGGGCTGCTGGTGGACCGCCGTCGGCGCCGCGCGCCACAGGACCCGCGCGCGGGCCTCTGCGTCGTGGCGCTGGCGGTCGTCTTCGACCTGGGCCTCCTGGCGTGGTTCAAGTACGCGAACTTCGCCGTGGAGAACCTGCGCGCGCTCGGGCTCTGGAGCGGCGGCTGGGAGCAGGTGGTGCTGCCGATCGGCGTCTCCTTCTTCACCTTCCAGGCGCTCTCGTACGTGGTGGACGTCTACCGCGGCGACGGGCCCGTGCAGCGGAGCCCGCTCGACTTCGGGCTGTACGTCGCGCTCTTCCCGCAGCTCATCGCGGGGCCGATCGTGCGCTACCGCGACGTGGCGCTGCAGCTCCTCGAGCGCGAGGCGAGCGTGGACGGCTTCGTCGAGGGCGTGCGGCGCTTCGTGATCGGCCTGGGCAAGAAGGTGCTGGTCGCGAACCCGCTGGCCTTCGTCGCCGACCGCGTCTTCGACGCGCCGCCGCACGGGCTGTCGCCCGCGGTCGCCTGGCTGGGAGCGCTCGCCTACGCGCTCCAGATCTACTTCGACTTCTCGGGCTACTCGGACATGGCCATCGGGCTCGGGCGCATGTTCGGCTTCCGCTTCCTCGAGAACTTCCGCTGGCCCTACGTCGCGCGCAGCGTGACGGACTTCTGGCGCCGCTGGCACGTCTCGCTCTCGACCTGGTTCCGCGACTACCTCTACGTGCCGCTGGGCGGCAACCGGCGCGGGCGCGCGCGCACCCTCGCGAACCTGCTCGTGGTCTTCCTCCTGTGCGGGCTGTGGCACGGGGCGAGCTGGAGCTTCGTCGTGTGGGGCCTCTACCACGGCGCGTTCCTGATCGCCGAGCGCCTGGTCGGGCCGCGCCGCGCGCCGGCCGCGCTGCGCCACGCGTACCTGCTCGCGGTCGTGGTCGTCGGCTGGGTCTTCTTCCGCGCGACGGACCTGCCGCGCGCCGCGGGCGTGCTGCGCGCGATGGCGGGGCTGCAGGCGGGCGACGGCCGCCTCACGCTCGCCATGCTGCTCGACCCGCTGCACGCGCTGGCGCTCGCGGCCGGGATCGTCGGCGCGACGCCGTGGGCCGAGTCGCTGCGCGGCTGGCGCGAGCGCGCCGCCGGCGGCGCCGGGCGCCTGGCGAGCGGCGCGCTGGAGTGGGCCGGGGCCGCCGCGCTCTTCCTCGTGCTGCTCGGCGCGGCGATGGCGCTCGCCGCGCAGACCTACAACCCCTTCATCTACTTCCGCTTCTAGTGACTGCCCCTGGCGCGAGCGGAGCTCCCGCGGCGGACGCGCCGCACCCGGTGCCCGGCCGGCGCGCCGCCGGGCGCGCGCTCGCGCTCGCGTTCCTGCTCGCGATCGCCGCGCCGACGGTGGCGTGGGTCGCGACGGGAGCGCCCGACCGCGCCGTCCTGAAGGAGCTGCGCGCCCCCGCGCCCGCGCCGGCGGCGCCGCGCGACCTGGCCGCGCTCGAGCGCTGGCCGGCCGCCTTCGAGGACTGGTACGACGACGCCTTCGGCCTGCGCGGCACGCTCCTGCGCTGGTACAACGCGCTCGTGTTCCTGGGGCTCGGCTCCTCGCCCAAGCCGAACACGCTGGTCGGGAAGGACGGCTGGATCTTCCTGGCGGAGGAGGCGCTGGCCGAGCACCGCGCGCTCGACCCCTTCGCGCCCGACGAGCTCGCCGCCTGGCACGCCGCGCTCGCGGCGCGCCGCGACTGGCTGGCGGCGCGCGACGCGCGCTTCGTCTTCCTGGTCGCGCCGGACAAGCACTCGATCTACCCCGAGCAGCTGCCCGGCTGGGCGCGCAACGTCGGGCCGCGCACGCGCCTCGACCAGCTCGTCGCGGCGCCGGGCGCGCCGGGTGCGCGGGACGGCGCGCGCATCGTCGACGTGCGCGCGCCGCTCCTCGCGGCCAAGGCGGAAGGCGCGCTGCTCTACTACCCGCTCGGCTCGCACTGGAACGCGCGCGGCGCGCTGGTCGCCTACCGCGCGCTGCGCGCGTCGTTCGAGGACTGGTTCGCACTCCCGCCCGCGCCCGCGCGCGAGGACTTCGTCGAGGAGCAGCAGGGCCCGGGCGACAGCTGGGCCACGCGCATGCTGATCGAGGACCTCGTCGCGCAGGACAGCCCCTTCTGGCGCGCGAAGAGGCCCGCCTTCCGGCTGCTCGAGAGCTGGCCCGGCCCGCGCGGGCTGGGCGACGCGCGCTTCGAGGGCCCCGCGCCCGAGCTGCCGCGCATCTGCCTCGTGCGCGACTCGTTCGGCGACGCGCTGGTGCAGTTCCTGCTGCGCGACGGCTCGCAGGTGCTGGTCGTGAGCACCCTGCCCTTCGACGCCGCGCAGATCGACGCCTTCGGGCCGGACCTCGTGATCTGCGAGCAGGTCGAGCGCTCGCTGATGCTCGCCGTCCCGCCGCTCCCGGTCGGGGAGGACGAGCTCGCGCGCGCGCGCGCCTGGCTGCGCTGCGAGCGCGTGGTGCCGCTCGTGCTCGCGCCGGACGCCGGCGGCGCGGCGCTCACGCTCGCCGCGGCGCCCGGCGCCGCGCCGCCGGACGCGCGGCCGGCCGAGGGCGTGCTGCGGCTGTGGCGCGCGCCGGGCGCCGCGACGCGCGTGCGCGTGAGCGCGCGCGCGCCGGACGGGAGCGCCGTGACGGCCGCGGCGGAGCTCGCCGCGGACCGCCGCGTGCACCTCGTCCCGCTCGGCCCGATCGACCCCGCGGGGCCGCTCGGCCTCGCCTTGGCCGACGCGCGGCACGGGGACGGAGCGCCGGCCTTCGAGCGCGCCGAGCTCGGCCTGGCGTCGCGGCCGAACGCGCCGGGCGGGGCGGCCGGCGGGCGTTGATGCGCCCGCAGGCAGAGCCGCTCCCGGCCGGCGGCGCGCGCGCGCCGGGCTGGCGGACCTGGCTGGCCCTGGCGCTGGTCGCGCTGGTCGTCTCGGTGCGCAAGACCGACGCGCTCGCGAACCCGCAGCTGTGGGCCGAGGACGCCTGGATCTTCTTCCACCAGCAGCACACGCAGGGAGCGCGCGCGCTCCTCGTGCCCTACTCGGGCTACCTGCACCTCGTTCCGCGTCTGGTCGCGCTCGCCGTGGACGCGTGCGCGCCGCTCGCCTGGGTGCCGGCGGCGTACGCGTGGACCAGCCTGCTCGTGCTGCTCGTCGTCGCCCGCCAGGCGCTGTCGCCGCGGCTCGAGCTCCCCTGCCGGGTGCCGCTGGCGCTGGCGCTCGTGCTCGTGCCGCACGTCTCGAACGAGGTCTTCCTCAACCTCGCCAACCTGCAGTCGATCCTGGTCGCCTGGACGGCGCTCCTGCTCGTGCGGCGCGACCCCGACCCGGCGCGCGGCGACCCGCGGCTGCTCGGGCTCGCCGACGGCGCGGCGCTCGTCCTGTGCGGCCTGACCGGGCCCTTCGCGCCGCTCTTCCTGCCGCTGTTCCTGCTGCGCTGGCTGCGCCAGCGCAGCCGCCACCGCGCGGCGATGCTGGCGCTGGCGCTGGCGGTGGCGCTCGTCCAGGGCGCCGTCCTGTGGCGCAACACGCCGCCCTCGCCGGCCCCGAGCCAGCTCGGACCGCACGCCCTCGCGGTGCTGCTCGGACAGAAGGCCTTCGGGGGCCTCGTGCTCGGCACGCGCCTCCCCTACCGCCTGTCGCCGGCGCTCCTGTGCGCGCTCTTCGCCGCGACCTGGGGCGTCGCGCTGGCCGGCACGCGCGGCCGCCAGCGCGCGGCCGTCGCGTGCTTCCTCGCCGTCGGGGCGCTCCCGCTCGCCGCCGTGCTGGTCAAGTTCCGCAGCCGCCCCGACCTGCTCGTCGCCCCCGGGGCGGGCATGCGCTACTTCTACGGGCCGGCCCTGTTCACGACCTGGGCGCTGGTCGTGCTCGCCTGCCAGCCGGAGCGCTGGAAGCGAGCGGTGGCGCTGGCGCTCCTGGCGCTGGTCTTGGCCTCGTCCCTCGCCTCCGGCTTCCGCTCCGAGCCGCTGGAGGACCTCGACTGGCGCGGCCACAGCGCCCGCATCGGCCGCGAGCCC
The DNA here is from genome assembly GCA_902826945.1 of uncultured bacterium. Next base: position 30,083 of record CADEGS010000018.1, on the reverse strand, counting down.
GGGCTGCGCGTCCCGGTCCACCCCGGGGGGCGCTTCCTCGAGTTCCCCGGCGGCTGACCGAATCCGGCCTCCCGGGCGCCGCGCGCGCTCGTCCCGCCGCCGCGACGACCCGCGGCAACGGCCGCGCCGCACCGGATCGGCGGCGCGCGAGTCGCTACGCTGTGCCCGTGTTCCTGCTGCGCGTCCTGGACCTGCTCGCCCTGGTGGGGCTCTTCGTCCAGGCCTTCGTGGCCTGGGTCTTCGTCGCGCTCTTCGCGTCGATCCGGCGGCGCGTGCCGCAGACGGCCTTCCGCACCTTCCTGTGGGCCTTCGTCGCGCTCGCCGTCGCGCTGAGCGCGATGAGCGCGCGCTTCTTCCGCGCGCACGACGTCGCCTCCTCGTACCAGGTCTGGGTGGACGGCCAGCCGCTGCCCGTCCTCTGCTACGCGCTCTACACCGCGCTCAAGTTCCTGTTCGGCGCGCTGCTCGTGCGCGGCAGCCTGGAGCTCGGCGGGCGCAGCGAGCCGCGCTGGCACGCGCCGGCGCGCGCGGCGCTGGTCGCCGCCGGCGCCGCGGCGCCGCTCGTCCTGCCGGCGGTGGACGACCTGCTCGTGCTGCAGGCGCCCGTGATGGTCGCGTGCGCGCTGCTCGCGCTGCGCGCGCTGCGCGACCTGGGCGGCGAGGCGGGGCTGGCGATCCTGCGCCTCTCGCTCGTCGGGCTGGCGGTGTCGTGGACCGTTCACGCGCTGGCCGTGCTCGAGAGCCAGCGCCCCGTCGCGCACGTGCTGCTCTCGCTCAACTCGTTCCTCGACCTCGGCGTGCAGCTCCTGCTCGGCGCGGGCCTGGTCGTCGGCCTGCTGCAGGACGCGCACCGCCGCCTGCTGGACGCCGAGCGCGAGCGCGAGCGCCTCGCGCGCGAGATCGAGCGCGGCGAGCGCCTGCGCGCGCTCGGCACCGTCGTGTCGGGCGTCGCGCACGAGCTGAACAACCCGCTGACCGTGATCCTCGCCTACGCCGAGGAGCTGGAGCGGCGCGAGGCGAGCCGCGTCGAGGCCGCCATCGTCGTCGAGCAGGCCGAGCGCTGCCGCGGGATCGTGCGCAACCTCTCCGCGCTCGCCGGCCAGTCGGTGCACCCGCGCGAGGAGCTCGACCTCGAGGACCTGGTGCGGCGCGTCGCGCGCGGCCTGGCGGGCGCGCGCGCGGGCGACGCGGCGGAGCGCGTGCGCATCGAGCCGATGCACGGCCTGCGCCTCGCGGCCGACCGCATCGGGCTCGAGCAGGTGCTCGCGAACCTGCTCTCGAACGCGCTCGACGCCGGCGCGCCGGCGGGCCGCGTGACCGTCGGCGCGCGCGTCGAGGGCGGCGAGGTCGTGCTGCGCGTCACCGACGAGGGCCCGGGCGTCCCGGACGAGCTGCGCGAGCGCATCTTCGAGCCGTTCTTCACGACCAAGGCGCCCGGCCGCGGCACCGGGCTCGGCCTCTCGATCGCGCACGGCATCGTGCGCGGCCACCGCGGCACGATCTCGGTCACGAGCCGCCCCGAGGGCGGCGCCGCCTTCGTCGTGCGCCTGCCGCACGAGCACGCTGGCCTCCTGCCGCAGCGTCCGGCGCCCGCGCCGCCGGCGGGCGAGCGGCTGCTCGTCGTCGACGACGAGCCGTCCTTGCGCTCGCTCGTGCGGCGCATGGCGGAGCGCCGCGGCTGGGCGGTGACGGAGGCGTCCTCCGCCGAGGAGGCGCTGGCGCTGCCGCTCGAAGGGGTCGGCGCCGTCCTGTGCGACCTGCGCATGCCCGGCATCGGCGGAGCCGGCTTCTGCGAGCGCCTGCGCGCGCGCGAGCCCGCGCTGAGCGAGCGCGTCGTCTACGTCACCGGCGACCCGTACGCGCCCGAGGCCGTCGCCTTCCAGCACCGGTGCGGCCGCCCGCTCCTGCACAAGCCCTTCGAGGAGGCCGAGCTCTTCGACCTCCTCGCCGAGGCGGCGGGCAGCGACGCGCTGCGCGCGTAGCCCGCGGGGCGGCCGGACAGGGTCGCTCGCCTCCTTGATCGGACTCGTTGCTCGCGCTCGCGAGCTTGCCGAGGACGCGCGAGAGGTCGGGCAGCGGGCGAGCGGTCGCTCACCAGGCGGTCCGCGCGCCGCCGTGCGCGTCCGGCCGCGTCGCGGGGGCGGGATAGACTTCGCCTGATCCGGCCACCGGGGCGAAGCGAGGCGAGTCCGCGCCAGGAAAAGCATTCCGAGCCGGCGGGCGCACGCGCTCCTCCCCCCCGCCAAGAGTGCCCTCCCAGAGCGATTCATGCTCGCGCAGACGATCGCTCTCCTCCTGCTCGCGCGCGCCGCGGCGGCGGGCGCCGATCCGCCGGCCGGCGAGGGATCCCCGCTTCCGCAGGGCGCGCCGGCCGCGGAGGAGCCCGCGCGGGGCCAGCCTCCCTGGAAGGGCGGGGTCATCGGGAGCGCCGACGCGTGGGAGCTGCCGGCCGCGACGTACGGGATCAGCGGCGAGGAGCTCCGCCGCTCCGGCCACTCGTCCCTGGCCGAGGCGCTGCGCATGGCGCCGGGCTTCCACGTCGTGCGCCGGCGCACGAATGCCTGGGACGTGACGGCGCGCGGCTACACGGCCGGCGTCTCGCCGACGAGCGAGGCGCTCCTGACGCAGGTGCTCGTGATGGTGGACGGGGTCGTGGTCAGCACGCCGCTCTTCTCCGGCACGTGGTGGCCGCTCCTCGACATCGACCTCGACGACGTCGAGCGCGTCGAGATCGTGCGCGGGCCGGCCGGCGTCCTGACCGGCACCAGCGCGGTGAACGGCATCGTGCACGTGATCACGAAGGACAGCGCGCGCACGCAGGGCCTGCGCGCCTCGGCGCGCCAGGGCACCGACGACCGGCACGTCGCGGCGCGCGCCGGCGGAGCGCTGGGCGAGCGCGGCGCGTTCCGCGTGTGGGGCACGTTCTCCGAGTACGACCCGCTGGCGCGCCCGTTCCTCGGCGTGGAGGCCGAGCGCGACATCGGCGGCGGCGGCTTCCGCGCCGACTGGAGCACGGAGTCGGGCAAGCGCCTGACGCTGTGGGGCCGCGGCTACGACGGCGCCTTCACCGACCCCTCGCGCGACCCGTCCGCGCTCCAGCCCGCGCCCGTGCGGAGCGACCGGGACGGGCACATGCTGCTGGCCGCGCTGGAGGACCCGGCCTCGGGCACGACGCTGCGCACCTGGTACGCGCTCGACCGCCAGGACGACGCCTCGCTGGCCGAGGTGCGCATCGAGACGCTCGACGTGGAGCTCAGCCGCGTGCTGCCGCTGAGCGCGACGAGCACGCTGACGCTGGGCGTCGGCTACCGCGTGATCCACAGCCGCCTGCGGGGCGACGACCCCGCCCAGCTCTCCTACGAGCCCGCCGACGTCGTGCAGAGGAACCTGCGCGTGTTCCTGGCGGAGCGCGTGCTGCTGCCGGCGCTGCGCCTCACGATCGAGCCCGGCCTGCAGGTCGAGCACAACGAGTTCACGCGCATGGAGACGCAGCCGACGCTGCGCGCGACCTGGACGCCGCAGGACGACCTGCTCTTGTGGACCGGCTTCACGCACACGGTCCGCACGCCCTCGATCGAGGAGCGCACGCTGACCGCGAAGAGCGCCGTCTCGGGCAACCCGGGCTTCGGCTCCGAGAAGGGGAACGTGGCCGAGCTCGGGGCGCGCCGGCGGCTCTCGGAGCGCGCCTCGCTCGACCTGGCGCTCTTCTGGAGCAGCACCTACGACCTCGGCAGCCGCAGCGTGCGCCCGAGCGGGAAGGTGCTGCTCGACAACGACGTGAAGGGCGAGTCTTGGGGCGGCGAGCTGGCGCTCGACCTGCGCCCCGTCGATCGCTGGCGCCTGCGCGCGGCGTACGCGCTGCTCCAGGACGACTTCGAGCGCGCCCACGACGGAATCGAGCTCGTGACCGCCGATGCCAGCCCGCGCCACCTGGCCAACCTGCGCTCGTACCTCGACCTGGGCGCCGACTGGGAGCTCGACCTCGGCGTGTACGCCGTCGAGGGGCTGGGCGGCGAGTTCGAGGACGCGGAGCACGTGCGCGTGGACGCGCGCCTCGGCTGGCGCGCGAGCGACGAGCTCTGGCTGGCGATCGGCGCGCAGGACCTGGGCCACGAGACGCGCTCGGAGTTCGACGGCTCGGACGCCCTGCGCCGCTCGCTCACCGTCAGCCTGACCTACGAGCCCAGGCCGCGCGCGGCGCGCGAGCGCGCGGCCGGCCCGAGCGCGCGCTGAATCGCCAGGCGGCGCGGGCGCTGCGCCCAGGCGCCCGCCGGCTGGGCCTGCGCAGCGCCCGGCTGCGGCCGGAGAGCGAGCGGGGGCGCGTCGCGACGTCGTCGCCCGGGAGCCGCTGGCTCCCGCACGGGCGCGGGCGACGGCACCCGGGCGGATCGCGGCCATTTCCGGGGCGGCCGGGAACCCGCGCCGAGCGCCGCGCTCTCAGCGGGAGAACCCCTCCTCATCGCACGCCATGACCATCGAACGCGCGCTCCGCGGCATCGCCGGCTCCGTCGTCCTGCTCTCGATCGCGCTCGCGGCGGCGAGCGGCCAGGCGGCGCTCGGACACCCGACCTGGCTCTGGCTGACGGGCTTCGTCGGCCTCAACCTGCTCCAGTCCGCGTTCACGAACTGGTGCCCGATGATGGCCCTCCTGCGCAGGGCCGGCCTGCGCGGCGCCTGACGTTTTTCTTGCGGCCCGCGCGCGATCGGATCGCCTAGACTGCGCGCGTGAGTCGCCGTCGCGCTCGGCCCGCAACGCACCGCGGCACCGGCTTCCGCTGAAGCCGCCGCTCCTCGTGGCGGCGTGGCCGGTCGCCGGGACGTGCTCCGTCCTCGGCATCCACTTCGACTCCCCCCGGTTCGCGCCCCGTGGATCCGCTGGCCAGCGGGAGTCGAGGGCGACGAGCCGATGCGAGACGATGCACGCGAATCCGGGGACGGGTCGGAAGCGCCGCGCGAGCCGGACGGGCCTAGCCGCCGCCAGGTCCTGATCGCCGGCCTGGGCGGCGCCGCGGCCGGCGCGGACGCCGCGCCGCGCGGGCGCGCACCCGAGGAGCTCTTCCTGCCCGAGGAGGAATGGCGCGAGCGCATGAGCGCGCCCGACGACGGCAAGCGCTACGGGTGGGTCGTCGACACGCGCCGCTGCTTCGGCTGCCACGCCTGCGAGGTGGCCTGCAAGGCGGAGAACGACGTGCCGCTCGGCAGCTTCATCCGCCAGACGATCTACCACGACCACACGCGCGCGGGCGGCGCGGTCGCGCGGATCATGGTGCCGATGGCGTGCCAGCACTGCGAGGACGCGCCGTGCATCAAGGCCTGCCCGTGCGGGGCGCTGCACAAGGGCGCGGGCGGGACCGTGGTCGTGGACTACGACGCGTGCTCGGGACACGCCGCGTGCAAGGAGGTCTGCCCCTACGGCGCGATCTACATCGACCCCGTCGCGAACCAGGCGGTCAAGTGCCACAACTGCACGCACCGCGTGGACGTCGGCATGGAGCCGGCCTGCGTCGCGACCTGCCCGAGCTCCGCGCTCCACTTCGGCGACCTGAACGACCCCGACTCCCCCGTCTCGCGCGTCGCGAGCGAGCTCGAGCGCGAGGGCGCGCTCGAGACGCTGCGCCCCGAGAAGGGGACGCACCCGCGCATGCGCTTCGCCGTGGACGCGAACCATCCGCTGGCGAGCTGGGAGCCCAAGATCCCGCGCGAGGGCCAGAGCTACCGCGGCGACGCGTACAGCGTCTACGAGTGGGGCGAGCCGGGCTTCGACGGCGAGGAAGGAGGCCCGCGGTGAGCGCCGCGCACGATCGACGCGCCGTCCTGCGCCTCGGCGCCGCGCTCGTCGGCGGCGGCCTGGCCGCCTGCGCGGCGGGCCGCGCGGGCGCGCGGCCCGTGCGCGGCCGCGCCGCGAGCGAGTCGGAGAGCGCGCGCGTGTGGAAGGCGGGCGCGGGCGAGCCCTACGCGCGCCAGGCGCCGGGCGTCTGCCCGCTCCCCGGGCCGAACAGGAAGACGCGCTTCCCCGACCCCGACAAGTACGAGGGCACCGAGCGCGTGCCCGGGATGTGCCAGCTGTGCTCGACCGTGTGCGGCACGATCGCGCACGTCAAGGACGGGCGCGTGATCAAGATCGAGGGCAACCCGAAGGACCCGAACTCGCGCGGCAAGCTGTGCGCGCGCGGCCAGGCCGGGCTCAACCACCAGTACCACCCCGAGCGCCTGCTCTACCCGCTGCGGCGCGTCGGGCCGCGCGGCGGCGGCCGCTGGCGGCGCATCACCTGGGACGAGGCCTACGACGAGCTGGCCGAGCGGCTGAGCGAGTGCCGCGCGACCGACCCCGCCGAGTTCGCGTTCCACCAGGGGCGCAGCCGCACGCCGGACGTCATCACGGCCTTCCTCGACGCCTTCGGCACGAGGACGCAGCTCAACCACCGCGGGCTGTGCTCGGCGGCGCGGCGCGCGGCCAACTCGACCTACCTGTTCGAGTCCGACTGGGACCTCGGCGACTACGAGCACACGAAGTACATCCTGAACTTCGGCTCGAACATGTTCGAGGCGCACCAGGGGCACGTCGCCGGCGCGCAGCGCATCCAGAAGGCGCGCTTCGAGAACGGCGCGAAGCTCGTGACGTTCGACGTGCGCATGTCGAACACGGCCGGCAACTCCGACGAGTTCTTCATGCCGCGCCCCGGCACCGACGGCGCGATCGCGCTGGCGCTGGGCCACGTGATCGTGGCCGAGGGCCTGGCCGACCGCGAGTGGTTCGGGACCTGGGCCAACGCGAGCCTCGAGGACGTCTGGGAGAACGTGCTGAAGGACGCCACGCCGGCGTGGGCCGAGGAGGTCAGCACCGTGCCGGCGGCCGACATCGCGCGCATCGCGCGCGAGTTCGCCGCCGCCGCGCCGCGCGCGACGACGATGTGCAACCGCGGCTCGTCGGCGCACGTGAACGGCTACGGGAACGACCGCTGCATCATCCTGCTCAACGCGCTCGTCGGCAGCGTCGGCAAGCGCGGCGGCTGGTGCTGGATGTGGACCGGCGGGCTGGACGGCAAGCGCTTCCGGCTCCCGCCGCAGCCGGAGAAGAGCAAGACGAAGTCGCTCCTCGCCGACCCGCCCGAGTTCGTGCTCGCCAACACCTGGGACGCGATGCGCGTGGGCGAGATCGTGTACTGGTACCTGCGCCAGGAGCGCGCGCGCATCCGGGTCTACATGACCTACAACCTGGACTCGCCCTTGACCTGGCCCGAGATGGACGTCACGCGCGCGGTGCTGCGCGACGAGGACAAGATCGGGTTCCACGTCTGCATCAACCCCTTCTACAACGAGACGGCGAGCTTCGCCGACATGGTCCTGCCCTGGACCACGTACCTCGAGCGCTGGGAGCTCGACGCGCGCGGCGCCTACAACCTGAAGCCCTACGTCAACGTGCGCTGGCCGGTGTCGGAGCCGCTGGGCGAGGCGAAGGACCTGCGCGAGATCCTGCCCGAGCTCGCGCGGCGCATGGGCGGCGACATGGCCGAGCAATGGTTCGCGCGGCACACGCAGGAGGAGTACCTGCGCGAGTGGACGAAGGACATCCCCTTCGACCGCGAGCGCTACGCCGACCCGCTCGCCTTCCTGCGCGCGGAGGGCGCCTACGAGGACCCCGACGAGCGACCCTACCTCGAGCCCTACCTCGAGCCGCTCTCCGCAGAGGAGCTCGCCGGCTCGCAGACCGACCCCGCCACCGGGATCGTGACGAAGGACGGGAAGGGCATCGGCATCCGCCTCGGCGAGCGGGCCGTGCGCGGCTTCAAGACGCCCAGCCGCAAGCTCGAGGTGCACTCCTCGTTCGTCGCCCGGACGGCGCGCAACGAGGACACCTCGGCCCTGACCGCGATCGCGAACTCGAAGGGCAAGGGCCGCGCCGCGCACCACAAGGGCTTCGAGTACGACCTCTCGCCCTGGCCGCGCTTCGAGCTGCCCGAGGAGCACCACGGCCTGGCCGACGACCAGCTCGTGATGACCTCCTTCAAGTGGTGCGTCCACAACCACGCGCGCACGGCCAACCTGAAGTGGTGCTCGGAGATCGTGCACTCGAACCCGGCCTGGATCCACCCCGACACCGCACGGCGCCTGGGGCTGCGGAGCGGCGACTGGGTCGAGCTCACCGGCTACCGCTCGCGCACGCTGCACAAGGCCCTGCCCGGGCTCGCGCTGGGCGACGGCCCCGTCGGGCAGACGCTGGCGCTGCCGGTCGTCGTCACGAAGGGCGTCCACCCCGCCGCGATCGCGATCTCGAACTCGCTCGGCCACGACCAGTACACGCGCGTCGCGCAGGCGCGCCGCGCCGACGCCCTGGGCGGCCAGGCGGCCGGCATGGACCCCGTCGGGCTGCGCGACGAGGACTGGGAGCGCAACATGTGGTGGCAGGACGACTCGAACGGCGAGCGCACGCGCTGGAAGCGGAACACCGGCAACGGCTGGGCGCAGAACCACGTGCTGCCGATCGCGCCGGACTGGATCTCCGGCCAGCAGGCGTTCAACAGCACGGTCGTGCGCGTGCGCAAGCTCTCGTGAGCGCCGGCGCGGAGCGCGTCGCCGCGCACGAGGCCTCGCTGCGCGCCGTCGCGGAGCTCTTCGGCGGCCTGCTCTTGCGCGAGCCGCAGGCCGCCGACCTCGAGCGCCTGCGCGCGCCCGGGCTCTCCGCTCCGCTGCAAGGGCTCGGGCTCGCGCTCCCCTCCCCCGCCGAGCAGGACGCGTGGCTCGAGGAGCGCGGCGCCGACTACCACCGGCTCTTCCTCAGCCCCGAGGGGAGCCCGCTCGTCCAGTCGCTCTGGACGCAGGGCCGCTACGAGGGCGACGCGGCGGTGCGCGTGCGCCAGCTCGCGGCGGCGGCGGGCGTCTCCTACCAGCGCGGCGCCGCGCGCGGCGCGCCCGTTGACCACCTCGGCAGCCTGCTCCTCCTGTGGTCCGCCGCGCTCGAGGACGCGCCGGCGGTCGCCGCGACGATCGCGCGCGACCACCTGGAGTGGTCCGCGCGCGCGCTGGCCCGCGTGGCCGCCGAGGACGGCTTCTACGGCGCGCTGGCGCGCGGCGCGCGCGCGCTCGCCCTGGCGCTGGTCGAGCGCGAGCGAGCGGACCCGGCGCCGCCGGGCTGATTAGGAGAGCGCTCCGTCCGCCGGGGCTCGCGCGCGGCCGCCGGACGCGCGCGGCTCCCTGGCCAGCAACGACTCGAGCCAGTCGGCGCGCGAGAGCAGCACCAGGCGCTCCGCCGGCGTCATCCAGCCCCAGGCCTGGCGCAGGTCCGCGGCGTCGGCCACCTTCGCCGCGGCCGCCAGGCGGTCGAGGTCGGGGCGGCCGGGCTCGGGCCGCGGCAGGGGCTCGACCCAGGCGTAGTGCGCGCGGCGCGCCTCCGGGTCGCGCGCCAGGAGGTCGAGGTCGGCGCGCGCCGCGAGCGGCCGGAAGGTCGCGAGCGCCGCGTCGCGCGCGCGCAGCACCGCGGGCGGGTCGAGCTCCTCGGGCGTGCCCAGCCAGCGCGCGCGCCGCAGCGCGTCGCCGAGCGCCCGGCTGCCGCTCAGGCGCGAGAGCCAGACCGAGAGCACGAGCCCGAGCAGCGTGGGCGCCATCCAGCCGATGAGCTGCGGCGTCGTGAAGGCGAGCAGCACCGTCGCGGCGAGGCCCAGCAGCGTGTGGCTCGCGTGGCGGCGGAGCGCCGCGCTCCAGGGCGTCGAGGCGTCGCCGCGGCGCTGCGCGCTCCAGCCCGAGTCCTTGCCGGCCAGGATCTCGACCACCTGGCGCGTCTGCATCGCCATCAGGATCGGCGCGTAGAGCGAGGAGAGCGCCAGCTCGAGGAGCGCGCTCCCCACCAGCCGCGCGCCGCCGCCGGCGGCGCGCCGCAGCTCGGGGCGCGCCAGCGCGCGCGCGACGCCCAGCGCCTTGGGCAGCAGCAGCACGCCGAGCGACATGGCGAACAGGTAGAGGAGCCGCGCGCTGTCGAAGCGCGGCCAGTCGGGGAAGAGCTGGAAGGGCTCGCGGAAGTACTCGGGCTCGGTGGTGGCCGCGATCACGGCCAGGGCCATGCCCACGACGATCAGCGCCAGCCACAGCGGCGAGGCCAGGTAGCTCGCGATCCCGAGCACGAGGTGCGCGCGGCTGATCGGCGCGAGGCCGGCCGCGCCGAGCAGCTGCGCGTGCTGCAGGTTGCCCTGCGCCCAGCGCCGGTCGCGCTGCGCGACGTCGAGCAGCGCGGGCGGGCCGTCCTCGTACGAGCCGTCGAGGTCGGGGTCCATGCGCACCGTCCAGCCGGCGCGCCGCAGGAGCGCCGCCTCGACGAAGTCGTGCGAGAGGACGTGCCCGCCGAAGGGCTTGCGCCCGCGCAGCTCCGGCAGGCCGCAGGCCTCGGCGAAGGCGCGCGTGCGCAGGATCGCGTTGTGGCCCCAGTAGTTGCCGTCGAAGCCCTGCCAGGCCGCCACGCCGCGCGCCACGACCGGCCCGTAGACGCGTCCGGCGAACTGCTGCAGGCGCGCCCACAGGCCGCGGCCACCGGCCAGGCGCGGCACGCTCTGCAGCAGGCCCAGCTCGGGGTCGGCCTGCAGCTCGCGCGCCATCGCCACCAGCGTCTCGGGCGCCATCAGGCTGTCGGCGTCGAGCAGCACGAACGCGTCGTAGCGGGCGCCGAAGCGCCGCACGAACTCGGCGACGTTGCCGGCCTTGCGCGCGGCGTTCCGGTAGCGGCGGCGGTACCAGACCGCGATGCGGCCGTCGAGCGCGCGCCGCAGGGCGTCCACGGCGGCGGTCTCGCGCAGCCAGACCTCGGGCCGCGTCGTGTCGGACAGGACGAAGAGCTCGAAGCGCTCGCCGTGGCCGAGCTCGGCGAGCCCGCGCCCCATCGCGAGCAGCGCGGCGGCCGTCTCGGCGGGGTCCTCGTTGTAGACCGGCATCACGAGCGCGGTGCGCGCCGGCAGCGGCCCGTCCGGCGCGCGCCGGAAGGCCGGGCGCGGCAGGAAGCCGGCCAGCGCCGCGGCGCTCGCCAGGGCGATCCACGCGAAGGTCGCGACGAACAGGACGAGCAGCGCGTACTGCAGCGCGCTCGTGTGCCCGATGCTGATCGCGGCGAGCATCGTCGCCGCCGCGTGCCAGGTCAGGAGCGCCGCGCCGCCGAAGGTCACGAGCCGCGCGGCCGCCACCCACGGCCCGCCGCTCGCGCCGCGCCGCCGCCGCACGCGGCGCAGGGCCTGCGTGGGCATCGCGAGCGGCGCCGGCGGCGGCGTCGGGGCGCGCGCGCCGGCGGCGGCCGGCGCTCCCTCCGGCGCCGTCTCGCGCGCGGCCGCCGGCACGGCGCGCGCGGCCCCGTCGCCCGGCGCGCCGTCTCGCTCCGCGCGCGTCACGGCCTGGTCCAGCGGTGCAGCCAGGTCTCGCTGACCGGCGTCTCGCCCTGGCGCAGGAAGACGCTCATCTCGCTGAGCTCGGCGTCGCCGGGGTCGAACTCGAGCGTCACGCGCCGCATCCCGTCCACGGGCAGGCGCTCCTGGCGCACGTCCAGCAGGGTCCCCTGCGAGCAGCTCGCCGAGACCTCGAACGGCCCCTCGGGCAGCCCCTCGGGCGCGGAGAAGTCGATCACGATCAGTCGCCGGCCGCTGCCCGGCGCCAGCCCCGTGCGCGTGGCCTCCACGCGCGCCAGCGGCGAGCCGTCGGGCGGCTGGTCGCACCAGCGCAGGCGGTAGGCGAAGGCGAAGGGCTCGCCGCCGCGCAGCGGGGCGTCGGGTCGCCAGAAGGCCACGATGTTGTCGTTGAACTCCGAGCCCATCGGGATCTCGACCAGCACCACCGCGCCCTTGCCCCACGCGCCGACCGGCTCGACCCACACGCTCGGCCGCCGCTCGTAGCGCGCCTCCAGGTCGCCGTAGCTGGCGAAGTCCCGCCGCCGCTGCACGAGGCCGAAGCCCTTGGGGTCCTGGTCGACGAAGGCCGAGACCTGCAAGGCGCGCGGGTTGGCGAGCGGGCGCCAGAGGCGCCGGCCCGCGCCGCTGACCATCTGCAGGCCGTTCGCGTCGCAGACCGCCCCGCGGAAGTCGTCGAAGGCGTGCCGGGTGCGCGCGTCGAACAGGAACATCGACGTCAGCGGCGCCAGGCCGGTGCGGTCGAGGTCGACGCGCGGCCAGAGCGTGGCCTCGACCTCGAGCAGCGTCTCGTCGCCGGGCGTGGCCACGAACGTGTAGACGCCGACGACGGAGCGGCTCTCGAGCAGCGCGTGGAAGCGGACCTGCGTGCTGCCCGTGTCGGGCCGCGCCAGCCAGAGCTCGGTGAAGGCGGGGAACTCCTCGCCCTCCGGGTCCGCCGTGCGGAGCGCCAGGCCGCGCGCGGAGCTCCCGTAGCCCTGGTTGCGCCCGACGCCGCGGAAGTAGCTCGCGCCCTGGAACACCAGGAACTCGCTCGACTCGTCGGGCCGGTTGAGCGGGCTGCGCAGCCGGAAGCCGGAGTAGCCGAGGTCGTCGCCCGCGGGCGGCGCGATCGAGCCGTCGCGGTACTCGAACCACTCCGAGCGGAACGGGATCTCGCGCAGCCGCCCGTCCACGACCTCGTGGATGCGCACCGGGATGCGGAACAAGGAGCCGAGGTGCATCGGCTCCAGCGCGAAGCCCCGATCGGCGTCCTGCCACAGGCGCGCCTCGGGCCGGAACGCGATCCGCCGGTAGCCGTCGTAGTCGAGCTCCGCCAGCTCCCGCGGTAGCTCCGCCTCCAGCGCGCGCGGCTCCCCCTCCGCGAGGCGCTGCGCGCGCTGGCGCAGCAGGTCGAGGTCGAAGCGCTCGACGGCGGGCGGCAGCTCCTGGGCGGGAGGCCCCTCCTGCGCGGCGGCCTGGGCCGCCTCCTGGCGCCCCTCGGCGAGCGCGCCGCCCGCGGGCGCGCAGAGGACGAGGGCCAGAGCGCCGCTCGCGAAGAGGAGCGGGCGCGCGTGCGGAGCGGCGGGGGCGGGTGCGGGCGGAACCATCGGGGGCGGTTGGCGGGCGCGAGCGAGGGCGCGCAGCCCTCGGCCAGGGCGGTCGGGGCGTATAGCCCCAGCTCGACGGCCCGGCAAGCTCTGCGAGGGGGCTGCCTCGGTCCTCCCGCCTCCGAGATGCCCGATGGCGGCGGCGCGCTCGTCGCTAGATTGGCCGGCGCGGCGGGCGGGATCGCAGGCCGATCGCGCCCCACCGCAGCGGAGGGCACCGAGTGGCTCGTCGTCCGAAGGAGGATCCCGGCGCTGCCGTCCGGCCGCCGCGCGGCGCGGCCGTGGCGTGGCACACGCTGTCCGCGGCGAGCGCGCTGGCGAGGCTCGAGACGTCCGCGGACGGTCTAACGGGCGCGGAGGCACGCCGACGGCTCGAGCGGTCGGGCCCGAACGAGCTCGTCCAGCTGCGCGCCACGTCCGCCTGGGCCACGCTCCGCGCGCAGCTCGCGAACGTCCTCGTCGTCCTCCTGCTCGCGGCCACGGCCGTCTCGGCGTCGCTGGGGCACACCGTCGAGGCCGTGGCCATCGCGGCCATCGTGCTGCTGGCCGTGGCGCTCGGCTTCGTCCAGGAGCACCGCGCCGAGCGGGCGATCCTGGCGCTGCGGCGCATGGCCGCGCCGACCGCGCGCGCGCTGCGGGACGGCGCGCTGCGCACGGTCCCCGCGCGCGAGCTCGTGCCCGGGGACGTCGTCGAGCTGTGCGCGGGCGACCGGGTCCCCGCCGACGCGCGGCTCAGCCTGGCGGTCGATCTGTCGGTGGACGAGGCCGCGCTGACCGGCGAGTCGGTCGCGGTGCAGAAGCGGACCGAGCCGCTGCAGGACGCCCGGCTGCCCCTGGGCGACCGCACCGCCATGGTCTACGCCGGCACCCTGGTCACCCGCGGCCGGGCCCGGGCGGCGGTCGTCGCCACCGGCATGGAGACGGAGTTCGGGCAGATCAGCGGGCTCGTCCAGACGGTCGAGGCGAGCCGCACGCCGCTCCAGGAGGAGCTGGACCGGCTGGGACGCTCGCTCGGGATCGCGGCGCTCGTCGTGGTGGCGGCCATCGTGCTGCTCGGCCTCGCGCGCGGCATGCCGCTCCTCGACATGCTGCTCTTCGGCGTCGCGCTGGCCGTGGCCGTGGTGCCCGAGGCACTGCCCGCGGTCGTCACCGTGTCGCTCGCGATCGGCGTGCGGCGCATGCTGCGCCGCAACGCCCTCGTGCGCCGCCTGCCGGTGGTCGAGACGCTCGGCAGCACCTCGGTGATCTGCTCCGACAAGACGGGCACGCTCACGCGGGGCGAGATGACCGTCCGCCGGCTGGTCGTGGCGGACGCCGTCTACGAGGTGACCGGCACCGGCTACGCCCCGACGGGCGAGCTGCGCCGCGACGACCGGAGGATCGACCCGCCCGCCCTGGTGCTCGAGCTCCTGCAGACGGCCGCGCTGGTCTGCGACGCGCGCGTGCTGCGCGAAGGGGAGCGCTGGCGCGTCGAGGGCGACCCGACCGAGGGCGCGATCGTGACGGCGGCGCTCAAGGCGGGGCTGGATCCCGCCGCGCTGGCGGAGCGCCGGCCGCGCGTGGGCGAGCTCCCGTTCACCTCCGAGCGCAAGCGCATGACCACGCTGCACGAGACGCCCGAGGGGACGCTGGCCTGCTCCAAGGGAGCCGCCGAGGAGATCGCCGCGACCTGCTCGCGCGAGCTCGGCCCCGAGGGCGAGCGGGACCTGGACACGGCGGGACGCGAGCGCATCCAGGCCGCCGTGCGCCGCCTGGCGGGCGAGGGGCTGCGCGTGCTGGCGGTCGCGAGGAAGCACGGCACCGGCCTCGAGCACGCCGAGCGCGCGATGACCTTCCTCGGCCTGCTCGCGATGATGGACCCGCCCCGGCCGGAGGCCCGGCGCGCGATCGAGGCCTGCCGGCGCGCCGGGATCACGGCGGTGATGATGACGGGCGACCACCCGCTCACGGCGCGAGCGGTCGCCGCCGAGCTCGGCCTGCTGGACGGGGGGAAGGTCCTCTCCGCCAGCGACCTCGAGGGCCTGAGCGACGAAGACCTCGCGCGCGAGGCGCCGTCGATCCGCGTGGTCGCGCGCGTCTCCCCGGCCGACAAGCTGCGCGTGGTGCGCGCCTGGCAGGCGCGCGGCGAGGTGGTGGCGGTCACGGGCGACGGCATCAACGACGCGCCCGCGCTGAAGCAGGCGGACGTCGGCGTCGCCATGGGCATCACCGGCACGGACGTGAGCAAGGAGGCGGCGGCCATGACCCTGCTGGACGACGACTTCGCGTCGATCGTCGCGGCGGTCGAGGAGGGCCGCACGGTCTTCGGCAACATCCGGAAGTACCTGACGTACCTGCTCTCCTCCAACACCGGCGAGATCCTGCTGATGGCGGCCGCCACCCTCGCCGGGCTGCCGCTGCCGCTCAGCGCGGTGCAGCTCCTCTACGTCAACCTGGCGACCGACGGGCTGCCCGCGCTCGCGCTGGCCGTCGATCCGGCCGAGCCCGACCTGATGCGGCGGCCGCCCCGCGCGCCGCGCGGCGGCGTGTTCACGCGCCGGCTCGTGGTGCTGCTCCTGGCCGGCGGGATCTGGTCGGGAGCCGTGAACGCGGCCCTCTTCGCGGGACTGTTGCGCGCGGGCCGACCCCTGTCCGAGGCGATGGCGACGACCTTCGTGTCGCTCGTCTTGATCCAGTTCCTGAAGGCGTACTGCTACCGCTCCGACCGCCGCTCCGTGGCGCGCGAGCCGTTCGCGAACCGCTGGCTGAACGCCGCCGTCGCGTGGGAGCTCGTGCTGCTGGCGCTGCTCGTGTACGTGCCGGCGCTGCACGAGCCGTTCGGGACGTTCGCGCTGGCGTGGACGGACTGGGCGCTGGCCGGGACGCTGGCGCTGACCGTCGTGCCGGTGCTGGAGCTCGCGAAGTGGATGGGACGGCGCGGCTGGCTCGGCCGCCACGCCTGACGCGCGCGCCGCCCGGAACGGGCTGGCCCGGCGCCTCCAGGACGATCGCCTCGGGTATCCTGCGCGGGCGATGCGCGCCCGCGCGGCCTCGACGCTCGGCCTCTTCCTGCTCGGCGCCTGCCGGACGGTCGCGGCGCCCGCAGAGCCCGCGAGGCCCATCGAGCGGCCGGTGATCGTCGTCGGGGCCGGGGTCGCCGGCCTCGCGGCGGCGCGCGCGCTCCACGACGCCGGGCGCGACGTCGTCGTGCTGGAGGCCCGCGACCGCATCGGCGGCCGCATCCACACGCTCGACGTCGGCGGCGCGCCGGTGGACGCCGGGGCGATGTTCCTGCACGGCGTCGTGGGCAACCCGCTGGCCGCCCTGTGCGACGCGCTGGGGATCGAGCACCGGCCGGACGGCTTCGGCATGGGCCTGATCCACGACGCGGCCTCGGACGGCGCGACCGACGGCGGCCACCTGCAGCTCTTGCGGGCCACGCGCGCGTTCGAGAGCCGGCTGGCGGAGCTGGCGGCCGCGCTGCCGCCCGACGCCTCGATGCAGGACGCGATCGAGGCCTTCCTCGACGGCGACGGCGAGCGGACCGAGAGCCAGCGGCGCCACGCGTCCTTCGCGCTCACGCAGCTCCTGATCGAGCTGTACGAGGCCGGACCGCCGGACCGGATGTCCCTGCGCGCCTACGTCGAGTCTCCGTACACCGAGTTCGCGGGCGGGAACCACGTCTTGCCGGGCGGCTACGCGCGCGTCGTCGAGGCGCTCGCGCGGGACCTCGACGTCCGCCTGGAGCAGCCGGTCTCGCGCATCGCGTACGACGCCCTCGGCGTGGCGGTCACGACCCCCTCGGGCGAGCTGCGCGGCAGCCACGCGATCGTGACCGTGCCCGTCGGCGTGCTCCAGGCCGGGAGGATCGCGTTCGATCCGCCCTTGCCGGCGTCGAAGCTGTCCGCGATCGGGCGCCTCGACATGGGCAACCTCGAGAAGGTCGTCCTGCGCTTCGAGGAGCCGTTCTGGCGCGAGCGCGGCCCGTTCTCGACCTTCCTCTACATCGCCGAGACGCCCGGCGAGTTCCCCGGCTTCACGGACTGGAGCGTCGCGGCCGGCGCTCCGACGCTGGTCTGCCTCACCGGCGGCCGGAGCGCGCGCAACGCGCTCGACCGCTGGGACGACGACGAGATGGTGGCGCGCGCGCTGGACGCGCTGCGCGCGATCTTCGGCCCCGGCGTCCCCGCGCCGATCGCGACGCACGTGACGCGCTGGCGCGACGACCCGTGGACGCTCGGCTCCTACAGCTACCTGCCCGTTGGCGCGACCCCGGACGACATGCGCGAGCTGGCCGAGCCCGTGGACGGGCGCCTGCTCTTCGCCGGCGAGGCGACCGAGCCCCTGCTCTACGCCACGGTCCACGGCGCGCTCGTCTCCGGCCTGCGCGAGGCGCGCCGGATCGCGGGCGACGCCCTCCTGCCCGGGATCGACTGAGAGCCTCAGGAGCCATCCCGCGCGGCCCGCTCGTCTGGACCGGACGCGGCACGCGCCGCTCGTGGGTGGACGGCGGCGATCGACCGGGAGGATCCCCGCCCCGACCGCTTGCGATCGCCTCGCCCGAAGCTGCATGCTCGCTCCGCCGTCCTTCCTTCCGGTGCCCTGCCCTCGCGGCGAGACCGGAGCGCGGAGGCCCGCACGCATGACGCCCCCCGAGCGAGACCCGCCGACGGATCCTCGATCCGCTCCGCACGCGGCGACCGAGCGCCTGGCGTTCCGGGCGGCGCCCGCCTCGTACATCGCCCTGTGCTGGCCCTCCGCGCTCCTCACCGGTCTGTGGATCGCCGGCTGGGTGGTCCGCGGCCGGCACGAGCTCGCCTTCCTCGCGTGCTGCCTCCTGCCCGCGGCCGTGCTCGCGCCGTGGCTCGCCGCGTTCCGGCTGGAGCTCGGCGGCGACGCGCTCACCTACCGCGCGCCCTTCCGCGCGCGCCGCAGCATCCGCTACGAGGACGTGCGCGAGGTCTCGTCCTGGCAGCCGCCCGCGAGCCGCGCGCCCGTCCGCGAGAGGCTGCGGCTCCGGGACGGCGAGGAGCTGGAGATCCGCTGGAAGGTCTTCCCGATCGAGGCGGTCCGCGCCTTCCGCGAGCGCCTCGCGCGCGCACGACGCCCGGCGTGACCGACGGACCGCCGAGGAGGAGCGACGAAGCCGAGCGCTGCAGGCGGGACGTTCCCGCTGGCGTGGCGCGGCTGGCTCGGCCGCCGCGCCTGACGCGCGCGCCGCCCCGGTCGCCGGGCCGGGGCCGCACGCTACTGCGGCTCGCCCGACAGCACCCAGCCGGCCCAGTCGCGCGGCGGGTGCCCTTCGGCCCGCAGGGCCAACTTCGCCCGCCAGAGGGCGTCGTGCTCGCCGAGCTCCTCCTGCCAGAGCTCCGTGTAGAAGAGCTCGAAGAGCCGGCGCGAGGCCGCGTCGTCGACCTTCCAGAGCGACGTGATCACGCTGCGCGCGCCGGCCGCGTGCAGCGCCGTCTGCAGCGACTGGATGCCCTGGCCCGCACGGCGGATGCCGACGTTCGTCTCGCAGGCGGACAGCACGGCCAGCTCGCACGCGCGCAGGTCGAAGCTCGCGAGCTCCTCGGCGGTCAGGAGGCCCGGCACGCGCCCGAGCGCATCCTCGCCGCGGTTCGCGCCGGCGAGCGCGAGGCCGCACAGCGTCTCCGGCGCGAAGCCGGCCAGCGTCTCGGCGGCGCGCGCGAGGACGGTGCGCGAGCGTGCGTCGGACGGCGGATCGAGCGGCGCGCGGAGGCCCTCGCTCGCGAACCATCCGTGCGTCGCGAGGTGCAGGAAGCGCGTCTCCGGCGCCGCGGCGCGGAGCGCGGCCTTGGTGGCGGTAGCGCCCGAGATCACCTGCGCCTCGCGCTCGAAGGCGGCGCGGTAGAGCGCCGCGATCGAGGCCGTCTCGCCGCTCGTCTCCGGTAGCGGCGCGAACGCGACCGCCGCGCCCGAGCGCGTCGTGTCCGCCGCCACGGACGGCGTCGCCGTTTCGGGCCGGACCGGCGATGCGTCGCCCTGCGCGGCGTCGTAGTCGATCCCTCCCGCGGCCGTCAGCCCGCCGCCTGGGGCGAGCGGCCGCGGCCCCCGGACGAGCCGTGCGAGCCCGACCTCGCTCCGGATCCGGACGCGCTCGCCGACGAGCCCGGCTCCGAGCGGCAGCGCGTCGAGCGGCACGAGGTGCACGACGTCGTCCAGGACCACGTGCAAGGCGTCGACCTCGCCCGCCACGGCGAGCAGCGGGTCGAGGAGACGCGCGCGCAGCTCCTCTCCCAGGGAGAGGAGCCGATCCGCGCCGTCCGACGGGCCGGGCGCGCTCAGGCCGCGCGCCGCGATCGGCCGCCCGAGCGCGCCGCGCCAGTCGGCGACGAGCGCCTCCAGCTCGTGCAAGGGCCCGAGCTCGACGCGGCGCACGCTCCCGTCGGGCGTCACCACGAAGGCCAGCAGCGAGTCCACGATCGGGGGTCGCGCCACGATCGAGGGGTCCGCGAGGCGCTTCGGATAGCGCAGGAACGACGCCAGCGCCGAGCGGGGCGCGAGGCGCGCCGCGACGATGCGCGCGTCGATCTCGCCGACGAACGCGCCGCTCGCGGCCAGCCTGCTCCGGAGCTCGCGCTCCACGCGATCGCGCTCCTCGGCGAGCTCGAGGATCTCCTCGCGCCAGCCCTGCAGGCTCCCCCCTCCGCCCGCCGCGGTCACGAGGTCGTTCATGCGCCGGCGCGTCTGCGCGGCGCCGCGCGCGAGCGCGGCGAGCTCCGGTTGCTCGGCCAGGGCGTGCGCCGCCTCGCCGCTCGCGACCGAGGCGAGCCGCAGGCTCTCGAGCGTCGCGAAGAAATCGGCCTCGAGGCCCGGACCGGGATCGCCGGGCGGACACAGGGACAGCGCATCGAAGAGGCGCGGCAAGCAGGCGCGCACGCCCTCGCGAGCCGCGCGCGGGGCCTCGGCCGAGAGCGCCCGGGCTCGCTGCCGCTGCCCGGCGAGGAGGGCCGACAGGAGCTCGCGCGAGCGCTCTCGATCGCCGAGCCGACGGGTCGTCGTGGCCAGGCTCACCCTGACGACGGCGAGAAAGTCCTGGTCGGCGGAGAAGAGGCGTGCAGCCGACGCGTGCAGGGCCTCCATGAGCTCGTGCGCGGCCTGCACCTCCCCGAGCTCCCACTTCGTCGCGGCTAGGTTCTGCCGCGCCTGGAACAGGGCGGGGTGGTCGGGAGGCAGGTGGCGCGCGCGCGCCTCGAGCACGTCCTCCTCGAGCTCGAGCGCGCCTTGCAGGTCGCCGAGCTCCTTCCTCGTCGTCGCGAGGTTCTGCATCGAGATGAGGAGCCGGCGGTCGCCGGCGGCCAGGAGCCGCGACCGCGCCGCGTACACGCCCTCGAGCAGCTCGTGCGCGCCCGCGACGTCGCCCAGCTGCAGCTTCGTGGTGGCGAGGTTCTCCTTCGTCAGGAGGAGATCCGGGTGGTCCGCGGGAAGCAGCCGCGTCCAGGCCTCGTGCGCGGCCTCCAGCATCTCGTGCGCGGCCGTGACGTCACCGAGACCCAAGCGCGCCACGGCGAGGTTCAGCTTCGCCTTGAGGAGGTTCGGGTGGTCGGGCGCGAGCGTGCGCGCCGCTCCCGCGTAGGCGGCCTCGAAGAGCTCGCGCGCACCCTCGTAGTCGTGGAGCTCCTTCAGCGTCACGCCGAGGCTGGCCTTCGCGTCGAGGAGCCGCGGATGGTCGGGCGGGAGCAGCCGCGACAAGGCCGCGTGCACGGCCTCCTGGAGCTCGCGCGCGCCGGCCAGGTCGCCCAGGTCCCTCCTCGTCGAGGCGAGCCGGTGCTGCGCGTCGAGGAGGTCGAGATGGTCGGCAGAGAGCGAGCGCGAGCGCGTGGCGAGCACGGCCTCCTCCAGCTCGAGCGCGCCGGCGAGGTCGCCGAGCCTCTTCCGCGTCACGGCGAGGTTCTGCTTTGCCAGGAGCACGTTCGGGTGGTCCGCCGGGTACTGGCGGGACCAGGTCGCGTGCACGGACTCGAGGAGCTCGCGCGCGCCGCCCAGATCGCCGAGCTCGGCCCTCGTCGCGGCGAGGTTCAGCATCGCGCCCTGGAGGTCTGGATGGTCGGCGGGGAGCAGGCGCGAACGCGCGGCGTACACGGACTCGTTGAGCGCGTGCGCGCCCTCCACGTCGCCGAGCGCGTGCCGCACCGCACCGAGGTCCGCCTGCGCTGCGACGAGGTCGGGGTGGTCGCTCGCCAGGCGGCGCGCACAGGTGGCCACGATCCGCTCGCGCAGCGGCAAGGAGAGCGGCAGGCTCCCGAGCGTCTGCGCGGTCCGGTCCAGCTCGCGCAGGTAGGCGATGCTCGGCCCCCCCGGCTCGGCCTGCAGGGCGCCGAGGCCCTGCACGAGCTCCTCGAGCAGGGCGCGCGCCGCGTCGCGGCCCTCCCCGGCGAGCAGGCCGCGCAGGTAGTCGAGCACCTCGCGCTCCTCGGCCGAGGGCGCGGGCCCGCGCGGCGACGCCTCCGCCGGCGTGCCCTCTTCCCGGGCCGCGACCTGCGGCGAGGCGCGCGCGGACGGCGCCGCCGGAGCCGCGAGGACGAGGAGCAGTGCGAGCGTCGTTCGGGCGGGCATGGGCTCCTCCTTGTTCCGAGAGTCTACGCTCGAGCGCCGCGGCGGCGCGCAAGGCTCCGGCGCGGCATGCTGCGGCTGCTCCTCGACGTCCCCGGCATCGGGCGGGGCGGGAGGACCGCGGCGAAGGCCGACGGATCGGCCTCCTCTTCTCCGACGGCACCACGCGCTCGACCACCAGCGCGTGCCTCGTCTGGAGGGAACCTAGCGCCAGACGCCCGGCGCCTCGTGGCCGGTGCGCTCGACCCAGTCCTCGTAGCTCCCGTGGTACACGAGCGGCCGCGCGGCCACGCCCTCGCCGCCGCCGGAGAGGTCGAGCACGCGGTTGGCCATGCCGCGCAGGAACGTGCGGTCGTGGCTGACGAACAGCATCGTGCCCTCGAAGTCCGCCAGGGTGCGCACGAGCATCTCCTTCGTGTCCAGGTCGAGGTGGTTCGTCGGCTCGTCGAGCACCAGGAAGTTGGGCGGGTCGAACAGCATCTGCGCCAGCACCAGGCGCGAGCGCTCCCCGCCCGAGAGCACCGCGACGGGCTTGTCGATCGTGTCGCCGGGGAAGTCGAAGGAGCCCAGCAGGTTGCGCTTGGAGGGCGTGGTCGCGATCGGGAAGGCCGCGTCGATCTGCTGCCAGACGGTGAGCGAGGGGTCGAGGATCTCGAGCGACGACTGCGCGAAGTAGCCCAGCTTGAGGCTGGCCCCCAGCCGCACCTCCCCCGCGTCGGGCCGCAGCACGCCGGCCACCAGCTTGAGCAGCGTCGTCTTGCCCGAGCCGTTGGCCCCCATCACGCACCAGCGCTCGCCGCGCTTCACCTCGAGGTCGAGCCCGTCGTACACGCGGCGCGAGCCGTAGCTCTTGGAGACGCCCGCCAGCGTGGCCACGTCGTTGCCCGAGCGCGGCGGCGTGCGGAACTCGAAGGGCACCAGGACGCGCCGCCTGGGCGGCTCGAGCTTGTCGATCTTCTCCAGCTTCTTGACGCGCGACTGCACCTGGGCCGCCTTGGCTGCGTGCTTCTCGAAGCGCGCGATGAAGCGCTCCTCCTTGCGCAGCATGGCCTGCTGGCGCTGGAAGGCGGCCGCGCCCTGGGCCGCGCGCAGCTCGCGCGCGCGCTCGAAGGCGGCGTAGTCGCCGGTGTGGCTGATCAGCTGGCCGCCGTCGAGCTCGAGGATGCGCCCGACGACGCGGTCGAGGAAGTCGCGATCGTGGGAGGTGAGCAGGATCGCGGCCTGGCTCGCCTTCAGGTACGCCTCCAGCCACAGGATCGCCTCGATGTCGAGGTGGTTGGTGGGCTCGTCGAGCAGGAGCACGTCGGCGTCGCCGATCAGCACGCTCGCGATCGAGACGCGCATCCGCCAGCCGCCGGAGAGCGCCGCCATGGGGCCGTCCATCGCCTCGTCCGAGAAGCCCAGCCCGTGCAGCACCTCGCGCGCGCGCGCCACGAGGTCGTAGCCGCCGCGCTGCTGGTACTCGCCCTGCACCTCGCCGAAGCGCTCCAGGATCGCGTCCGCCTCGTCGGCGCGCGCGGGGTCCGCCAGCGCGGCCTCGAGCTCCCCCAGCTCGACGTGCAGCCGCCCGAGGCTGCCGCAGCCGGCGATGGCCTCCTGCAGCGCCGCGCGCTCGCTGGGATCCCCCGCCTCCTGGCGGAACCAGCCCAGCTCGAGGCTGCGCGGCACGGAGACCTCGCCCGAGTCCGGCCGCTCCTCGCCCGCGATCAGCCGGAACAGGGTCGTCTTGCCCGAGCCGTTGGGTCCGACCAGGCCGACCTTCTCGCGCGGGTCGAGCTGGAAGCTGGCCTCGGCCAGCACCGCTTGACGACCGTAGTCCTTGGAGACCGCGTTGAGCGAGATCACGGGCGGGAGAGCCTAGCCCCGCGCGACGTCCACGGCGAGCGAGCCGAGAGCGCTCGGCTCGCCCGGGCGCGCCCCCCGCTCGGCGACCGCGCCTCGGTCCCCGCCCCTGGCCCGCGAGGAGCCCGCCAGCGCTCCACGAGAGGTTACGATCCGCGGCGAGGGACCCACTCGTGGATGCAGGCGCCCATGCCCTTCGCGTGCCGCGCGCGCAGCCGGCTCGACGGCGCGTGGGCCTCGAGCACGTTTCGGCGTGCATCGCCGTCGACTGGTCGGGCTCGATCTCGGAGGTGCGCTCGCGCCTGTGGCTCGCGGAGGCGCGCGGGGGACGCCTTGTGCGCGTCGAATGCGGCCGGGATCGCGCGGACGTCGTGCGGCACCTGATCGAGTGCGCGCGGCGCGAGCCCCGGCTCGTCATCGGGCTCGACTTCGCCTTCTCGTTCCCGCGCTGGTTCGTGGACGAGCTCGGCGCGCGGAGCGGGCGCGAGGTGTGGGAGGCCGTGGCGCGCGAGGGCGAGGGCTGGCTCGAGCGCTGCCCGCCGCCGTTCTGGGGCAAGCCGGACAGGCCGCGCCCGCCGCGGGTCGAGGGTCGGAGCGGCTGGCGCGCCACCGAGGGCGCGTGCCTCCCGGTCGGGGGGATCGGGCCGAAGTCGGTGTTCCAGGTCGGCGGCGCGGGGTCGGTCGGCACGGGCTCGCTGCGGGGCATGCCGTTCCTGCGCGAGCTGCAGGACGCCGGCATCGCGGTCTGGCCCTTCGACCGGGCGCGCCTTCCGATGGCGGTCGAGATCTACCCTCGCTACCTGACCGGCAGGGTCAACAAGTCGAGCCCGGCGGAGCGCTCGCTCTACTTGCAGTCCCGGCACCGGCGCGAGTCCGAGGAGCTCCTCGACCGCGCGGCATCCAGCGAGGACGCCTTCGACGCCGCCGTCTCCGCCGCCTGCATGCAGCGCTTCTCGCGCGACTTCGGGCGCATCGCGCGCACGTGCCGCAGCGCGCTCGACCGCACCGAAGGACGCATCTGGAGCCCGCTGCGCGATCCGCTGTTCGAGCGCTGGTAGGCGGAGGCGCCGCGCTCGCGGATCGCCCGCACGCTCGCCCCCCAGGCGACGCTCGACGGCGCCGACGCGATCGGGACCGACCTGCAGATGGTCGCGGAGTGGACGCTCAGCCGAACGCCGACTGCCTCCCGACGGACGCCCGGTAGGCCCAGGTCACCAGCGCGACGAACGCCAGCAGGACCACGACGCCCGAGCTGAACTGCCAGTCGGCCGCGGCCCCAGCACGAGGTCGTCGGACAGGTAGACCTGCCCCATCCCGCCCTCGCCCACCAGGGCGATGACGCGGTAGCGTCCGATCAGGATCTCGCCGGGGGCGAACTCGCCACCGAACGAGGAGCTGGACGAACTCTCGCGCTCGGGACGCATTCCCGCCGAGCACGATAGCGCGCGGAGGCGCGAGAAGACCGTCCCGGGTCGGAATGGCCCCTCGCGCGCGTGGCCCGCGCGGGCGCTTGCGCGCCGAGCCGCGGGCGCTTGCGCGCCGAGCACGGGTGGCTCCGGCGCCCGGCTAGGGCTTCGCCCGCGCGCGCCACAGCGCGAGGTCCTTCTCGCTGCCCCGCTGCTCCAGGCCGGCGACGATCTTCTCCGCCATCGCCCGCGCGTTGCCGGACCTGGGGCCGAGGAGCTCGGCGAAGAGGTCGTAAGCCTGCGCCAGGGGCTCCTCGGCCTCCGCGAAGCGCTCCTCGCCCGCCCACGCGGTGCCCACGACCGAGAGCGCCATCGCCATGTCGATCGACCGCGGCCGCGCGATGCGCTTGGCGAGGTCGAGCGCCTCGAGGGCCCAGCGCTCCGCCTCCTCGTAGCGCTCCAGACGCGCGTAGAGCCGGCTCAGGTTGACGATCGACACGAGCGTCTCCGAGTGCTCGTCGCCCTGGATCCGCCGCCCGTCCTCGAGGGCCTCGGTGTAGACCGCGAGCGCTTCGTCGTGGCGCCCCATCTTCGCGTAGTTGAGGCCGGCGTTGTGCAGGAGGTTCGCCGTCGTGACGTCGCCCGGGCCGAGCACGCGACGGGCGATCCCGAGGATCTCGTCGTACTCCGCCTCGGCCTCGTCGTGGCGCCCCAGGCCGCTCAGGACGAACGCCCGGTTCTCGCGCGCGTTCAGGGTCTCCAGCGACTCCGGACCGTGGATCCGGGTGCACAGCGCGACGAGCGCGGCGCAGCGGGGCTCGAGCTCGTCGAACTGCTGCTGCTCGCGCAGGAGCAGCACCTCGACCGACCTCGTCCGCACGCTTTCCGGGTCGTCCTCGCGGGCCTCGGCCTGCTCGGCCAGCGCCTGGTCGAGCTCCGCCCTGGCCTGATCCCAGGAGCCGGCGAAGACGAGCATCTCCGCCAGGTCGGTGCGCGCCGGCGCGGTCGGCTCGCCGATCGAGCCCAGGGTCGCGACGGCCGCGCGCAGCAAGCGTTCGCCGCGTTCGTACAGGCCGAGCTTGCCCGCCGTCCTCCCGAGCGACCGCTCGAGCCGCCCCCTCACCGCCGGGCGCTCGGCGAACTCGGCGGCCGCGGCCTTCTCGGCGCGCGTGAGGATGTCGTCGTCGAGCACGCCGAGCGCGAGATCCGTGGGGTTGAGCGCCTGCAGGCCGTCGAGCGTCACGGCCAGGCGCGACTCGCTCCCGGGCGTCGCCTCGTAGGCCTCGCGCAGCGACTCGCGCAGGTTGCGGAACAGGTTGCGCCCCAGGACCTCGGCGTCGAGCTCGGCCAGCATGCGCGCCTGGAACTCGGCCGTGTCCTCGAGGTCCTGCGTCGTCCGCGCCAGCCGGACGACGGTCTCCTGGGCCTCCTCGCGCGCCGCTTCCGCCTCGCTGCGCAGCACGCTCATCGTGACGCCGAAGCCGAGCGTGAGGGCGGCCACGATCGCGCCGAAGGCGGAGGCGAGCTTGTTCCTCGCCACCATCTTCCGCAGCAGGTACATCGTCGTCGGCCGCCGCGCGTGGATGGGCAGGCCCTGCAGCCACAGGCGCACGTCCTCGGCGAACGCGTCCACGCCCGCGTAGCGCCCTTCGGGCGAGAGGTCGAGCGCCTTGTGGCAGATCGTGACGACGTCGGCGTCGAGCCTTCCCTTGCCCCGGTACGTCGCCGCCAGCGGCCGGGCGTCGCCCTCCGTGACCTCGCGCAGGTTCGTGACGAGCGACTCCGAGTCGACTTGCTTGGGGAGCGCTCCCGACAGCATCTCGTACAGGATGACGCCCAGCGAGTAGACGTCGGTGCGCACGTCGATCGCGTCGCGCTCGCCCCGCGCCTGCTCGGGGCTCATGTAGGCGAGCGTCCCCTTGATCAACCCGACCTCCGTGACGAGGCTCGCCTCGCGGTCCGTGTCCGTGATCCGCGCGATCCCGAAGTCGAGCACCTTCAGCTCGAGCCCCGCGTGCAGCGCCGCGCCGGAGCCTGTCCTGGTCTCGCTGACGAGGATGTTGGCCGGCTTCAGGTCGCGGTGGATGACGCCTCTCTGATGCGCGTAGTGCACCGCGTCCGCGATCCGGAGGAAGAGCTCCAGGCGATACCGCACCTCTTCGGGGCCGATCGACCGCGCGGGCATCCGCTCCTGCAGGAAGAGGTCGAGCGTCGTGCCCGCGACGTACTCCATCGCGAAGTAGCTCTCGCCGGTCGCGGTCTGCCCGGTCTCGTAGATGGCGGCGATGTCCCGGTGCTTGAGCCTGGCGAGGGTGTCCGCCTCGCGCTGGAACATCCGCACGTGCAGCTCGTCGACGAGCGAGCCGCCCCGGACGACCTTGAGCGCCACCCGCCGCCGCGGGCTGAGCTGCTCCGCCTCCCAGACCACCCCCATCCCGCCGACGCCGAGCAGACCGTGGACCTCGAAGCCCTCGACCGACGGCGCGGCGTGGCCCTCGCGACGACGGTGCGCGGCGCGGCCGGCGACCGGCGTCGGGACGTCGCCCCCGTCGGCGGCGAGCATCGCTTCGACCTCGGCCCGGACCAAACCGTCGTCAGGGCAGCTCGCCTCGAGAAAGGCGCCGCGCTCGGCCCGCGGCAGGCCGCGCGCCTCGGAGAAGAGCGCCTCCGCTCGCTCGCGCTGCTCGGGGCTCACCGTTCGGTCCGCCTACCCTTTCCTCCGAGGTGTGCGGTCCGACGCCTGCATGCACGAGAGCTTAGGCTCCCCCTCGGCCCTGTCCGAAGTTCATGATCGAGATCGAGCTCGAGACGCAGGTCTCGAGCGGTCCGCCGGCGCCCGGGTCGCGCGCTACTCCTCCCGCGCCGTCTTGCCCTGCTCGACGAAGCGCCGGACGTAGTCCCCGCGCACGGTGATCGTGCGCTCGGAGCGGCTCCAGCTCGCCCCGCCCTCGCCCTCCTCGAAGGCGATCCTGACCCGCGAGTGCCAGTCGAAGCGCCGGATCGCGACGAGCAGCTCCTCTTCCAGACCGCCGCCGAGGAGCTGACGGAAGAGGTCGCTCCCCTCGTCATGGCTCAGCCCCGCTTCGCCGGAGGGGACGCCGGCCGGCATCCACAGCGGCTGGAGCACCCTCCGCCACGAGCGGTGGATCTCGCTGCCGTAGTCACGAGCCTGCCGGATGTCGCCCTCGGACATCCCGATGCTCGCGGCCAGGGGCGCGAAGCCCTCCGCATCGGCGGCCAGGGCCAGGGCCGTGATCTGGAACGCGCGCCGGGCGTCGCCGTCGTGCTCTCCGCCGACGGGCCACTGGTCGCGGGGCACCGCTCGAGCCTCGATCCACAGCGACCGGACGCGCGCCTCCACCACCCTGCGTGCCCGCTCGGGCAGGTAGGTCGTCAGGTAGTGCGTCGCGAAGGCGTCCGCCATGGTCTCCTCGTTCCCGAGCACGGGGAGATCGAACTCGCGCACGAGGGCGTGCGCCATCTCGTGCAGCACGACGTGCAACGTCACGTCCCGGGCGAACTGCAGGGCTTCCGGATCGGGAGCGGGAGCGCGCGCGCTCTCCCCGGACGAGGGACCGTGCGAGCAGTTGCAGTGCTCGAACCTCGCGACCGCGGCGGACAGGATCGCCTCGTCCAGGTGGAAGCGCGAGGCGGCCGCCTTCAGGAGGGCATCGCCCGTCGCGTAGGTGCTCTCGGCCTGCGCGAGGAACGCCGCGACCTCGGGCTCGGGAACGCCGAGCCCGCGCACCAGGGCGTTCGACGCGATGTCCTTCATGATCCCGGGATGGCCGAGATCGACGGTGCAGCGCGCGCTCGCGTCCTCCTGGGCCGCTCCGTCCTGCGCCGCGCTCGATGCCGCGGTCGCGCCGAGGCCTCCGGCCAAGGCGACGGCCGCGAAGAGGGAGAGCGATGGCCTTCCTGTGCTCCGGCTCTGCATTCCGATTCCTCCCGCGCCTGGATGGTCGGGTCTGCCGTGCTGCCTCCCGGCTCGCCGCAGCCTGTTGCCAGACCCCGAGGGGCGTCCTTCCGCTCGCCGATCACGGTACTCCATCGTCGGGAGGATCTTGCGGCGGGCACTCGCGCGGGACTCGGGTCGTGGACCACTGCAATCGCGTCGGCATTCCATGTCCTTTCCGCGTCGAAGGCAGGGCACCGCACCCCCCCGGGCGGCTCCGCCGGGGGTATCCTCGCGAGCCCGCAGGAGGACTACCGATGACGCCGCACGACTTCCGGCCCCTCGCTCTCCCGCTCGCCGCGCTCGTCTTGGCCGCGGCCTCGGGCGCGCAGACCCTGCCGATCGTGAACCCGGGCTTCGAGGAGGTCTCGCGGCCGCTCGCCGTCGGCGAGATCACCAACGGCGTGGGCGGCGCCGGAGTCGCCGTGGGGACCCGCGCGACCTTCTTCCACCCGCCCCAGTTCGTGGACACGGTCGAGGTGCCCGGCTGGCGGACCTACCTGCCGCCCACCACGAACACGGTCTACGCGGGCGTCATGCACCCGCCGACGAACAGCATGGGCCAGCCCTTCGTCACCGGCCACTCCGGCGCGCACGTGGCGACCCTGCACCACGTCTGGATGCAGCAGACGCTCCCGGTGCGCGTCCGGCCGCGCACGCGCTACCGGCTGAGCTTCCTGGCCGGGATCGGCCTGTGGCAGCCGGGCGACGGCGTCTACGTCGCGCTCCTGGCCGCGCCCGACCTGGAGACGCCGGCCTTCCCCGGCGTCCCCGGCGTCACGACCATGGTGCTCTCGGGCCAGTTCGCGCCGTTCGGATCCGAGGGCCAGATGCTCCCGTACGAGGTCGAGTTCACGACGCCGGCGACCCTCCCGCCCTCGCTCGCCGGCCGCTACGTCGCCATCGCCTTCGTCGGCAGCGACGGCATCCCGATGATGAACTACGACGACTTCCGCCTGGAGGCCACGCGCCTCGTGGGCACTCCTCCTCCGCGCGAGCGTCGCGACGGCGCGCCCGAGGCTCCCGAAAGCCCCGTCCCGGAACCGACCGGGGCTTCGCTCGACCGAGCGTCTCGATCGGCCGTCCAGCGCTCGCGCTGACCGGCGTTCCCTCCCCGCGGCGTCACCCGCGGTGCCGACCGGACCGGCGACGGCGGGCGGCGACTCTCGGCGCGGGCGCGCACACTCCCCAACGGAGCGCTCGCGACGCGCGCGAGGACCCCTCCGAGCTCGAGAGCGACAAAAAAGGGACTCGCGTTGTGACGCAAGTCCCTTCCTGAGCGGTGGTAGCGGGGGCAGGATTCGAACCTGCGACCTCCGGGTTATGAGCCCGACGAGCTGCCAGACTGCTCCACCCCGCG
>CADEGS010000017.1 GCA_902826945.1 uncultured bacterium | reverse complement strand
TTGCCGTGGTCGATGTGCCCGGCGGTCCCGATCACGACCGGCTGGATGTCCATCGCGAGGAGGAGGGGGCTATGCTCGTCCGCCCGTCCGCGCGCGCCCGCCGCGCACCATGAGAGGCGAAGGAGCGCGCGCTTGCAACGCCGCGCGGCGGCGGGCCACCTCCCCCACGACGCTCCGATGACCCCGCCCGACCTGGACGGCGCGCCGTTCCGGCGCCTGCGCCCCTGGCTGCTCGAGACCTTCGGGCGGCCGGTGCACCGCGTGGCGCTCGACGCCGGCTCGAGCTGCCCGAACCGCGACGGCACGCGCGGCTTCGGCGGCTGCGCCTACTGCGACGTCGAGGGCTCGGGCACGGGCGCGCTGCGCCAGGGCCTGGCGCTGGCGCGCCAGCTCGAGCTCGGGATCGCGCGCGTGGCCCGCCGCGACCCCGGCTGCGGCGTGATCGCCTACCTGCAGTCGTACTCGAACACCTACGTGGACGCCGGCCGCCTCGACGAGGTGCTGGGCGCGGTCGAGCCGCGCCTGGGCGATCCGGTCGTGTGCGTCGCGGTCGCGACGCGGCCGGACACGCTGCCCGACGCAGCGCTCGAGCGCCTGGGGCGCCTCGCGCGGCGCGTGCCCGTGTGGGTCGAGCTCGGCCTCGAGGCGGCCGACGACGCGCTGCTCGAGCGCATCAACCGCCTGCACACCGTGGCCGAGTTCGAGGACGCCGTGCGGCGCGTGCACGCGGCCGGGCTCGCGGCGGTCGGGCACGCGATCCTCGGCCTGCCCGGCGACGGGCGCGAGGGCGCGCGGCGCACCGCGCGCACGCTCGCGGCGAGCGGCGTCGCGGGCGTCAAGGTGCACCACCTGATGGTGCTCGAGCGCACGCGCCTGGCGGCCGAGTGGCGGCGCGGGGCGGTCGAGACGCTCTCGGTCGAGGCCTACGTGGACTGGCTGGCCGACTTCGTCGAGCGCCTGGCGCCCGCCCAGGTGCTGCACCGGCTGTGCGGCGACGCGCCGCCGGAGACGCTGCTCGCGCCCGCGTGGGGCGCCTCGAAGAACGAGGTCGCGCGGCGGCTGGCGCAGGAGCTCCGCCGGCGCGGCACGCGCCAGGGCGCGCTCGCCGACGGCACGGCGCTGCAGCGGGGCAGCGCTCAGAGGTCGGGCAGGTAGAGGATCCGCCCGCAGCTCGGGCAGTTCACGAGCTCCGTGCCGCGCGCCAGACGCACGTAGATGTTGTTCGGCACGTTGACGTAGCAGCCCTGGCAGATGCGCCCCTCGATGGCCGCGATCGCCTGGCCTTCGCGCGCGTCGAGGAGCTTCTCGTACTCGGCCAGCACGTCGGCGGCCATCGGGCCCATGCGGCTCTTGCGCTGGGCCTCGAGCGCGGCGCGGCGCGCCTCGGCGTCGCGCGACTCGCTGGAGACGTTGGCGCGGAACTGCTCGAGCTCGGCCTCCCCCTCGGCCACGCGCGCCGCCTGCTCCTCCTGGCGGCGCTTGAGGTCCTCGGCCTGCTCGACCAGGCCCAGCCCCTCCTCCTCGGCGGTGCCGATGTCGCGCTTCAGGCTGCGGATCTGGTGCTGGTAGGCGACGAGCAGCGCCGTGTCCGCTCGCGAGCCGGCGGACTCGCTCTCGAGCTTCTTGATGCGCTGGCGCTGCATCGTCGTCATGTCCTCGATCTCCTTGATGCGCGTGCGCAGCTCCGCCTGCGCGCGCCGCAGCTCCTCGAGCTGCGTCCGCTCGCCCTCGAGCTGGGCGTTGCGGCGCTCGAGCTCCTGCGGCAGACGCCGCAGCTCGTCCTTCACGCGGTAGAGCTCGACGTCGATCTCCTGGAGCCCGCGGAGGAGGCGCAACGTCTCTTGCATCGGTGTACGAGGTCCCGGGACGAGGGCCCAGGAGTGTACAGGAGCGCGCAAGCGACGCCAGGGCGCGCCGGCGCGGCCCCCGGGCGACCCGGGAGCCGCGGCGCCGCGCGCCGGCTAGAACTCCATCTCGTACTCGTCCTCGACCTCCTGCCCTTCGGGGGCCGGACCGTCGAGGAAGCTCGAGAGCTGCCGCGCCCGCACCGGGTGGCGCAGCTTGCGCACCGCCTTGGCCTCGATCTGGCGCACGCGCTCGCGCGTCACGCGGAAGATGCGGCCCACCTCCTCGAGGGTGTAGGTGTAGCCGTCGCCGATGCCGTAGCGGAGCTTGATGATCTCGCGCTCGCGGAAGGTCAGGGTGTTGAGCACGTCGTTGATGCGCTCGCGCAGCATCTCGTGCCCGGCGGCCTGCACCGGGCTCTCGGCCGACTCGTCCTCGATGAAGTCGCCGAAGTAGCTGTCCTCCGAGTCGCCGATCGGCCGGTCGAGGCTGATCGGGTGCTTGGAGATCTTCATCACGCGCTTGGCCTCCTCGACGCTGATCTCGGACGCCTCGGCGACCTCCTCGACCGACGGCTCGCGGCCCTTCGACTGCACGAGCTTCTTCGTCACGTTCCGCAGCTTGCTCATCGTCTCGATCATGTGCACCGGGATGCGGATCGTCCGCGCCTGGTCGGCGATCGAGCGCGTGATGGCCTGGCGGATCCACCACGTGGCGTAGGTCGAGAACTTGTAGCCGCGCCGGTACTCGTACTTCTCGACGGCCTTCATCAGGCCCGTGTTGCCCTCCTGGATCAGGTCGAGGAAGGACAGGCCGCGGTTGCGGTACTTCTTGGCGATCGAGACGACGAGGCGCAGGTTGCCGCTCGAGAGCTGGCGCTTGGCCTCCTCGTACTCCTCGTAGTGCATGCGCGTCTGGTCGATGCGGCGCCGCAGGCGCTCGGTCGGCTCCAGGCACATCAGCTCGAGCTCGGACAGGCGCTCGCGCATCTCGCGCGCCTGCGGGCTGGTGCCCTTCATCGTGGCCAGCTTGCGCTCGATCGAGCGCATCTCGCGGAAGTGCGTCTCGAGCATCTGGATGAAGGGCCGCACCTTCTTGACCTGCAGGTGGCACTCCTCGATCAGGATCACCAGCTTGCGCCGCAGGGTCTGGACGGTCTTGGTCGCCTCGGAGCGCTTCGCCTTCGACGTGCGCGGGTCGAGCAGCGGCCGGTACTCCTCGCGGATGCGCCCGAACAGGCGCTGGATCGTCTCCAGGTTGACCGGCAGGCGCAGCGCCAGGAACTGCTTGCCCAGCGTCTCGACGATCTTCGGATCGTCGTCCGGCTTGGGGTTGGGGTTGACCTTGAGCGTGCGGTCGAAGGCCAGCTCGCCGCGCGCGACCGCCTCGAGGATCTTGATCGAGGCGGCCATGCACAGGCCCGAGCCCATGGCCTTCTTGCGGAAGCGCTTGCGCGTGATCTCGATCGACTTGGCGAGGAAGATCTCCTCGTCGCGAGTCAGGAGCGGGATCTCGCCCATCTGGGTGAGGTACATCCGCACCGGGTCGTCGATGCGCTCCGGCGTGACGACGCGCTCGAGCACGGCCGTCTCCGACTCGGCCGCGTGACGCCCCTGCTCCATCGCGGCGCTCTGCGCGCCGCGCGCGAGACCGCCGTCGTCGCTCGGGTCGTCGATGACCTCGATGCCCTGCTCCTCGAGCGTCATGAAGAGCTGGTCCATGCGCTCGGGCGGCATGAACCGGTCCTCCAGGAACCCGTTGATCTCGGAGTACGTCAGGTAGCCCTTGCGCGTGCCCTCTTCGAGGAGCAGGTCGAGGGAGAACTCGGTCTTTTCGGCCATCGGGGGATTCGCGGTGTCGTCCGGAGAACTCATGCGGGTCGGGGCGTGGGGACGCGGCCTTCGCGGAGCTTCGCGTGCAGGCTGCGCAGGAGCTGGTCCCGCTCGTCCTGCGCGTCACGCCCTTCGGGCGCGCGGGGTGCGAGAGGGTCGTTCGGGGTGTCGTTCAGGCGGCGTCGAAGGTCGGCGAGCTCGCGCTCGCGCATGCGCTGGCGCAGCCAGGCCTCCTGGTCGCGCGCGAGAGCCTGCGGGCTCTCCGCCGTGCGCGCCTGCGCCTCGAGCGCGACCACCTGGTCGCGCACGGCGTGGTCGGCCAGCGCCGTCATCACGCTGCCCGCGTGGATCGGCTCGCCGTCCTCGTCGTTCTCGTAGAGCTCCAGGATCGCGCGGAAGACGGCGCGCAGGTCGGGGTCGGCGCAGCGCGGCTCCCACTCCGCATAGGCCGGGATCAGGCTGTTGTCGAGCAGGAGCGCGCCGAGCAGCGAGCGGAAGGCCGAGGCGACCAGCGGGTCGATCGGGCGCGCCGCCGGAGCCGCGTCCGGGGCGGCGGCGCGGCGCGGGGCGGCCTCGGCGGCGCGCGCGGCGCTCCGGCGCGGGCCGTGCGCCTCCCACTGGCGCCGCAGCGCGTCGGGCGAGAGCCCCAGGCGGGCGGCGAGCTCGACCAGGCGCGCGTCCTGCTCGACCGGGCGCGGCAACCGGCGCAGGAGCAGGAAGAGCTCGTCCACGCCGCGTCCGAGCTCGGCCCCGCGCAGCGCGGCCAGGTCCTCGGTCAGCCAGTCGAACCACTCGCGCGCGCCGTCGAGCATCGCCCCGAAGGCCTCGGCGCCGCCCTCGGCGACGCACAGGTCGCACGGGTCGCGCCCCTCGGGCGGGCTCGCCACGCGCAGCTCCAGGTCGAGGCCGAGCAGCCCGGCCAGGGCGCGCTGGCTGGCGCGCCGGCCGGCCTCGTCGCCGTCGAAGACCAGCGTCACGCGCGCGGCACCCGAGCGCCGCACGAGCGCGGCGTGGTCCTCGGTCGTGGACGTGCCGAGCACCGCCGCCACGAAGGGGAAGCCCGCCTGGTGGGCGGCCATGACGTCGGTGTAGCCCTCGACCAGGACCAGGTGCCGCGAGCGGCGCACCGCGTCGGCGGCGCGGTCGAGCCCGAAGACGAGCCGCCCCTTGTGGAAGAGGCCCGTCTCGGGCGTGTTCACGTACTTGCCGAGCGCCTTCGTGTCGCCCGGCAGGGCGCGGCCGCCGAAGCCCACCGTGCGCCCCACGCGGTCGGCGATCGGGATCATCCAGCGCCCGCGGAAGAAGTCGTACACGCGCCCGTCCTCGGCGCGCCGGGCGAGGCCCGTCTCGACCAGCAGGCTCTCGTCGGCGCCGCCGCGCCGCGCGCGCTCGACGAGCGGCGAGCCGTGGGCGCCCGCCCAGCCCGCGCCGAAGGCGCGCAGCGTCTCGTCGCTGAGCCCGCGCCCGCGCGCGTAGGCCAGGGCCTCGCGCCCGCCGGGCGCCCACAGCTCCTCGGCGTAGGCGCGCCGCGCGGCCTCGAGCACCTCGAAGAGCCGCGCCTCGCGCGCCTCCTCGCCCTTGCCGCGCTGGCGCAGCATGCGCTCGGGCACCTCCTCGCCCGCCGCGCGCGCGAGCAGGCGCAGCGCGTCCAGGAAGGAAAGACCGTCGAAGCGCTGCACGAAGCCGAGCACGTCGCCGCCCTCGCCGCAGGCGCCGTAGCAGCGCCACGTGCCCTTGCGCGGGTCCACCGCGAAGGAGGGCGTGCGCTCCTCGTGGAACGGGCAGCGCGCCCAGCAGAGCGCCCCGCGCTTGCGCAGATCCGCCACGCGCTCGCCGACGATCGCTTCGATCGGGGAGCGGAGCTTGATGCGCTCGACGAGGTCTCGGAAGGCGCGGTCCTGCACGGACGGAACGCTCCAGGGGCAGCGGGGACGGGGAAGGACTGACCGGTACTGCGGTCCGGGGGACCGCACGCCGCGACCGCCCACGACCCGGCGGATCCCGCGGGGAGACGGGACCGACCCCGGGGACGGGGTGAGCACGCGACGGAGGAGCCTCGAACCGAGGAGCGGGGACTCGGGTCCATCCGGCGGCACGGGGAGGCTCCGTCGAGCGGGGAGTCCTGCCGATGCGGCGTGCGCCGGGACGGTTGTCGTCCTTTGGGTGCGTGCGGGGTCGGCCTGGCCGCCTGCCGTGAGCGTGGACCAGCCTGGAGCGGTCCGCCCCGCGCGTACTTCTCCGCGGAAACCATAGCACCCTCGGAGGCTCGAACAAGGGGGTCGGAGCCAGGAAACCGCACCTGGAGCGGCCGACCGGGAAAGATCCGACGACGGGCCCCCCCCGCCCCCCTGCTAGCCGGGCTCCGCGGAGCGCCGGCCGCGCCAGCGGGGATCCTCCGCGAGGCGCTCGAGCTCCTCGCCCGAGAGCTCCTCCGCCCGGCGCGTCGGGTCGAGCCCGAGCCCGGCCAGCCAGCGCTCCGCCT
This sequence comes from uncultured bacterium, assembly GCA_902826945.1. Next base: position 30,077 of record CADEGS010000017.1, on the reverse strand, counting down.
CCCCCGGGGCGAGCTCCAGCCGCTCGCGCAAGAGGCCGCCGATCTGGCGGCGGCGACGCGCGAAGAGGGCCTCGATCAGCGCGTCGAGCGCCGCCAGGTCCAGGCCCGGCCGCAGAGGGCGCCGGCGCAGCTCGAGCACGGCGCTCTCGACCCGCGGGCGCGGGCGGAAGAGCTGGCGGCCGACCGCGCGCCCGACGCGCGCCGCGTAGAGCGCCTGCACGCGCGCCGAGAGCGCGCCCCGCTCCGGGTCGCCCGCGGCCGCTGCGACGCGCCGGGCGAGCTCGCGCTGCACGAGCACCGTCATCGTCTCCGGCGGCGGCCGCCGCCGGGCGAGCAGCGCGACCAGCGGCCCGACGATCGCGTACGGCAAGTTCGCGACGACGTGCCAGGCGCCCGCGCGCGGCAGGCAGGCCTCGACCGCCTCGCCCAGACGCTGCTTGCCCGCGAGCGCGTCGGCGACGAGCACGCGCGCGAGGGGAAAGGGCGCGAGGAAGCGCGCCGCGACGCGCGCCAGGCGCTCGTCGATCTCGACCGCCACCAGGCGCACGCCGCGCGCGGCGAGCGGCACCGAGAGCATGCCGCAGCCGGGCCCGACCTCGAGCACGAAGTCGCCCGCGCCGACGCCCGCGTCGGCGGCGATCGCGCGCGCCATGTTCGGGTCGACCAGGAAGTTCTGGCCGCGGCTCTTCGAGGGACGGAAGCCCTCCTGGGCGAGCGCGTCGCGGAAGGCGCTCCAGGGCGGCAGCTCGCTCTCCGTCATGAGGTCGGACTCAGCGCGCTCCCGCGGGAGGCGCGGGCTCCGCCGCTCCCGCCGCGAGCCAGGCCAGGGCCGGCGGCGCGCCCGGGCGCGCCGCCAGCTCCTCGAGGAAGGGCTGCACGAGGTTCGAGCCCGAGCTCGCCTGCCAGCGCCGCCCGACGCTGCGCACGCGCGCGCGCACCTCCTCGCCCTGGCCCCAGCGCGCGGCGCTCGCCCACAGGTACGCCGCCGCGGGCGCGGCCATGCGCGCGCCGATCGAGCACGAGACCGTGCGCCGGTCGAGCGTCATGGCGTGCAGGCGCAGCGGCTGGCCGCCGAACGTGCGCCGCGCGCGCGTGTCGAAGGCCCCGCCCATCACGCTCGCCAGGCCGTCGCCCTCGATCGGCTCCCAGGCCTCCGTCCCGCCGGGGTCGCCGTAGCCCGGGGCGACGTCGGCGACCCACTCCCACACGTTGCCGAGCAGGTCGTAGCAGTCGAAGCGGCGGCTCTTGCCGCTCTCGAACGTGCCGACCGCGGTCGGCGCGCCGTAGCCGAGCTCGAGCGTGTTGGCCCACGACTGCTGCGGCTGCAGGCCGCCGTAGGGGTAGACGAGCGAGCGCCGGCCCGCGGCGACGTGCACCCACTCCTGCGCGCCGAGCAGCCGCATCCCGCGCGCGCTCGCGAGCGCGCTCGCCTGCTCCCACGAGAGGAACGCCGGCAGGTCGAGCGCCTCCTCGTCGAGGCTCGCGAGCGGCGAAGGCGCGAAGCGCGCGGCGCTCCGGCGCGCCCCGTCGGGGTCGTAGTGCAGCCAGTCGCCACGCGTGAACTCGAAGCGGTCCACGACCAGCGCCTCCGGCAGCGAGCAGTCGGCCCAGGGGCCGACGAAGCCCTCCAGCCGGCTCGGGCCGGCGGGCACGAAGGAGAGCCGCTCGAGCTCGTGCAGCGCGCGGCTGACGCGCTCGCCGCCGCCCCCGCCGCAGGCCGCGACGAGCGCGGCGAGCGCGAGGGACGCGCGGCCGCGGGCTCGCGCGGGCGCGCTCAGTGGCTCGATCCGCGCTCCTGGTCGAGCACGAAGATCTCGACGCGCCGGTTGCGCTCCTTGTTCGCCGGGCCGTCGTTCGGGACGACCGGCTCGCTCGGCCCGAAGCCCGCGATGACGGTCTGATCGACGCCGCCCTCGGTCTCCAGCAGGTGCGCGACGGCGAGCGCGCGCATGGCCGAGAGCTGCAGGTTGCCCATCGGGAAGCGCTCGCGCGTCTCGGGCTTCTTGACCGGGTCGGAGTCGGTGTGCCCGCGCACCCAGACCTGCGCGTGCGGACGGCTCTGGATCTCCTTCGCCATGCGCAGCAGGAGGTCGCGCCCGCCCGAGCGGATGGCGTCCGAGCCGGAGTCGAACAGGATCGTGTCGGGCATGCGCAGCCCGTAGCCGCCGTCGATCGTGAAGGCGGTCACCTCGCCGGGAGCCGTGCCCAGGCGGTTCGCCAGCGCGTCCAGCTCCTTCATCCGCCGGTCGATGTCCTCGTTGAGGCCGGCCTCGACCGGCGTCGTGATCAGGTCGAGCTTGCCCGACAAGGCCGTGTTCTCGGACTCGAGCTTGCCCTGGTAGGACTCGAGATCCTGGTAGAGCCGCTGGTAGTAGCGCAGCTCGGCGACGGCGTCGTCGTAGCGCGTCTTGCTGACGCAGCCCGCGACGAGCGGGCCCACGGCCAGAGCCAGGAGGAAGGAGACGGGACGGGGAGCGAGGCAACGGGTGTGGGTCTTCACGTCGATCTCGGGTGGCTCAGGGGCTCGCGGGACCTGGGCCGGGCCACGGCGAGCGCGCCGGCCCGGGCTCGTATCCGTGTATCGAGTGGCCGCGCGCGGAGCAAGCGACGCGCGCGAAACCCGGGCGCGCCCGCGCGCCGCCGCCGCTGCCCTGGCGTCGTGCGCGCGGCGCCCGCGGCCGCCCCGCGTCAGAGGTCCTTGCCGAACAGCCCGGCGACCATCTTGGCGATGCCGCCGGCGTGCCCCTTGCTGATCGAGACGACGATCGGGAGGCCCAGGACCAGGACGACCGTGGTCAGGATCAGGACGGCGCGCATGCCCATGCCCTCGGTCTCGGGCTCGGCCACCGCCGTGGTCGTGCGGCGCACCGTGGTGGACGCGCCCGCGGCGGGGACCGCCGGCGTGACGGCGCGCGGCGCCGGCTCCTCGGCCAGGTCGATCTCCCCCACGTCGTCGACGTCGTCGTCGAGCAGCGTGTCCATGGCGGCGATCTCCTCGGTCGCCATGCCGGCCTCGCCCGGCTCGACGTCGTCCTCGAAGACGAGCTCGTCGTCGCCGCCCAGGTCCACCACGTCGCCCCCCATCAGCTCGTGCTTGAGGTGCTCGACGTCGGTGCGGCGCAGGCGCATCGTGTCGCCCTCGCGGAAGGCGCGGATCTCGCCCTCGGAGACGAGGCGCTTGAGCTCCTCCTCCTTCAGCCGCAGTTGCTCGAGCGCTTCCTCGAAGTTGAAGAACTCCTCGTTGGGCACGTTCGGACTCTCCTCAGGGGTCGGATGGGACGGTCGGGGGCGGTCGGGCCTAGCGGTCCTGCTCGCCCGCGGACGGGGGCTCGGCGGCCTCGGCCTTGTCGAAGCGCGCCTTGAGCTCCTTGTAGCTGTACTCGGAGCGGTCGTTGTAGCCGTCGACGCGCAGGTCCAGGTCGATGTTGCGCGCGCCGACGAACTTGACGCTCATCGTGCTCGAGGTGCCGCCGTTGGCCTGGTACACGGCGAGCTGGCGCGCCTCGGTGTCGATCAGGTAGAGCAGCGAGCCGCCCGAGACGTCGATGCCCGTGACCGCGATCATCTTGCCGTTCGAGTCCCCGGTGGCGTAGCTCGGGAGCTGCGGGATCGACTGCGTCTGCTGGCGCGGCTCGGCCACCAGGCCCAGGGCCAGGAGCGCAACGCCGGCGAGGAGGACGGTCGCGGGGCGGGGTGTTTCGTCTGCCATGGGGCGTGGAGGGCTCCGGCGCCTGCTCGGGGGCGGGTATCCTAGCCGGGGCTCGCGGTTGCCGCGAAAGTGCGGCGGGGCAAAACGCGGCCCGCGCAGGAGCCGCGCGGGCAAGCCTCGTCGCTAGGCCGCGCGCACTCCCGCGATCATGGCCACGAGGTCCATCGTCGCCAGCAGGCCGAGCGGGCGCTCGTAGGAGCCCACCAGGGCGATGCGCGCGCCGGCGAGCTGCATGCGCGCCAGGGCGCGCTCGAGCGAGACCCCGGGGTCGAAGGCGGGCAGGCTGCGGACCGACTCCGCCAGGGCGCGGCCCGGGGCGGCCAGCACGTCGAGCTGGTGCACGTAGCCCTGGACGACGGCCGCGCCCTGCGCGTCGCGGGCGACGACCGGCAGGCGCGTGAAGTCCGACTCGGCCACGCGCAGCGCCGCGTCGGGGTCGCCCAGGTCCACCGCCGCGACCCGCTCCCAGGGCACCATCACGCGCGTGACGGCCGTGCTGCGCATGACGAACACGTTCGCCACGAGGTCCTCGACGTGCGCCTCGAAGGCGCCCTGCGTCGTGCCGATGCGCAGCATCTCGAGGATCTCCTCGCGGCCCAGGGCGCGCGCGAACTCGCTCGGGCGCACGCCGAGCAGCCGCTCGAGGCCGACGCTCAGCCAGCCCAGCGGCCAGGCGAGCGGCAGGAACAGGACGCGCGTCAGCGCCAGGAACCAGGCCGAGAGCCCGAGGAAGAGCCGCGGCCGGCGGCGGAAGGTGTCCTTCGGCAGGAGCTCGCCCAGCACGAACACGAGCGGCGTCAGCGAGAGCGCCACCGCCAGGTCGAGCGCCGAGGCCGGCAGCAGGCCCTGCGCCTCGTAGCTCGAGCGCACGCGGTCGGCCAGGAGCTCCAGCGTCAGGTTGTTGCCGACCAGGATCGTGATCAGGAGCGCCGCGTCGTTCCGCAGCAGCAGGCGCAGGAGGCGCGCCACGCGGCCGCCGCGCGCCGCCTCGGCGTCGAGGTGCAGGCGCGAGACGGTGTACACGCCCGTCTCGCTGCCCGAGAAGAGCGCCGAGGCGAGCATCAGCCCCGCGAGCACCGCCCAGCTCCACGCGGGGCTCATCGCTCGCCCCTCGCCCCGGCCGGGACCGGCGCGGCCGGCGCCGGCGCCAGACCGATGTCCACGGTCAGGATGCGCCGGCCGCGCACCTCGCTGACCTCGAGCGCCAGGTTGGCGAAGCTCACCACGTCGCCGATGCGCGGGATGCGGCCGAGCAGCGCCGTCACGAAGCCGCCGACCGTCTCGAACTCGGTCGGCACGACCGACAGGCCGAAGGCGTCGTTCCAGTCGCGGATCGACAGGCTGCCCGCGACCCGGTAGCGCCCCTCGCCCAGCGGCACGACCGGCCGCGGGCGCTCCTCGCCCTCGGTGCGCAGGTCCCCGACCAGCGCCTCGAACACGTCCTCGGCCGTGACGAAGCCGGCCGTGCCGCCCCACTCGTCCACGACGACCGCCTCGGTCGTGCGGTCGTCGTGCAGCGAGCGCAGCAGGTCCACCGCGTCGGCCACCTCGGGCACGAACTTGACCGGCATGACGAGCGCGCGTACGGGCCGCTCGCGGTGGCGCAGGAGGTCGCGTACGCGCACGCGGCCGACCACCTGGTCGGGGCTGCCGTCCACGACCGGCAGCGCGCTCTGGCGCTCCGCCAGCGCGCGCGCCACGACCTCGTCGCGGTCCTCGCCCGACAGGTCCAGGAAGAGCGCGTCGACGCGCGGCGTCATGATCTCCCGCACGCGCACCTGGCCGAGCTCGACCGCCTGCACGACGATCTCGGCCTCCTTCTCGAGCAGCGTGCCCTCGCGCGCGCCGCGCTCCATGACGTGCTCGAGCACCTCGGGGTGGAAGCCGATCTCCTCGCGCGCGAAGAGCGTCACGACGCGGTTGCAGGCCTCGAGCAACGCCACCAGCGGCGTCGCCAGCCGTCCGAGCAGGCCGACGACCAGGGACAGCGGCACGGCGGTGAGCTGCGCCACGGTGGCGCGCGCCCCCAACCCGAGCGTCTTGGGCAGGATCTCGCCGCCGACGAGCAGCGCCATCAGCACGCCCAGGCGCACGACGAGCCCGCGCACGCCGCCCTCCTCGGGCGCCAGCCGCGACGCGACGGAGAAGAACAAGAGGTTCGTGATCAGGTTGCCGAGCAGGATCGAGACCAGCAGGCGCCGTGGGCGGTTGACCAGGCGGCGCACGGTCTCGCTGGCGCGCGCGCGCTGCACCGGCGTCAGGCTGAAGAGCGCCGTCTCGGCCGAGCTGAACAGGCACGAGAGCAGGAGCAGCCCGCCCAGCGTGCCCCACACCAGCGGAGAGACGTCGCTCACGCCGGCCCGCCCCCCGCCGGCAGCCACAGGTCGACCTCGAAGAAGCGCTCCGGCTCGCTGTCCAGGCGCACCCGGCCGCCGTGGCGGCGCAGCGCGTCGTGGACCAGGGCCAGGCCGAGGCCGGTGCCCTTGCCGACCTCCTTCGTCGTGTAGAAGAGGTCCGCGACGCGCGCGAGCTCCTCGCGCGGCACGCCCGGCCCGTTGTCGCGCACGACGACGCGCGCGCCCCCGTCGCGCGCCTCGACCACCACGTCGATGCGCGCTCCGGCCGGGTCGCGCGTGCCGCGCTCCTCGAGCGCGTCGAGCGCGTTGGCGAGCACGTTGAGCAGCGCCTGGCCGAGCTCGTTGCGCGCGCCGCGCACGGGCAGCGAGCGCTCGCCCTCCAGCGCGATCGTCACGCCGAGGCGCAGCGCCCGGTGGCCGACCAGGTCGATCGCGTCGCGCGCCACCTCGACCAGGTCGAGCGGCTCGCTGTGCGCCTCGCGCGGCGTGAAGCGCCGCAGCCGGTTGACGGTCTCGCCGATGCGCTGCAGGCCGCTCTGGAGCAGGCCCAGGTAGCGCTCGCGGCGCTCGCGCGGCAGGTCGTCGCGCGCCAGCGACAGCGCGGCGTTCTGCAGGCCGCCGAGCGGGTTGTTGATCTCGTGCGCGATGCCGGCGGCCAGCTCGCCCATGGCCGCCAGCCGGCGCTGCGTCATCGCGGCCGCCTCGGCGCGACGCGCCAGCTCGGTCGCCTGGCGCACCTCGTGCGACAGGCGCGCGTTGAAGCCCTCGACCGTGCTCGTCATCGCGTTGAACGAGCGCACCAGGTCGGAGAGCTCGTCCTTGCGCGCCGGCTCGGCCAGGCGCACGGCGAGGTCGCCCCCCTGCACGCGCCGCGCGCCGTCGGCGAGCTGGCGCACGGGGTCGAGCACGAGGCGGCGCATCATCGAGAAGGTGCCCGCGGTCAGGAGCAGGCTCGAGAGCAGGAACCACGGCAGCATGCGCCGCACCAGGGCCAGGCGATCGACGTGGATCTCGGCGCGGTACCACAGTCCCCCCCACAGCCCGCGCTCGCCCTCGATCGGCACCGCCTGGCCGCCCTGCACGCCGCGCACCGGGCCGCGCGTCTCCATCGCGCGCAGCACCGACGAGAGCGCCGCGTCCTCGTCGAAGGCCGCCGGCCGGCGGTTCGAGCCGACCGGGTTGAGCGCGATGCCCGGCGCGCGCACGCCGCCCGAGGCCAGCCGGTAGGCGCCGCGGTCCACCAGGATCGCGTCGGCCACCGAGCTCCAGTACGGCCACTGCAGGATGTAGGCCACGTTGAGCTCGGAGCCGGGCCGGATGGTGCCCTTGAGCGTGTACAGGAGGTCGGCCGTGCGCTCCTCCGCCTGCTCGCGCTCCTGGCGCACCTGCGCGCGGAACAGGAACGCCGCGCCGGCGCCGAAGACGGCGGCGTTGATCAGGAAGACCAGGAGGAGGACGCGGGAGCGGAGCGACACGGGCGACCGCGGGGCCCTGGGGCGCGCGGGATCAGGCCTGGTTCAGCGTACTCATGATGCGCATCAGGGGAAGGAAGAGCGCCACCACGATGAAGCCGACGAAGCCGGCGACGACCAGGAGCAGCGCCGGCTGGAGGAGCTTGAAGAGGATGTCGATCGCGTGGTCCACCTGGCGCTCGTAGGCGGCCGCGATGCGCAGCAGCATGGCGTCCAGCTCGCCGGTCTGCTCGCCGACGTCCACCATGTTGCAGACCAGCTCGTCGAACAGGCCCGTGGCCTCCATCGGGGCCGCGATCGGCTCGCCCTCGAGGACGGTCCGGCGCACGCGCTCCACGCCCGCCGCCAGGGCGTCGCTGGCGCTCGTGTCGCGCACGATCGCGAGCGCCTCGAGGTGCGGGACGCCGGCCTGCAGGAGCGTCCCGAAGGTGCGCGCGAAGGCCGCCACGAGCGCCTGGCGCAGCAGGCCGCCCAGGACCGGCAGGCGCAGCTCGAGCGCGTGCACGCGCAGCCGGTAGGGCCCCGGACGGCGCAGCGCCAGGAGGTGCAGGAGGACGAGCGCGAGCGGCAGCCCCAGGACGAGCGGCCACCAGCGCGCCAGGAAGGCGCTCGTCGCCAGCAGGAGGCGCGTGGGCGCCGGCAGCTCGACCGAGAAGGACTGGAAGATCAGCTCGAACTTGGGGATCACGAGCACGACCACCGCGGCCACGACCAGGATGGCGACGAGCACGACGACCAGCGGGTAGACGAGCGCGCCCGCCAGGCGCTGGCGCAGGCCGGCCATGCGCTCGCGCAGCGCGGCCAGGCGCTCGAGCACGCCCTCCAGCACGCCGCCCGTCTCGCCCGCGCGCACCATCGCGGCATACAGCGGGTCGAAGGCCCCCTGGTGCTTCCCCAGCGCCTCGGAGAGCGGCGTGCCGGCGGCGACCTCCTCGACCAGCTCGTCGAGCACGCGCCGCAGCGGGCCCGGCCGCGTCTTGGCGGCCAGGATCGCGAGCGCGCGCACGATCGGGATGCCCGCGCCGGTGAGCGTCGCGAACTGCACCGTGAAGTCGGTCACCGCCTGGCTCGCCACGCGCGGACCGCGCCGGCCTGGCCGCGCGGCGGCGGGCGGCGCCGCGCGTCCGGGCGCCTCGGGGCCCGCGCGCGGCGCGCTGACGTGGCGCTGGATCCTGCGGGCCATCGCGCTGCTAGCCCGCGGCGGGAGCGCGGCGGGGAGGCCGGAGGCGGCGCGCGCTCAAGCGGCCCCCATCGTCTCGCGCAGGACCTCCTCGACGGTCGTGCGCCCCAGGCGCACGGCGGCGAGCCCGCTCTCGCGCAGCGTGCGCATGCCGCGCGCACGGGCGGCCTCGCGCAGCGCGCCGCTCGAGGCCCCCTCCCGGATCAGGCGCCGGATCCCGTCGTCCACGTGCATGACCTCGCAGATCGCCGTCCGGCCACGGTACCCGGTGTGGAAGCAGCGGTCACAGCCCGCGCCGTGCGCGACGCGCGCGCCGCGCAGGAGCTCCGCCTCGGGGCCGAGCTCGCGCAGCACCTCGGGGTCCGGCTCGGCCTCCCGGCGGCAGTCGGAGCAGATCGTGCGCACCAGGCGCTGGGCCACCACCGCCTCCAGGGTGGCGGTCACGAGGTAGGGCTCGAGCCCGAGGTCCACCAGGCGCGTGACGGCGCTCGGGGCGTCGTTCGTGTGCACCGTGGCGAACACGGTGTGGCCGGTGAGGCTGGCCTCGGCCGCCACCTGGGCCGTCTCGCGGTCGCGGATCTCCCCCACCAGGATCGTGTCGGGGTCCTGGCGCAGGACCGTGCGCAGGACGCGCGGGTAGGTGACGCCGATCTCCTCCTGGATCGGGATCTGCACCAGGCCGTCGATGTCGTACTCGACCGGGTCCTCGACGGTGATGACCTTGACCTGCGCGTGGTTCACGCGCGCCAGCATGGCGTAGAGCGTCGTGGTCTTGCCCGAGCCGGTCGGCCCGGTGACGAGCACGATGCCGTGCGGCAGCTCGCACAGCGCCGACAGCGTCGCGACGTCCTCCTCGCCCAGGCCCAGCGCGACGAGGTCGAGGCCGACCGAGGTCCGGTCGAGCACGCGCAGCACGCAGCTCTCGCCGCCGACCTGCGGTAGCGTGGCCACGCGCAGGTCCACCGCGCGCCCGTCGATCGCGAGCGAGATGCGCCCGTCCTGCGGCAGCTTGGTCTCGGCGATGTCGAGGTCGCTCATCACCTTCAGCCGCGCGACGAGCGCCGGCGCCAGGTGCGCGGGCGGCGCCTCGATCTCGTACAGCGCGCCGTCGACGCGGAAGCGCACGCGCAGCTCGCCGGGGAAGGCCTCGAAGTGCACGTCGCTGGCGCGGTCGCGCACGGCGCGCGCCAGGATCGCGTTCAGCAGGCGCACGATCGGCGCGCTCTTGGCGGCGTCGGCGACGTCCTCGCCACCGGCCCCGCGCGCGGCGGCGATCGCGTCGGCGAGCCCGCCGGCCTCGCCGTAGGCCTCGCGCACGCGGCGCGCGAGCAGCGCCGGGTCGGCCAGCGCCGCGCGCACCTCGAGGCCGGTGGCGAAGGCGAGGTCCTCGACCACCGCCCGGTTGAGGGGGTCGGCGAGCGCCACGCGCAGCACGCCGTCCTGCAGCGCGAGCGGCAGCAGGCCGTAGGCGCGCGCGCTGTCCGCGTCCACGCACGCCAGCGCCTCGGGCTCGCTCGGCTCGCGCTCGAGGTCCGCGACCTCCAGGCCCGCCTGCACGCCCAGCGCGCGCGTCACGTCCGCCGGCGTGCACGCGCCCAGCGCCACCAGGTGCGCGCCGAGCGGGCCGCCCTGCGCGCGCTGCGCCTCGAGCGCGCGCTGCACGTCGCCCTCGCGCACGACGCCCAGGTCCCTCAGGATCTGCCCCAGGAGCCGGCGCCCCCCCCGCCCGCCGCCGCTCAACCCAGGCGCTCCGCGAGCTCGCGCGGCTCGTCGGCCGCGGCCAGCGCCTCCTCGCGGCGCACCAGCCCGCGTGCGACCAGCTCGGCCAGCGAGTCCTCCAGCGTCTGCATCCCGGCCCGGCGCGAGGTCTGGATCGTCGAGCGGATCTTGTTCGTCTCGTTCTTGCGGATCAGGTTCGAGATCGCGCTCGAGCGCAGCATCACCTCGAAGGCCGCCACGCGCCCCCGGCCGTCGGCGCGCGGCAAGAGCACCTGCGACACGACCGCCAGGATCGAGACCGAGAGCTGCGCGCGCACCTGCTCCTGCTGGTTCGCGGGGAAGGCGTCGATGATGCGGTCCACCGTGCGCGCGCTGCCGGTCGTGTGCAGCGTGCCGAGCACGAGGTGCCCCGTCTCGGCGGCCGTGATCGCGGCCGCGATCGTCTGCAGGTCGCGCATCTCGCCCAGCAGGATCACGTCGGGATCCTGGCGCAGCACGCGCCGCATCGCCTCGGGGAAGTCCGGCACGTCGCGGCCGATCTCGCGCTGCGTGACGATGCCCTGCTGGTGCGTGTGGAAGTACTCGATCGGGTCCTCGATCGTCACCACGTGGCGGTCGTGGCCGGAGAGGATCGCGTGCACCATGGCGGCCAGCGTGGTCGTCTTGCCCGAGCCGGTCGGGCCGGTGACGAGCACCAGGCCGTGCCGACGCCCGAGGACCTCGAGCGCCGCGGCCGGCAGGCCGATCTCCTCCAGGCTCGGCAGGCGCGAAGGGATCAGGCGCAGAACGGCCGAGAGCCCGCCGCGCTGGCGCAGCACGCTGACGCGGAAGCGGTGCCCCTCGCCGTGCGTGACCGCGAAGTCCACCGTGCCGTGCTCCTCCAGCGCGCGCAGCTCCCCGGCCGGGCACAGCGCGCCGCACAGCTCGCGGCAGGCGTGCTCGTCGAGCGCGTCCGGCCCGACCGGCTCGAGCCGTCCGTCCACGCGCAGGAGCGGCGGACGGCCGGCGCACAGGTGCAGGTCGGAGGCGCGTCGCTCCACCGCGGCGTCGAGCAGCTCGTCCAGCTTCGCCATGGCGGAAGACTCTAGTGTCCGGACCGCCCCGGGCGACGACCCGCGTCAGGCTTCCGCGGCCCGCGCCGGCTCGAGGCGCGCCACGCGCCGCACCTCGGCCAGGGCGGTCGTGCCGCGCGCGACCTTGCGCAGGCCGGAGTGGAGCAGCGGGCGCAGCCGCCCGCGCGCCAGCGCCAGCGCGCGCAGCTCGTCCAGGCCGGCGCGGCGGAAGGCCGCCTCGCGCAGCTCGGCGTCGAAATCGAGGAGCTCGAACAGCCCCACGCGGCCGCGGTAGCCGGTGCCGTCGCAGGCCGCGCAGCCGCGCGGACGGCGCGGCCCCGCGGCGCCCTCGACCGGCGGGCCGAGCCGGCGCCGCTCGGCGGGATCGGGCTCGTACGGCTCGGCGCAGGCGGCGCACAGCCGGCGCACGAGCCGCTGCGAGACGACGCCCTGCAGGGCGCTCGCGACGAGGAAGGGCGCCACGCCCATGTCGAACAGCCGCGTCAGCGCGCCCGGCGCGTCGTTCGTGTGCAGGGTCGAGAAGACGAGGTGCCCGGTCAACGCGGCCTGGATGGCGACCTCCGCCGTCTCCGCGTCGCGGATCTCGCCCACCAGGATCACGTCGGGCGCCGAGCGCAGCATCGCGCGCAGGATGCGCGCGAAGGTCAGCCCCACGCGCGGCTGCACCTGCACCTGGTTCACGCCGCGCAGCTGGTACTCGACCGGGTCCTCCGCCGTCAGGATCTTCACGTCGGGGCGGTTGAGCTCGGACAGCGCCGCGTACAGCGTGGTCGTCTTGCCGGAGCCGGTGGGCCCGGTGACGAGCACGATCCCGTGCGGCCGGCGGATCAGGCGGCCGAGCCAGGCCTGCTCGTCGGCGTCCATCCCGAGCTCCGCCAGACGCAGCGGCTGCGCGGCGCGGTCGAGCAGGCGCAGCACCATCGTCTCGCCGTGGTTCGACGGCAGGATCGAGGCGCGCACGTCGATCGAGCGTCCCGCCACCTCGACGCCGATGCGCCCGTCCTGGGGCTTGCGGCGCTCGGCGATGTCCATGCGGCCCATGACCTTGAGCCGCGAGAAGAGCGGCGCCGCCAGGTGCAGCGGATGCTCGGCCACCGTGCGCAGCACGCCGTCCACGCGCAGCCGCACGCGCAGGGCGGAGCCGCCCGGCTCGAGGTGCACGTCCGAGGCGCGCTGCGCGAGCGCGTCCGCCAGCATGCGGTCGACCAGGCGCACGACGGGCGCCTCCTCGTCGCGCCCCGCGCCCTCGGCGGCCGGCGCGCCGGCGCCGCCGTAATAGCGCTCGATCGCCGCGCGCAGCGCGCCGGGCGCCGCGACCGCGCAGTCGAGCTCGCGCCCGAGCGCGAACGAGAGCTGGTCGGCCAGGAGGCGCTGCAGCGGATCGCCGACGGCGATCACCAGCCGCTCGCCGCGCAGCACCACGGGCAGGAAGCCGTGCTCGAGCGCCAGCTCGCGCGGCACGCTGTCGAGCACCGCGCGCGCCACCTCGCCGCGGCCGACGTCCACGAAGGGCAGCCCGTGCTGCCGGGCGCGCAGGCGCGCGACGGTCTCCTCGTCCACGTGGCCGAGCTCCACCAGCGCCGCGCCCAGGTCCAGGTCGCGGTTGCGCTGGTGGGCGCGGCCCTCGCGCAGCTGCTCCTCGCTCACGGCGCCGGAGCGCCGCAGGAGCTCCTCGAGCGAGCGTCTCATGCGGCGGCTCCGGCAGCCCCCGGGCGCGCGCCTCGCGCCGGCCTGGGGGACGTCGCGCCTACTGCGACTTGCCCCCCGCGTCCGGCAGACCCGGCCGGCACACGCCGGAGAAGCGGATCAGGAGCTCCTTCTTGTGCGGGTGCCCGACGTCCACCTTGAGCATGCCGCCGAACGAGCCGCTGGCCTCGTCGGGCAGGCCCTCGAGGCGCACGGTCAGGTCGAGCGCGTTCTGCCCCGGCACCGGGTCGATGCGCGTGGTGAAGGCCTTGTCGTAGTCGAAGAGCTCGCTCTGGATCGTCGCGGTGAGCTTCACCGGGGCGTCGGCGCTCAGCTTGTAGTCGTCGTGGCACTCGATGCGCACGACGCGCTCGAGCTGCTGCCCCGGGCGCACCATGCCGAACGGCACGTAGCCCGGGTTGGCGCTGACCAGGCCCTCGACCTGCACCTGCGCGTAGCCGATGACGAAGTAGTGCGTCGGCGTGCCCTCGATCTCGTCGCGCGGCGAGGGGATCGGCTGATCGGTCACGAGGCGCAGCGGGTAGTTGCGCATGCCCTCGGGCAGGTCCGGGCCGAGCGTGACCGTCACGTCCCAGGCGCCGGCGCGGCCCTCGGCGTCCGGCTCGACCGGCTTCAGCTCGACCGCCACGAGCGGCTGCAGGAACTGCCGGTCCACGTCGAGGCGGAACGGCGGCAGGGTCGGGCTCGTGACGCGCATCGTGCCCGTGACCGTCTGCGAGGTCGTGGCCGTGCCCAGGTTGAGCGAGCGCGGCTCGAGCACCAGCACCGGCTGCACCTCCGCCTCGAGGCCCAGGCTGATCACCGCGCGCGGGTCGTTGCAGTACAGCGCGACCTGCGTCTTCGTGTGGCCCTGCTTGCCGTCGGACTTGAAGGCCGCCTCGATCTCGAAGCGCTTGCCGGGCGCGATGGACGTGCCCGTCACGTAGGGCTCGCGGCTGCCGTCGTCGCCGACCAGCGAGGCGCTGGCGAGCGTGCAGCCGCAGCTCGGCTTGATGCGCGAGATCACGAGGTCGTTCTCGCCGTCCGAGACGAGCTGGAACACGTGCGAGGCGTGCGTGCCCTGGATGAGCTGGCCGAAGTCGTGCACCTCCGAGCCCAGGACGGTGGCGTGGCCGGGCGGGAGGTTCTCGAGCCCCTCGCCCTCTTGCGCCGCCTCGAAGGCCAGCTCGGCCGCCTTCTCGGCGTGGTGCGCGTGCGCGTCCGCCCCCTTGGGCGACACGGCGGCCGCGCGCGGGGCGGTGGGATCGATGCTCCCGGTCGTGGCGGCGACCGTCGGCAGGTCGGCCACGGTCTCGGTCGCCACGCCCTGGCCCGCGCCGGCCTTGACCTTCGAGAGGTCCACGCCGGTCTTCAGGCGCGGCAGCCCGGGCTGGAGCCGAGGGCCGCAGGCGCGCTCGGCGCCCGTGTTCAGAACCGTGCCGGGCGTGCTGCCCTTGGCCTTGGCACCGGCCTGCTCCTGGGCGTCGGTCTTCGCGTCGGCGGCGCCCTTCGCGGCGGGCGTGCCCGACTTCGCCGTCTTGGCGCTCTCCGGCTGCGCCTGCTCCTGGGCCGGCGCCGGCTTGCCTCGCTCCTGGGCGGTCAGGCCGGCGGCGAGGGCGACGAGGACGAGCGGGGAAAGGGCGGCGCGCAGGAGGCGCGCGGGTCGTGTGCGTTGCATGGCGATGGATCCGTCGGTCAAGCTGGGAAGGTCCCGGGGGATCCCGGGGCCGCGGGCGGCCGGCGAGAACCCACGAGTGTAGCCGCTCGCGCCGGGAGCGCATCCGCCGCCCCCCCGCGCGCGCGGTCGGCCATCGTGGGCCGCGCCGGCCCGGCCTGCGGCTCGGCGCGTGTCATCCGTTCCCCCGGTCCGAGCGGAAGCCCGAGACGTTCACGTAGAGCACGGGCTCCAGGGGGTGGCCCGTCTCGACGTCGAGGCGGCCGAGGAAGCTCGGGTCGGTCTCGGCCCCCAGGCCCTCGAGCACGAGCTCGACGTCCCACGCGCGCGCCCCGGGGACGGGGCGCACGTGCAGGGTCGCGTGCTCGGCCCAGGCCAGGTTGCGCTCCGGGGTCAGGGGCGAGAGCGTGACCTTGGGCTCGGGGAGCTCGACCCCGGGATCGTTGCAGGTGATGCGCACGGTGCTCGAGGCCGTCGTGTCGAGGGCCAGCGCACCGAAGCGCATGGCCGGCGGCTCGGCGGTGAAGCGGCCGTCGACCTGCACCATCACGAACGGCGCGAACGTGTGCCGGGCGCCCTCCTCGCGGCGGTCCTCGCGCGCGAGGTCGCTGCGCAGGAAGACCGGGTAGGAGTGCGTCCCGCGCGGCGTCTCGGGGCCGAAGCCCACGCGCACGTGCCAGCGCGCCGAGCGCCCCTCCGCGTCGGGGTCCGCCGGCTCGAGCCCGATCGCGACCGCCGGCGGCAGGCCGCGCTCCTCGTGCTCGAGGCGGAAGGGCTCCGGCCCCACGCCGACCACGTCGAAGACGACCTCGTCGTGGCCGCCCATCGCGAGCTTGCCGGCGGGCGGCGGATCGGGCTCGGTGCGGAAGCGGCGACGCACCTCGGCGGTGACGGAGACCTGCGCGATGCCGTCCGGCTCGTTGCAGAAGAGCGTGATCTGGCGCTTGCCGATGCCGGACTTGCCGGTCGTGTCGTAGGTGACCTCGACGAAGAGCGGCTCGCCCAGGGCGAGCGGCTGGCCGTCCTCGTAGGGCACGCGCTCTCCGCCCTGCTCGCGCTCGAGGCGGGCCACCGTGCAGCCGCAGTCGGCGCGCGCGCCCTGGACGACCGCCGGCTGCGTGCCGCGCGAGACGAGCCGGAACTCGTGCTGGACGACGCCGCCCTCCCAGACGGCGCCGAAGTCGAAGCTCGGGGCGTCGCAGGCGAGCAGGACGCCCTCGACCGGCGGCTCGACCGGGGTGCCCCCCGAGCAGGCCGCCGCGAGGAGCGTCACGAGCGCCGCCGGCGCCCGCAGGTCAGGATTCCGTCGCAGGATGCTCACGTCTGCACCTCCATGTCCCGTGGGGCCCAGATTCTTGCCGCGGCCCGGGGACGGGGAAGGAAAAACGGGGCGGGCAGGGCCGCCGTTGCGCCCCGCAGGCGCCCTCGTATCCTCGGGCGGGCATGCCGCGCGCCCTTCGGAGCCTCCTGGCGCTCGCCCTGGGCGCGCTGGCCGGGTGTCGCCTGGCGCCGCCCACGAGCGAGGCCTGGCAGGCGGTCGGCTTCCGCACGCCGCGCCAGACCTTCGGCACCTTCCAGACCGCGCTGCGAGCCGACGACCCGCACCTCGAGTACCGCTGCCTGGCGCAGGAGCTCAAGGCGCGCGAGGGCCTGAACGAGATCGCGTACCGCACCTTCCGCGAGGAGCTGTTCCGCGAGAACCCCTGGCTGAAGCTCGCCGCCGAGGGCGAGGTGATCGGCGAGAGCCGCTCGGGCGACGGGCGCTGCACGCTGGTGGCGATGGTCTCGAAGCTCTTCGTCGAGCGCCGCTTCACCGTCGAGCTCGTGCGCGAGGATTTCTACGAGCTCTTCCGCGACGGAGAGCTCCTCGACGACGGCTTCGCCGGCTTCGAGCGCAGCCTCGCGCCCGCGCCGCCCGGCGAGCTCGTGCTGCGACTGCCCCTGCCGCCCGACGCCGACCCGCGCGCGCTGAGCGAGGCGCGCCTGGGGCGCGAGTGGAAGATCGCGGGCTTCGCCGAGGTCCAGGACGACCCCGACCCCTGACGCGCTCGCGCGCGGCCGCTCTCGACCCGACCATGGTGCAGCCCAAGCGACGATCCGCCCCCAAGCCCGCCGCGCGCCGCGCGCGGCGCTACGTGCACTCCTTCTCGCAGGGCCGCGCGGACGGCGGCAAGGACGACCGCGACCTCTTGGGCGGCAAGGGCGCGAACCTGGCGGAGATGTGCCGCATGGGCTTGCCCGTGCCGCCGGGCTTCACGCTCTCGACCGACCTGTGCGGCTGGTACTACGAGCACGGCGAGGCCTACCCGCCCGAGCTCGAGCGCCAGGTCGAGGAGGCGCTGCGGAGGCTCGAGCGCGAGATGGGCAAGCGCTTCGGGGACCCCGCGGACCCGCTGCTCGTCTCCGTGCGCTCGGGCGCGCGCGTGTCCATGCCCGGGATGATGGACACCGTCCTCAACCTGGGGCTGAACGACGAGACGGTGAAGGGGCTGGCCGCGCGCTCGGGGAACGAGCGCTTCGCCTGGGACGCCTACCGGCGCTTCGTGCAGATGTACGCCGACGTCGTGCTCGGCGTGCGCGCCGCCGCCGGCGAGCACCACGACCCCTTCGAGGAGGCGCTGGACGCGCTCAAGCGCGAGCGCGGCGCGGCGGAGGACACGGCGCTCGGCGCCGACGACCTGCGCCGCCTGGTGCGCACGTTCAAGGGCATCGTGCGCGAGCGCTCGCGCCGGCCCTTCCCCACGGACCCGCTCGAGCAGCTATGGGGCGCGGTCGGCGCCGTGCTCGGCTCGTGGAACAACGAGCGCGCGATCGCCTACCGCCAGATGAACGCCATCCCCTCGAGCTGGGGCACGGCGGTGAACGTCGTGGCGATGGTGTTCGGCAACCTGGGTCCCGACTCGGGCACCGGCGTGGCCTTCACGCGCGACCCCGCCAGCGGCGAGAAGCGCTTCTACGGCGAGTTCCTGATGAACGCGCAGGGCGAGGACGTCGTGGCGGGCATCCGCACGCCCGAGCCGATCGAGCGCCTCGAGCGCTGCTCGCCCGAGGCCTGGCGCGAGCTCCTGCGCGTCCAGGAGCTGCTCGAGCGCCACTTCCGCGACATGCAGGACCTCGAGTTCACGATCGAGTCCGGCAAGCTCTTCCTGCTCCAGTGCCGCGCCGGCAAGCGCACCGGGTTCGCCGCCGCGCGCATCGCCGTGGACATGGTCGAGGAGGGGCTGATCCGCAAGGACGAGGCGCTCCTGCGCGTCGATCCGGAGGCGCTGAACCAGCTCCTGCAGCCCGTCTTCGCGCCGGCCGAGCTGGCCCGCGCGCGCAAGGAAGGCCGCGTGCTCACGCGCGGCCTGAACGCCGGCCCGGGCGCCGCCACCGGCCGCATCGTGCTGCAAGCCGAGCGCGCCATGGAGCGCGCGCGCGCCGGCGAGCGCGTGATCCTGGTGCGCGTCGAGACCTCGCCCGAGGACATCCGCGGCATGCAGGCGGCGACGGGCATCCTGACCGCGCGCGGCGGCATGACCAGCCACGCCGCGCTCGTCGCGCGCCAGATGGGGCGCGTGTGCGTGGCCGGCGCCGGCGAGCTCTCGATCGACTACGCGGCGCGCACGGTGAGCGTGCGCGGGCGCACGCTCGCCGAGGGCGACTGGATCAGCCTCGACGGCACGACCGGGGAGGTGCTCGAGGGCGAGATCGGCACGCGCCCCTCCGAGGTCCTGTCGGTCCTGTTCGGCAAGGGCGGCAAGAAGGGCCGCGGCGGGCCGGTCTTCCGCGCCTACGAGCGGCTGATGGAGTGGGCCGACGGCGCGCGTCGCCTGCGCGTGCGCACGAACGCCGACCAGCCCGACCAGTGCCGTACCGCGGTGGCCTTCGGCGCCGAGGGCATCGGCCTGTGCCGCACCGAGCACATGTTCTTCGAGGGCTCGAAGATCGACGCCGTGCGCGAGATGATCCTGGCCGAGAGCGCCGCGGAGCGCGAGCGCGCGCTGAAGAAGCTCTTGCCGCTGCAGCGGCGCGACTTCGAGGGCATCTTCAAGGCCATGGGCCCGCGGCCGGTGACGGTGCGCACGCTCGACCCGCCCCTGCACGAGTTCCTGCCGCACGACGCGGCCGAGATCGAGGCGCTGGCGGCGGACATGGGCGTGCCCGCCGCGCGCCTGGCGGCCAAGGTCGAGTCGCTGCGCGAGCTGAACCCGATGCTCGGGCACCGCGGCTGCCGCCTGGGCGTCAGCTTCCCCGAGATCACGCGCATGCAGGCGCGCGCGCTGTTCGAGGCGGCCTGCAACGTCGCGCGCAAGGGCGGCCTGGTGCCGCGGCCCGAGATCATGATCCCGCTGGTCGGCACGCCGCGCGAGCTGGCGCTGCAGGCGGCGGAGGTGCGCGAGACGGCCGAGCGCGTCTTCGCCGAGAAGAAGACGCGCGTCCCCTACCTGATCGGGACGATGATCGAGCTGCCGCGCGCGGCGCTCGTCGCGGGCGCCATCGCCGAGCACGCGCAGTTCTTCTCCTTCGGGACGAACGACCTGACGCAGACGACCTTCGGCATCAGCCGCGACGACGCGGGCACGTTCGTCCCGCTCTACGTCGCGGAGGAAATCCTGCCCGCCGACCCCTTCGCGCGCCTCGACGTCGAGGGCGTCGGGCGCCTGATGGAGATCGCCTGCCGCGAGGGCCGCGCCGCCCGGCGCGACCTCAAGCTCGGCATCTGCGGCGAGCACGGCGGCGACCCGGCCTCGATCGCCTTCTGCCACGGGCTGGGGCTCGAGTACGTCTCCTGCTCGCCCTACCGCGTGCCGATCGCGCGCCTCGCGGCGGCGCAGGCCGCGCTGCGCGAGCGCGCCGGGGCGTAGCTACTTCCGGACCTGGACGGCGAGCGCGAGCTCGAGCACGCCGGGCGGCTCCGCGCAGGCGAGCACGACCTTCTTCTCGTTCGCGCCGCCCATCCCGCGCGTGTCGAGCCGCACGGCGACGGCGAAGAGCGAGCCGGGGGGGAGCGGCGTCCCGAGCGGGTGCTCCAGCGCCAGGCGCTCGGCGTCGGGCACGAGCAGCTTGGCCTCGAGGCAGCCGCAGTTCGGGCGCAGGCGCTCGGGCACGAGCGGCTGGGCGCCCTGCCAGCGGAAGGCGAAGACGTGCTCCAGCATGCGGTCGGGCAGGCTCGTGCCGAAGTCGTGGCGGCGCTCGCCCTCGACCGCCGCGAGGACCTCGACCGGCCGGCCGAGGAAGCGCTCGACCGCGGGCGCGCCCTGCGGGCCGCCGGCGCGCCGCTCTGCCTCCTCCGGCGTCCTCGTCTGGCCGCCCTGCGCCGCCCCGGGCTTCCTCTTGCCCTTGCCGCCGCGGCGCGCCCCCTTCCCGGCGCCTTGCGTGCCGTCCGCCTTGGCGAGCTCGGTCGCCGGAGCGCCCGCGCGCGGCGCGCCGTCGGAGGCCGGCGCCGCGGCGGAGCCGGCGTCGTCGCCGCCGCAGCAGGGCAGCGCTCCGCACGCGAGCGCGATCCACAGCCCCGCGCGCCCCGCCAGCGTCCGCACGCCCTCCCGCCCCGCGCTCAGCGCGCGAAGAGGCGGTCCTCCTGCAGCCCGTCCAGCACGCGCACGAGCAGCCGCGCCACGCGGTGCACCTTGTCGAAGTCGATCTTCTCGATGGTGTCCGTCGGCTGGTGGTAGTCCTCGTGCACGTCCGAGAACAGGAACGCCACCGGGATCTCGAGGTTCTCGGCGAAGTTCATGTGGTCCGAGCGGTGCCAGTACTCGTCGCAGCTCCCCAGCGTCGGGAAGCCCTCGCGCGGCGCCTGCTCCTCGGCCATGCGCACGAGGTCGTTGTACTCCGGGCGCGCCTTGGTCGGCGTGATCAGGAGCGAGTCCGGCGCGTTGCGGCCGATCATGTCGATGTTCAGGTCGCACACGGCGCGGAAGCCCTCGGGCAGGGTCGGCGCCATGGTCCAGGCGTAGGAGCCCTTGAGCCCCTTCTCCTCGCCCGACACCCACAGGAGCAGCACCGAGCGCCGCATCGGCCCGTAGGCCGCCAGCGCGTCGGCCACCGCGAGCAGCCCGGACGTGCCCGAGCCGTTGTCGTCCGCGCCGTTGTAGATCGCCTCGTCCTTCGTGCCGACGTGGTCGTAGTGCGCGGAGAGCACCAGCACCTCGTGCTTCAGGTCGGGGTCGGAGCCCGGCCACAGCGCGGCCACGTTCTCGACCACGTGGCTCTCCGAGTCGGACGAGCGCGCGCGCGTCTCGGCGAAGCGCATGGCGAGGCGCTCGCCGGGGCGCGCGCCGGCGGCGTCGAAGGGCAGGCGCTCGGCCCCGCGCTCGGTCAGGAACGCCTCCGGCAGGTCCACCACGCGCACGCGCAGCGCGCCGCGCTGGGCCTGGCGCCTGGCGAAGCGCGCGCTGCGCTCGACGCTCTTGTAGCCGACGTCGGGCGGCTGCAGGTACAGCGCCCCGACGGCGCCCAGGCGCTCCAGCGCGTCCGCGCGGCGCGCGCCGTTCGCGTGCGGGTCGTCGAGCGCGAGCGCCACGCAGCCCGCGAGGTCGAGCCCGCGCAGCGCGTCGGCCGAGGCGTCGCCGACGAACACGAGCGGCCCCTCGATCGAGAGGTCGCGGTAGCCGTCCGCGCGGAACAGGTAGTCCTCGCCGAAGGCGAGCGGCAGCGGCTCGCCCGCGCGCTCGAGGCGCGCGCCGGTGCGCTCGAGGTCGAGCGCGACGCGGTCGAGCGCGTAGGGATCGTAGAACGTCCCGTCCTCGCCCGCGGGCGTGAAGCCCAGGCGCGCGACGCGCGCGCGCAGGTACATGGCGGCGAGGCGCAGGCCGGGGCTGGGCGTGTCGCGCCCGGCGAGCTCGTCGCTGGCGAGGAAGGTCAGGTCGGCGCGGATGCCCTCGGGCCGGATCGCGTCGAGTCCGCGCGCCAGCGCGGCGGGGTTCGTGGCGGGCGCGAGCAGCGCGCGCGGAGCCGGGACGAGCCCGAGCCCGAGGAGGAGGAGGCCTTGGAGCATCGCGAGGAGGGGTTGGTTCGGCCCGCTGGGCGGCGCGGGGAAGGAGGCCTCGATGGTACGCAAGCCGCCCCGGGCCCCGGGTTCGGAAAGGGCAAGACCCGCCCGGGGCGGCTCGGCATCGCCGTGGGTCCTGCCTAGCCGGATGGGGTGACTGCGGCCAGGAGGCCGGCCTTCTCACCCCATCCGGCTAGCGGTCCGCGGGAGCCGTCGCGCCGAGCGGGACCGCGTCCAGCGCGGACAGCGCGCGCAGCACGAGCCGGGTCGCGCGCGCGACCTTGTCCGCGTCGATCCGCTCCCAGGTGTCGCCCGGCGCGTGGTAGTCCTCGTGCTCGCCCGAGGTGAGCCCCGCGACCGGGATCCCGAGCACGCGCGCGAAGGACGAGTGGTCGGAGCGGTCCCAGCTCCCGTCGTCGGCCGCCAGCGGCTCGAAGCCCTCGGCGGCCGCCGCCGCCTCGAGCGCCGCCACGACCGGGTTGTGGGCGGGGTGCGCGCGCGAGGGCGTGACCAGGAGCTCTTCCGGCGCGTTGCGCCCGAGCATGTCGAGGTTCACGTCGGCGACCGCCACCAGCCCCGCGGGCAGCGTGGGGTCGTTGGCCCAGGCCCACGACCCGCGCAGGCCTTGCTCCTCGCCGGCCAGCCACACGAGCGCCACGGAGCGCCGCAGCGGCCGATGGCGCGCGAGCGCCTCTCCCAGCGCCAGGAGCGCCGCGCAGCCCGTCGCGTTGTCGTCCGCGCCGGGGAAGACGACGCCGTCCTCGTCGCCCAGGTGGTCGTAGTGCGCGCTGACGAGCAGCACCTCGTGCGCCAGCGCGGGGTCCGAGCCGCGCCACAGCGCGACCACGTTCTCGACGCCGGCCTGGTCCTCGCCGGCCAGCGCGCGCTCCTCCTGCCAGCGGCCGAGCACCGCGCCCGGCGCCGGCCAGGCCTCCGCGCGCAGGCCGAGCCGCGCCGCTCCGTCCGGCGTCAGCAGCACCGTCGGCTCGGCGTCCACCTCGTTGCGCGGCATGCGCCGTCCGGACTGCGCGAGCATGCGGCGCGCATGGCTCTCGTGCGCCGCGCCGCCGGCGGGGCCGTCGGGTGCGAGCACGATGCCCGCCACGCCCGCCTCGTGCAGCCGCTCCGAGCGGCGGGCCCAGCTCTCCTCGCGCGCGCCGCGCACGAGCGCCACGCGGTCCGCCAGGTCGAGGCCGCGCAGGGCGGGCTTGCTCGCGTCCCCCACGCTGACGAGCTCGCCCTCGAGCGCGAGCGGCGCGAGGCCGCTCGGCAGGAAGGCGTAGTCGTGGCCGAAGGCGAGCCCCACCTCCGCGCCGCACGCGGGCCGGAAGGAGGCGGCCGTGCGCGCGAGGTCGAGCTGGGCGGCGCACTGGTCGTAGGGCGCCAGGAAGCCCTGGCGACCCGCGGGCACGAGCCCGATCGCGCGCGCGCGCGCGGCCAGGTAGCGCGCCGCGGAGCGCAGCCCGGGGCTCGGGGTCGCGCGCCCTCCCAGGCTCTCGTCCGCCAGCACGCGCACGTCGCCGAGGATCGAGCGCGCGTCCACGCTCGCCAGCGCCTGCGCCAGGGCATGCTCGCGCTCTTCCCCGGGCAGCGGGGCCAGCAGCAGGCAGGAGAGCGCCAGGGCGCGCAGACGGAGCACGACGCGCGGAGCAGGAGTTCGGAGGAGGAGGTGGTGGTGCCGCCCGCGAAGGCGGCGGCGCGGGACGACGCAGCTACCCTATCCCCCGCTCGCGGTCGGGGCCGCGCGGCCCGGGGAGAAAGGCCATGGGCAGCGGCCCGTGCGAAGCGCCTTCGCGCCGCGCGGGCGCGGCCGGCCTTTCCTTCCGCCGCTACGCGGGCCCCTCGCCCCGCTCGTCGGGCGCGCCGAGCGGCGGCGTGCCGTCGCGCATCAGGCGCCGCGTCGAGCCCGCGACGCGCTGCAGCAGCGCGCGCAGCGCCTCCGCGTTCTCCGCGCCGCGCAGGTCGTCGGCGTTGGCCTGGCACCACGGGCACTTCATCTCGTCCAGGTGCAGGGCGACGAAGCCCTCCGGCCCCTCCTCGAGCGAGCCGGCGATGTGGCGCGCCAGCCAGTGGCGCGCCGGGCACGACACGCGGTGCTCGTTCCACACGCGCCGCACGTCGAGGTCGAGCAGGCGGCCGTCGCCCTCCTCGGCGGCGGCCAGGAAGCGCAAGAGGTCGTTCTTCGACTCGCGCACCGCGGCCAGCTGCCGCAGGCGCTTGAGCGCGCGGAACTTGATGCCCGCCACGGTGGTCTCGTCGCGCAGCCGGAAGCGCCGCCACACGTCGCGGTTGCGCCAGCCGCCCGAGAAGAGCGCCTCGATGACGCACAGGCGCAGGAACTCGCCCTGCTGCCAGGTCTCCTCGACCCAGTCGCGCAGGATCACGGTCAGGAGCTCGCGCGCGCGCTCCGAGAGCTCGCGGCCGCGCACGATCGCGCTGGGCGTCTCGCCGCCGGTGGCGAAGGCGTCGAGGCCGCCCGAGGCCTCCTCGTCCTCGCCGACCGAGAGCGTGCGCGCCTTCTTGCGCCGCAGGTAGTCGATCGTGCGGTTGCGGCAGATGCCGAACAGGTACTGCTCGAAGCTGAAGCCGGCGTCGAAGTCGTCGATGCCGCGCACCGCGCCGAGCAGCGTCTCCTGCACGATGTCCTCGCTCGCCTGCAGGTCGCCGGTGCGGCGGTTGGCGTAGGCGAGCAGGCGCCCGCAGAAGGTCTGCTCGACGCGCAGCCACTCGGCGTCCTTGCGCTCCTGCAGGGCGCGGATGTCCGGGGTCCAGTCGTTCACGCCTTCCTCACAGCCGCAGCGTGGAGAGCGAAAGGATGACGAGCGAGACCAGGCCGCCCAGGCAGGCCAGCCCGAAGAGCAAGAGGGCCATGCGCAGCCCCCGTCCCAGCAGGCCCGGCGCGCGTCGCAGCGCGCGGTCGGCGCGCCGGCCCGCGGCGCGCGCGGCGGCCAGGAGCGGCCCGCCGAGCAGCACGCCGAGCATTTCCGCCCCGAGCACGGCGCACGCCGCGAGCGTGCCGAAGAGGCCGCCCGGCGCGCGCGGCGGCACGGGGATCGTGGCGATGCGCGGGGCACGCCCCGCGGACGCGCTGGCCGGGCTCGGTCGCGGCTGCGGCTCCTCCAGGCCGCTGACCGCCAGCACGTCGTGCGCCGCGCTCCAGGCCCGCGGCGTCGCGCTCGCGGGCTCGCGCGCGGCGGGCTCGCTCGTCGGGGTCGGCGAGCCGCGCTCGGTCACGCCGCTCCACACGCCGCGCGCCACGCCCACCGCGCCGCGCGCCAGCTCCGCCGCCGCCTGGCGCAGATCGTCGCCACCGCGCTCGAGCGCGGGCGCGGAGGCCGGCGCCTCGGTCAGCGGCGAGAAGAGCCGCGCGCGCACGGGCTCGCCGTCGCGCTCGTCGAGGCGGATCGAGTCGCCCTGGCGAGCGCTCTGTCCCAGGTCCAGCAGCAGCTCCAGGACGCTGCCGTAGCGCTGCGCCGGATCGAGGCGCAGGGAGCGCTCGACCACGCGCCGCAGCGGCACGGGGAAGTCGGACGGGAAGTCCGGCGCGCGATCGTCCTCGCGCACGAAGCTCGCCTCTCCGTCGCCGTAGGGCAGCCGGAAGGCCAGGCTCTCGAACAGGATCACGCCCAGCGAGTAGATGTCGGCGCGGTGGTCGGCGCGGCTGTGGAGCATCTCGGGCGCCATGTAGTGCGGCGTGCCGCGGCCGAAGGAGAGCGTCTGGCGGCCCTCCGCCAGGAGCTTCGCCAGGCCATAGTCGCCGACGCGTGCCACCTCGCCGTTCAGGAAGATGTTGCCGGGCTTCAGGTCGAAGTGCGCCAGCCGGCGATCGTGCAGCGCCAGCACGCCGCGGCAGACCTGGACGAAGGTCGCCAGCGCCTCCTCGCGCTCGAGCTCGCCGCGCTGGATGCGCCGCGCGAGCGTGTCCTCGCCCGCGTAGCCCATGATCAGGTACGGCACGTCCATCACGACGCCCATGTCCTCGATCGTGACCAGGTTCGGGTGGTCGATGGCGGCGAACAGGCGCACCTGCTCCAGCTCGCGCTCGACCGCGTCCCGGCTGGCGCCCGCCTCGACGCGCAGGAACTTGATCGCGTAGGCCTTGTCGATCGAGACCTTGCGCGCCTTGTAGACCTCGCCGAAGCCGCCGCCGCCGAGGTGGTGCTCGATCTCGTAGCCCGGCAGGAAGCCCGGCTGGCGGAAGGCGCCGTAGAACCGCTCCCAGTCGACCATGGGCGCGCGGCGAGTCTACCCCCCGCCGCGCGCCGGGTCGCGCCGCGCCCCGGCGACGGGCGCCAGCGAGAGCGCGAACGGCGGTCGGCCGGGGGCGGGCGGGGGGGCGCTGAGCGCCGCCGGCGCGCGCAGGGGGCGCGCCAGGTCGTGCTCGCGCCGCGGCGCGCCGGAGCCGGCGCACAGGCCCGCGCCGCAGGCGAGCACGATCCGCTCCCGCCGCAGCTCGAGCGTCAGCTCGCCGGGCGCGTCGGGCGTGGGGACGTGCGCGCGGCCGTGGGGACCCACGGAGAGCCGCCCACCCGCTCCCGGCCGCCACAGGCAGATGCGCGCCGCCCCCAGGCACTCGCCGCCCGCCAGCACGAGCAGCACGCTGGCGGAGCCGGGCGCCGGGCGCCGCACGTCCAGCGCCAGGTTCGCGCCGAGGCGCAGGCGGTCGCCGTGGGAGAGCGCGCGCGGCTCCGCCAGCGCTTCGCCGTTGCACCAGGTGGGCTCCCCCGCGACGGGCAGCAGGCGCCAGCACGGCCCGTCGCGCAGCGACTCGGCGTGCTCGAGCCAGGCGTGCGGCGCCCCGACGTCGGCCAGGAAGGGCAGGTCGACCGCGGCGCTCCGGTGGCCGAGCGAGAGCCGCGCGGCCGTGCACAGGAGCAGCGCGCCGCCGCCGTCGACGCGCAGGAGCAGGCGCTCGTCGAGCGCCGCGGAGGCTCCGTCGGGATCCGCGATCACGCGGGGGATGCGGAGCGGGGCGCGGGGCATTTCGCGCGCGGCGAGCGGCGGCGTGGGGCGCCAGATCCGGGGGGCGCGTGTTCCCCGAGGCAGCGTGCTTCCGTCGCTACGCGACGATGGGGTCGCGCCTGCGGCGCGACGGGGCGGCCGCGGGGAGGGCGGGACGGTCGTCACGGCATGAGGAGCGGGGCCGGGGCGCCGCGCGCCCTGGCCCCGCTCCTCATGCCGTGACGACCGTCCCGCCCTCGCGCTGCGCCGCGTGGAACGCGTCGCGCGCGCGGGTGAACAGGTCCTCGCGCTGGCGCACGCCGGGGTGCGGGCAGAAGGAGATGCCGACGCTGATCTCGAGCGCGTCGCCGACCAGGTCGACCAGGTCCTCCTCCTCGGCGGCCTCGCGGATGCGCCGCGCCATGACCTGCGCGCCGTCGGGCCCGGTGTTGGGCAGGAAGAAGAGGAACGAGCTCTGGTCGAAGCGCCCGAGCACGTCCGTGTCGCGCGAGGCGTTCAGGAAGACGCTCGCCAGCCGGCCGAGCACGTCCTCGTCGGCCTGGCCCTCGAAGCCCAGCATCACGCACGAGAGCGGCAGCTTGAAGCGCAGCGCGCGCTTGTACTCCTCGTCCAGCTTGAAGGTCAGGTACTCGTAGCTGTAGAGGCCCGTCTCGGGGTCGGTCAGCGCGTCGAGCAGACGCGTGGACTTCTCGCCGACGAGATCGCGCACCAGGCTCTCGGGCAGCGCGCGCTCGAGCTCGGCGCCGCGGTCGTCGCTGGGCAGGTGCGCGCTGCCGGCCGGCTCGTCGAGCAGCGCGCGCAGGCGCTCGCCCGAGAGCGGCCGCTGCAGGATGCCCGTGGCGCCGCAGAACGAGGCGATCGAGTCGGCGTGCTCGTTGCGCTCGTCCACGACGACGTACGTCCGGCAGCGCGCGCGGCCGGTCAGCCGGCGCAGCGACTCGTAGACGTTCTCGGCGCGCAGCCAGGCGTCGAGCAGGATCACGTCGCCGTGCTCGAGCTGGCCCGCCAGCAGGTCCTCGACCGACTGGGGCTCGCCCAGGGTCCAGCCTTCGAGGCCGGCGGCCGCTCCGCGCGCGGAGGCGAGCAGCGCCTCGTCGCCGGTGACGATGCGGATCGTGCGAGTCGCGCGCGCCATGCCTGGGTTCCTCATGGGTCGTCTCGGGCTCCAGCCTAGTCTCGGCCCTCGCGGGCTCGCATCGACATTCCCCCGCGGGGGCCGGGGTCCCAGGCTAGGTCGTGCGCGCGCCCGGGTCCATCGCGCGCCGGGAGGGCTCGGCGCGAGGCGAAGGGCCGCCGAGCCCCCTCGTCACGCCGACAGCTCCTCGACCCACGCGTCGGGCATCTCGTAGTTCGCGTAGACGCTCTGGACGTCCTCGTGCTCGTCCAGGGCCGCGAGCAGGCTCAGCACGCGGCGCGCCTCGTCGCGGTCCGTCAGCGCCACGGTGCTCGTCGGGACGTAGCCGATCTCGGCCGACAGGAAGGCGAAGCCGGCCGCCTCGAGCGCCTCCTTGACCGCCAGGAAGTCGGCCGGCGGGGCGTAGATCGTGGCGGCCTCGCCCTCGATCTCGACGTCGGCCGCACCGGCCTCGAGCGCCGCCTCGAGCACCTGCTCCTCGCCCTTGCCCGCCGTCTCGACGACGTAGATCGAGCGGAACTCGAAGAGGAACCCGACCGAGCCCGGCGAGCCCAGGTTCCCGCCGCGCTTCTCGAACAGGAACTTCATCTCGGGCGCCGTGCGGTTGCGGTTGTCGGTCAGCGCCATGACCATCACCGCCACCCCGCCCGGGGCGTAGCCCTCGTAGACCAGCTCCTCGATGTTGCCCGCGCCCTCGCCCGACGCGCGCTTGATCGCGCGGTCGATGTTGTCCTTGGGCATGTTCGCCGCGCGCGCCTTCTCGATGGCGTAGCGCAGCTTGAGGTTGGCCGCGGGATCGGGGCCGCCCTGGCGCACGGCCGACATGACGGCCTTCGCGCAGCGGCTGAAGACCTTCGCCCGCACCGCGTCCACCGCGTTCTTGCGGCGCGCGATGTTCGCGGAATGGGAGTGCCCGGCCATGGCGGACCCGGCTGCGCTCAGCGCTTCGAGAACTGGAAGCCGCGCCGCGCGCCGCGCCGGCCGTACTTCTTGCGCTCCTTCATCCGCGGGTCGCGCGTCAGGAAGCCGTTCTCGCGCAGCCCCTCGAAGAGGACGGGGTTGGCCTGCTTGAGCGCGCGCGCGATCCCGAGCTGCACCGCGCCGGCCTGGCCGTGCGGGCCGCCGCCGTGCACGCGGATGTGCACGTCGTAGCCGTCGGGCGTGTCGGAGAGGCGCAGCGGCGCCAGCGCGAGCTGGCGGTCGCGGATGGTCGTGAAGAACTCGTCCAGCGGCTTGTCGTTGACGACGATCGCGCCGCCGCCCGACTTCAGCCGCACGCGCGCGACGGCCGTCTTGCGGCGGCCGAGGCCCCAGATCCAGGCGCTCTTGGTGCTCATGTGCGCAGGGTCTCCACCTTGACCGGCTTCTGGGCGTCGTGCGGGTGCTCGGCGCCCTCGTAGACCTTCAGGCGCGCCAGCATGCGCTTGCCGAGGTTGTTCTTCGGCAGCATGCGGCGCACCGCCAGGCGCACGATGTCGCGCGGGCGCGTCTCGCACATCGTCGTGAAGGGCACCTCGCGCAGGCCGCCGGCGTAGCCGGTGTAGTAGCGATAGGTCTTGGCGTCGCGCTTGCGCCCGGTGACGCGCACGAGGCCGGCGTTGACGACGACGACGTGCGTGTTCCCGATCTCGCTCGGGGTGTAGGTCGGACGGTCCTTCTCGATCAGGCGCACGGCGATGTCGGCGGCCATGCGGCCCAGCAGGTGCTGGGACGCGTCGAAGAGGAACCAGCGCTCCTCCTCGTCCTGCGAGCGGATGTGCGGGGTCGTGTTCATGGGGCGGGTCTCGTCCGGCAGCGGGGGCGTCTGCCCCCGTGACCCCTGTGAAGCGGG
Organism: uncultured bacterium; assembly: GCA_902826945.1. Next base: position 305 of record CADEGS010000017.1, on the reverse strand, counting down.
GTCCGCGAACGAGGGGCAAGAGGGTAGCCAGCCCCCTCGCGGGCATCAATGGCGAGCGCCGCCTTCCGGCTCGCCCCGGAAGCCGACCGCCCGCACCCAGCCCGCCTCCGAGGCGCGCTCCCCCACGAGCACCCCGACCCCCGGCGGCGCGCCGGCCGCCAGCCAGGCGGGCACCGGCGGGCCCGGGCGCTCCGCGGGGAGCTCCGTGTCCGCCGGCCACGCGCCGCGGAAGCTCCAGGCGCCGTCGGCGCCGCGCACCCAGGCGGCGGCGAGCGACCCGAAGCGCGCGGGCTCGGCCCGCGCCT
>CADEGS010000016.1 GCA_902826945.1 uncultured bacterium | reverse complement strand
GGCCGGTGGCGACGCTCGCCGCCGTGCCCGTGCAACGCTTCCTCGGGCCCGCCTCGGCGGCCCTGGTCCTGGCCGCGCTCGTGCCGCTGGCCGGCGCGGGCTTCGCCCGCCTGCGCCGCGGCTACGCGGTCGCGGGGGCCTGAGGGAGCCCGGCCCGCGCACGGCGCAGGCCGGCGGCCAGGCGCTCGCCCCCGGCGAGCACCGCCTCGAACAGCCCGCGCGCCGCCGTCAGGTTCTCCGCCAGCGAGGACGCGCGCGCCGCCGCGGTGCGGGCGGCCTCGGTCTCGCGCTGGGCGTAGGTCGAGAGCAGGCGCAGCGGCTTCAGGCGGCGCTTCAGCTCGGCCTCCGCCGGAGCGAGCTCCCCCACGCGCTCGGGGCGGCAGCGCTCGACGCAGCGCCGCGCCGCTCGCAGGCACGGCTCGAGGTCCGCCTGCAGGCGCTCGACGAGCCGCAGCAGCCGCTGCGCGCGGGCGCGCGCGTCGAGCCCCGCGGACGCGCGCGCGAAGACCGCGTCGGCGTCCAGCGCCCCCGCCGCCCAGCCCTCGCTGGCGCGGGCGAGCGGCACCTCGTTGAAGCCCGCGATGCGCGCGCCGCCCTCGGTGCAGTTCAGGAGCGTGCGCTCGCCGGCCAGCTCCGCCATCGACTCGAACCACGTCAGGAAGGCGCGCAGCGTCTCCGACGTGCGCACGGTGCCGCCGCCGTAGCCCGGCACCTCGCGCAGCTTCTGGTCGCGCGTGAAGCGCACGCTGCCGTCCGCCTGCGGGGCGCCCGGCCCCTCCGAGGCGCCGGGCTTGCGCAGGTAGAAGGTGCCGTCCTGGTTGTGCTCCACGGCGGCCTCCGCGTCGAGGCCGCCCTCGGCGTAGTAGCGGCCCTCGCTGAACGCCAGGTCCTGGCCGACGAGCGCGATCGGGTCGCAGCCGAGCGCGCGCGCCAGGCTGAGCGCCGAGCAGGCGACGGAGCCCCCGGTGGCGAGGTAGGCCGTCTCGCCGAGCGCCTCGAAGATCCAGCCCTCGACGTCCCCGCTGCTCTGGAACACGAACTGGTGCGGCGTGGGCAGGTCGTAGAGCGCCGCCCGACACGAGGCGCCGACGGCGAGCGCGCCGACCTCGCGCGGGTCCACGCCTTCCCAGTGGCGCAGCAGGTCGCCCGCGTCGGCCGCGACGACGACGTCGGGGCGCACGCCGTGCCGGCGCAGGAGCGCGAGCCCGTGCGTGCCCGTCACGACCAGGGCGCGGCCGCGCAGGGACGCGAGCTGCGCGACGTTGCGGGAGAGCGAGGGGCCGGGCGAGACGAGCACGGCCGGCTTGCCGGCGAAGGCGCCGGCCAGGGCGTCGATCGAGGGCCGCGCGGCGATGCGCCCCAGGTTCTCGAGCGCCTGGTCGAGCCACAGCGGGCCGGTCAGGGCCAGGGTGTTGCGCTGCAGCTGGCGCGAGACCGCCCCCCGCTCGACGACCGCCGCGACCTCGCGCAGGCGCTCGGGAGCGGCCCAGGGATCGCCGCTCGAGACGACCTTCACCCGGCGCAGGGAGGGGCCGCGCAGGGCGACCAGCCAGCGCACGAGCTCGGCCGGCCCGCGCACGACGGGGCAGGAGCGCGGTCCCGGCTCGGCCTGCGCCTCCGGCGGCAGGAACGCCAGGGCGCGGGACCCCGCGGGCAGGCCCGCCAGGAGCTCCGGCGCTCCGCGCCCGCAGGCCACGACGAGGTCGAGCCGGGGGTCCCAGTCGGCCGGCAGGAGGGCTCTGGCGCCACCCGGCGTCGTGCTGGCCGTTTCCGGGCTGGCATCGCGCGGATCCATGTCCGAAGGATGGAAGTGTTACCCCGCCGCCGAGGGGGGCTTTAAATTGAGGCCCGAGCGCCCCGATATACGGAACCGGTCCCCCGCTGGCCAGGAGATCGCTGCCCCATGAATGCCCTTCCCGTCGTCTCCAGCCTCGCCTTCCTGGCGCTCCTCGCTCCCCTGCCCGCGGCCCAGACCCCGGTCGTGCTCGTGGCGCGCGACGAGACGGTCCCGGGCGTCGGCAACGTCACCGAGATCCTGAACTTCGCGATCAACGACGCCGGCGAGTGGCTGGCGCACGTCCTGACCGACGCCGCGGCCGACCCCGAGGTGGTCCTGCGCGACGGCTTCCTGTCGCTGCGGCAGGGGACGATCCTGGGCAAGCCCGTGGGCTCCAGGATCGCGAGCTTCCGCTCGCTGAACATCGACGCGCAGGGCAACAGCCTGTGGGACCTCGGGATCGGGACCAACTCGGCCGTGCCGGAGGACCTCTCCTCGGGCATCTTCTACAACGCGAAGCTGATCGCGAACGGGGAGACGGCCAACCCGCCCAACAACCCGCTCGCCCCGGGCATGTTCATGAACCTGCCCGGCTACGGCCGGAGCGCGCGCTGGCTGCGCTTCAACGGCGTCGTCAAGGCCAACAACAAGAACCAGCTCGTCGTCGGCTGCGTGATCGACGACCCCTCGATCACGGGCGCGGCCGACGACGCCCTGGTGCTCCTGACCGTGGACTCGCAGGGCAACATCCTGAGCAGCGTGGACATCGCGCACGAGCTCGGCACCGTCGCCGCCCTGAACTCTCCCGTGAGCGCCAGCAACGGCCTCCCGCTCACCCAGGGCGTGGGATTCGACATCAACGACCGCGGTGACGTCCTGTGGCAGGTCAGGACCACCGGTCCTACCGCGGTGATGCTGAACGAGACGGTCCTCGTGCGCGGGGGCGACGTCGCGATCCCCGGCTTCACGTGGGGCGGGGTCTTCAACTCCCGCCTGGCCCTCAACGACCGCGGGGACTGGGCGATGATCAACGGGCTCTCGAACGGCCCCCAGAACCAGCGCGGCCTGATGACGGTCAACAAGACCGCCTTCCTCCGCGAGCGCTCGTCCTTCGCCGCCATCACGCCCAGCCTGATCTCCGGTTGGGGCAACAACGCGCCGGTCCTCCTGGCCAACACCGGCGAGCCTTTCTACCGCCTGGAATGGACGGGCCCGGCCGAGACGAACCTCGGCATCCTCTACGGCAAGGAGGTCCTGGCGCGCAAGGGCGTCACGCGCGTCCAGGAGCTGTTCATCAGCGACATGCCCGACGGTGCGGACGCGATCGCGATCAGCCCCGGCGGCCGCTACTTGCTCTACGAGGCGGACATGGAGGACGGGCAGAACTTCCTCGTGCTGCTCGACATCGGCCGCGTGACGCCGCTCGCCACCTGCGCCGCGAACGCGGGCCAGCTCGTGCGCCAGAAGGGCTTCGCGGTCGCGGGCAAGACGGTCACGCTGACCATCGACAAGGGGCAGGGCATCGGCGTCACGCCGTTCCTGATGGCCTCCGACCGTCCGATCTTCACCTACCCGCCGTGCGGGGTCTCCACCCCCTCCGGCGAGCTCCTGATCGACTTCGGAGCGAACGGCAACCCGTTCCTCGTCCAGATCGGCACGCCGTGGGCCGGAAACCCGGTGACCATCACGCTGCCGATCCCGAACAACCCGCTGCTCGTGGACCTGAAGGTGTACGTGCAGGGGATGTTCGCGAACATCGGCAACATCGTCCCGGGCGTCGAGAAGCTGCGCCTGACGAACGCGCTCGAGATGGAGATCGGGGCCCCCTGAGCGACTCGTCGCTCAGGGCCCGCGGCCATATGGCCGCGGCAGCGCCGTAGCGCCGCCGGCCTCCTCCGCGCGCGGCGCGAAGCGATCGTCGCGCAGCGACGGAAGCACGCGCCCCAGGGATCGTCCCCCCCGGCGGCCGGCGCGCGCCTCAGCTCCCGAGCCCTTCGAGAAACGCCGCCAGATCGGGCGCCAGCGGGCTCTCCACCGTGCGCCACTCGCCCCCGCGCGGCGCCCGGAAGCGCACGCGGTGGTGGTGCAGCGCGTGGCGCGGCAGCTCGAGCCGCTCGCGGTCGCGCGCGTCGAGCGTGCCCGCCGCCTCGCGCAGGAAGAGCTCCTCGTCCTCGCCGTAGAGCTTGTCCCCGACGAGCGGGCACCCGATCGACGCCAGGTGCACGCGGATCTGGTGCTGGCGGCCCGTCTCGGGCCAGCAGCGCACGAGCGAGTGCTCGCCGCGCGTCTCGCACAGCTCCCAGCGCGTGCGCGAGGGAGCGCCGCCCTCGACGATCGCGATGCGCAGGTGCACGCGGCCGGCGTGCGCCGGCCCGAGCGGGCGGTCCACCACGCCGCGCGCCCCCGGCGGCCGGCCGCGGACGATCGCCAGGTACTCCTTCTCGATCCCGCGGCGCTCGAACTGCAGCATCAGCTTGCGGTGCGCGGCGCGGTTCTTGGCGCACAGGACCGCGCCGCTCGTCTCGCGGTCGAGGCGGTGGCAGAGCCGGATCGGCACCGCGCGCTCGGCGGCCTGGTCCGCGTAGGCGGCATGGATGCGCTGGATCAGCGTGTCGGCGAGGTGCCGGCCGCTCGGGTGCACCGGCAGGTGCGGCGGCTTGTCCACGACCAGCACGTCCTCGTCCTCGTGCAGCACCCGGAGCGCGCCCGGCTCGGCGCGCAGGGCGGGCAGGCGCAGCTCGTCGGGGATGCGCACCACGACCAGCGCGCCGTGGTGCAGCCGCCGCGCCGCGCGGCGCTCGACGGCGAGCTCGGCCCGGCGCTCGACCTCCGCCGGCCGCACGGACACCAGCCCCTCGTGGATCAGCCCCTGGATCGACGTGCGCGAGCGCCAGGACAGGAAGCGCTGCAGGAAGGCGTCGAGGCGCACCTCGAGCTCGTCGGGCCGGAGCTGCCAGTCGCTGGCGCGGACCGGAAGCTCGACCCGCTCGGGCGGGACGGCGAGGTTCCGATCCTTGGGGAAGAGCCCCATCGCGTCGCACCGGGGCGGGCGCGGGGCGCTCGCGGGAACCCCGTGGCCCGCCGCGCGCTCAGCCGCGGCGCAGCCGCGCCCGCTCGCGCCGCGCGGCCTTCAGGATCGTGCGCATGCGCTCCCGGCGCTCGCGCCGGTTCTTGTCCGAGCGCTTCTCGTGCCAGGTGCTGGCCTTGGCGAGACGGAAGACGCCACCGTAGTTGCACTGGCGCTTGAAGCGGCGCAGCGCGGCCTCGAGCGACTCGTTCGACTTGACCTCGACCTTGATCGACATGCGCTTCTGGGGACGCCCCGCGCACGGGCGGGGCCGCTGGCTTCCTGGAAAAGGGCCGCCATTGTCCGCCCGGGGACCCGCGCGACAAGCACGATCTGGATTTCGCTCCCCCGCGCTGCGATTCTCGGGCCTCGTGGGCGGACCCTCCGAGCAGGCCGGGCCCGCGCGGGCGCGCCCGGCCGGGGGGCCCGCGGAGGAGCCGGAGCAGGTGCTCCAGGGGGTGGTCGAGCGGGTCACCTTCCGCTCCCCCGACACCGGCTACACGGTCCTGGCCCTGACCCCCGAGGCCGGCCACGCCCCCGCGGCGGGCCTGTTCGCCGCCCTGGGCGGGCGCGCGGCGGCCGTCGGGCGGGCGCCCGAGGCGGTCGAAGGCGACCGGCTGCGCCTGCGCGGCCGCTGGGAGGAGCATCCCCAGCACGGGCGGCGCTTCGCCTTCGACTCCTGGGAGCCGCTCGTGCCGCTCGGGCGCGAGGGGCTCGAGCGCTACCTCGCCTCGAGCCGCTTCCCCGGCATCGGCCCGACGCTGGCGCAGCGCATCGTCACGCACCTCGGGCCCGCGGCGCTGGGGCGCATCGCCCACGAGGCCGGCGCCCTGGCCGGCGTGCGCGGCCTGCGCCCGGCGCTGGCCGCGGAGCTCGCCGCGCGCGTGCGCGAGGAGCTCGGCCACCAGGAGCTGCTCGCGTTCCTGCTCGGGCTCGGCCTGAACGCGGGCCAGGTCGAGGCGGCCGCGCGCGCGCTCGGCCCGGGCGCCGAGCGCGTGCTGCGCGCGGATCCCTACGTGCTCGCGCGGCGCGTGCCCGGCGTGGGCTTCCTGACCGCGGATGCGGTCGCCGTGCGCCTGGGGCTCGACCCGGCCTCGCGCGAGCGCCGCGCCGCAGCGCTGCTGCACGCGCTCGAGCACGCCGGCGCGGAGGGGCACACGCTGCAGCGCGCCTCGCAGCTCTTCGCGCTCGCGCGCGGGCTCCTGCGCGAGGAGATCGACGACGCCGCGCTGGCCGACGCGCTGCTCGCGCTCGACGCGGCGGGCGAGGTCGCGCTCGAGCGCGGGCTGGCCGCCGACGCGGGCGACCCGCTGGTCTACCCGAGCGCGCTCTTCACCTGCGAGACGCGGCTGGCCGCGAACCTGCTCGCGCTCGCGGACGCGGGGCCGGTGCCGGCGCTCGCCGGCCCGGCCGAGCTGGAGGCGGCCGCGCGCGCCGCGGGGCTCGCGCTGCACCCCGACCAGGCGCGCGCGGTGCTCGGCCTGCTGGCGGCGCCGGTCGCGCTGCTCACCGGCGGGCCGGGCGTCGGCAAGACGAGCATCGTGCGCCTGGTGTGCGCGCTGGCCGAGCGCGCAGGGCGCTCGGTCCTGCTCGCCTCTCCCACCGGGCGCGCCGCCAAGCGGCTGGCCGAGGCGAGCGGGCGCGAGGCCAGCACGATCCACCGCCTGCTCGGCTTCGAGCCGCGCGGCGGCGGCTTCCAGCACGATGCCGCCAACCCGCTGCGCGCGGACGTGGTCGTCGTGGACGAGATCTCGATGCTCGACCTGGCGCTCGCGCACCACCTCGTGAAGGCCGTGCAGCCGCCGACGCGGCTGCTCCTCGTCGGCGACCCCGACCAGCTCCCCTCGGTCGCGCCCGGCAACGTGCTGGCCGACCTGCTCGAGAGCGGCCGCTTCCCCGTGCACCGGCTGACGCGCGTCTTCCGCCAGCAGAAGGACGGCCTGATCGTCCACAACGCGCACCGCATCCTGGAGGGCCGCCTGCCCGAGCTGCCGCGCGCGCCGGACGCCGACGGCGCGCCCGGCGACTTCTTCTTCTTCGGCGCGGAGGGCGAGGAGGAGTGCGCGGCGCGCCTGGTCGAGGTCGCGACGCGGCGCATCCCCGCGCGCTTCGGCCTCGACTGGGCGCGCGACGTGCAGGTGCTCGCTCCGATGTACCGCGGGCCGTGCGGCGTGGACGCGCTCAACGAGCGCCTGCGCGCCGAGCTGCCCGCCGGCGGGCGCGAGCTCACCTGGAGCGGGCGCGCCTGGCGCGAGGGCGAGCGCGTGATCCAGACGCGCAACGACTACGAGCGCGGCGTGTTCAACGGCGACATGGGGCGCATCGTGCACGTCGCGCCCGACGGCAAGCGCGTGCGCGTGCGCTTCCCCGAGCGCGAGCTCGACTACGCGCCAACGGCGCTGCGCGACCTGCAGCGCGCCTTCGCGGTCACCGTGCACCGCGCGCAGGGCGCCGAGTTCCCCGCCGTCGTGATGCCGCTCGTGATGCAGCACGCCATGATGCTGCGCCGGCACCTGCTCTACACCGCGGTCACGCGCGCGCAGCGGCTGCTCGTCCTGGTCGGCTCGCGCCGGGCGCTCGAGCTGGCCGTCGCGCAGGCCGAGCGCGGCGGGCGCGAGAGCGCGCTGTGCGAGCGCCTGCGCCGCGGCCCGGAACGGGACCGGGGTTCCCCTGCTCGCGCAGCGGAACCCCGGTGATTGCGTCACGACAGCGCCCCTTGCGGCCCGCGGCACGGCGCCCCGGACCGTCGGGGACAGCGCGGGTTCTAGGCTCCCGCCGAGCGCGTGGCAACGGCGCAAGGGCGAAAAACCCCCGCCGGAGGCCTCCAGCGGCCGAACGGCCGCCTGGCCTCAAGCGGACCAGAGGATCGGGATGAGGACGGTCGCGACCGCCGCCAGGAGCAGGTTCATCGGCAGCCCGACGCGCAGGTAGTCGCGGAAGCGGTACCCGCCCGGTCCCATGACGAGCGCGTTCGTCTGGTAGCCGATCGGCGTCGAGAAGCTCGCGCTCGCGCCGAACGCGACCGCGATCAGGAGCGGCTTCGGGTCCACCCCCATCCGCGCCGCGATCCCGAGCGCGATCGGCGTCATCAGGACCGCGGTGGCGTTGTTCGAGAGGATCTCCGTCAGCAGGCTCGTCGTCAGGTAGAGCGCCCCGACCAGGAGCCAGGGCCGCTCCGTCCCGACCAGCCCCGCCAGCGTCTCCGCCACCCCCGCGGCGAGGCCGACCTTCTCGATCGCCAGGCCGAGCGGGATCGTGCCGGCCAGGAGCAGGAGGACGTCCGGCTCGATCGCCCGCACCGCCGCGCGCACGTCGAGGCAGCGCGTGAGCAGCATGACCGCCACGCCGGCCAGCGCGAGCATCACGAGCGGCGCCACGCCCAGCGCGGCGAGCAGCACGACGCCGGCCAGGATCGCGAGCGAGAGCGGCGCCTTCTCGGGGAAGGTCAGCGTGCGCTCGACGCCCTCGACCAGGAGGAAGTCGCCCTCCTCGTGGACCTCGCGCAGCGCGCCCGGCTCGCCCTGCACGAGCAGCACGTCGCCGGCGGTCAGGCGCAGGTCGCGCAGCTGGTACTGGTGCTGGCGGCCCAGGCGCCGGATCGCGAGCACCTGCACGCCGTGGCGGCGCGAGAGCCCGAGCGAGCGCACGCGCTGCCCGAGGAAGCGCGAGTTCGGCGTCACGACCGCCTCGGCCAGGCGCAGGTCCACGCGCCCGACGCGCTCGGTCGCCGCGCTCTCGTCCTTCTCGAGCAGCCCGGCCGGGTTGCCGCGGAACTCGCCGGCGAGGAACGCGTGCAGCGGCACGCGCTCCTCGTCCGCCACGGCGGTGCCGCGCTCGAGCTCGGGGTCGGAGAACAGGTGGTGCAGCGAGCGCGCGGTGGACTCGACGTACAGCACGTCGTCCGGCCGCACGACGAGCTCGGGCGGCGGCCGCAGGAGCGCCTCCTCGTCGCGCACCACCTGCAGCACGTTGACGTCGCGCTCGGGCGGGAAGAGCTGGCGCAGCTCGCGGCCGACGTGGCGGCTGCCGGCCTTGACGACCACCTCCGAGATGAAGCGGCCGGGGGCCTGCACGGCCAGCAGGTCGGCGAAGCCCTGGCGCGTGGGCAGCAGCCGCGGCGCGAGCAGGCCCACGTACGCGCAGCCGACGGCGAGGTAGACCAGCCCCAGCCGCGAGAACTCGAACACGCCGAAGCCCGGCCCGCCGTGGTCGCGGTAGAGCGCGTCCACCAGGATGTTCGTCGAGGTGCCGAAGAGCGTGCACGTGCCGCCGAGGATCGAGAAGTAGCTCAGCGGGATCAGCACCTTCGAGGGCGCCACGCTCGACGAGCGCGCCAGGCTCAGCGCGACCGGGATCATCAGGACGACGACCGGCGTGTTGTTGATGAAGGCGCTGAAGCCGATCGTCGGCAGCGCGATGACGAACAAGAGGCGCCCGAGCCCGCGGCCGCTCCCGCGCGAGAGCAGGCGCGCGGCGTAGTCGACGACCCCGGCGCGCTCCAGCCCGGCGCTCAGGACGAGCATGCAGGCCACCGTGATCATGGCCGGGCTCGAGAAGCCCGAGAGCGCCTCCCCCGGCTCCAGGATCCCGAGCAGCGCCAGCGCCACGATCACGCCGATCGAGACGACCTCGATCGGGACGAGCTGCGTGACGTAGAGCGCCACCGTCGCGGCGAGGACGGCCAGGACCAGGGCGGCTTCCATGCGGGCGCGCGGACCGGCGCGGAGCCGGACGGCTGGGCGGCGATCCTAGCGCGCGGTCGCGCGCGGCGTGCACCGCGCCGGCCGGCGATCGTCAGCGCACCTGCATCTCCACGCGCAGGCCGCCGCCCGCGAAGCGCGCGCGCGCGGGCTGGCCCTGCTGGTCGTCGAGCTGCACGCGCTCGTCGAGGCGCATCCAGCGTCGCTCGCCGAGCTGCAGGGTCGCGGGCAGCGGACCGCCGAGCACGAGCGAGCGCGGCTCCGCGCCGCGCGCGCGCAGCGAGCCCGCGAGCGACGCGACCAGGCTCCGGCCCGCTCCGCCCGACACGCCGGCCACGACCGCCAGCCCGTCGAACAGCGGCTGCACGACCAGGCTGGGGGCGCTCGCGAGCTGCGCGACCTCGACCTCGTAATCGATCAGCTCGGTGCGCGTCGTCCCCAGCAGCACGGCCGCCCTCCCGCCCGCGAGGAGCGGCAGCGAGAACGAGGCCAGCTCGCGCTCGTCGTCCATGCGCGCGACGAGCGACAGCTCGCGCGTCCCGACGTCCGGCGTCGCGCCGTCGAGCAGCGCCTGCAGGGCGTCGCTGCCCGCGTCCCAGGTCGGATCCGAGACGAGCGCCAGCCACGGCCCCAGCGCGCGCCACGTCGCGAAGCGCCCCTTGACGAAGTCGCGCAGCACGAGCGGCAGCTCCGAGCTCCAGCGCGCCGCCAGCGCGGGGTGCTCGACCGCGTACTCCTCGCCGACCTCGGTCGCGAGCAGCTCCAGGCGCGGCGGCCGGAGGCGCTCGCCGTTGACCAGGACGAGCGCGCGCCCCGCGCTCCCGAACGGGAGCCGCACCAGCTCGGGGATCGCGCCGCCCTCGCGGCGCAGCAGCACGACCGTCTGCACCGGCTGCTCGCCCGACGCGTCGTGCAGCGCGACCACGAGCGTCTTCCCGTCGGGCAGGAAGGTCTCGAAGGCGACCGCCTGCACGCCGACGCGGGCGAGCTCCATCTTGTCCGGCCCGGGCACCGGCGTCAGCCCCTCGCGCTCGCTCGAGATCGAGCCGGCGAGCGCCAGCGCGACCGTCTCGATCGGGCCGTCGAGGCGCGCCACGCGCAGCGCGCACGTCAGGTGCACGCCGCCGGGGAGCGGCGCGGCGCGCAGCGCCACCAGCGTCCCCTCCTCGGCCTCCTCCACCTCCGGGTCGAAGATCAGCGCGCCCTGCGCGATCTCGACCACGTGGCGGGCGACGAACGGGTGGAAGCGGCTGTCCTGCGCGACGCCGGTGCGCCCGGCGCGCAGGTGCAGGACGTGGCTCTCGACCTCCGCGCCGCGCGCGAGCAGGTCCGAGCGCAGGCGCGCCGCCGCGTCGCCCGCGAGCACGCTCGAGGGCGGGGTCGGCAGCGCGCTCGCGCCGGGCAGGCGCAGCACCTCGACCCCGACCGCGAGCTCGGCCTGGAAGGCCGAGCGCATGCCGTCCAGCAGGCCGCGGATCGTGTCCTGCAGCGCCTGCGGCGCGACCACGACCAGCCGCCGCGAGCCGTCGTACTCGATCGCGCGCCCCTGCTGGCGCAGCTCGTCGCCGAGGAGCTGCATCAGGACCTCGACCAGCGCCTCGGCCGGCTCGTCGGCGACCTCCCCGCCGCCGCTCCAGGGGATGCGCGCCGGCGGGACGAGCAGCGGCACGGTCCAGTCCGAGCCGTCGCGCCGCGGCACGACGTCGCCCAGGTCGTAGCTGCGCACGACCGGCACCTCCTGGGCCAGGGCGAGGGGCGCCAGGAGCAGGGGCAGGGCGAGGGCGAGCGACGTTCTCATGACGATCTCCAGGGGTCGGGGGAGCGCGGCGCGAGCGCGTCGAGGGCGCGCGCGACGCGGTGGACGGAGACGGCGGCGCCGCGACGGCCCGCCTCGGCCAGCGCCTCGAGCAGGCGCTCGCGGTCCGCGCCGCGCGGGGCGTCCCCGAGCGCGCGCTCCACGGCGGGCGCGCCGCCCAGGGCGTCGATCGAGAGCAAGAGCGCGGCGCGCAGGCGGCGCTCGCGCGGCTCCGCGCGCGCGAGGAGCTCGAGGCACAGCGGCACGTCGTCGGGCTCGCCCAGCTCGCCGGCGGCGAGCGCGGCGAGCAGGCGCTGGTCCTCGGGCAGCGCGGCGCGCGTGAGCTCCGCGCAGGCGGCTCCGCTGCCCGGCGCGGCGGCGGCGAGCAACAGCTCGAGCAGCGCGCTCGCCCGCCCCGCGCCGCGCGCGCCCTCGCGCGCCAGCGCGGCGGCGCAGGCGCGCGCGCGGGCGGGATCGCGCGCGACCAGCGCGGCGACGAGCGCCTCCACGCGCTCGCCGGCGAGCCGCCCCGAGGCGGACAAGGAGAGCGCCGCCTCGAGCGCCTCGACGCCCTCCCAGCGCTCCAGCGCGGCCAGCGCGGGCTCGCGCCAGGGCAGGTCGAGCGCGCGCTCGCGCAGCCAGCCGAGCGCCGGCAGGCTCGGCAGCGCCAGCGCCGCCTCGCAGGCGAGCTCGGGCGGGAGCGGGGTGGACTCGAGCAGCGGCACGAGCGCCTCGGCCGCGTGCGCGAGCCGCGGCAGCGCGGCGACGAAGCGCGGCGCGCGCGCGCCGCCTGCGGCGGCCAGGCGCAGGAGCGGCGCCAGTGCCGGACGTCCGAGCGCGACGAGCGCCTCCAGGCGGCGCGCCTCGCGCTCGCGGTCGGCGAGCGGCCGCGCCAGCGCGCGCTCCAGGACGCCCGCGGCCGGAGCGCCGCCGGCGCGCACGAGGGCCGCCAGCGCGGCCTCCTCGAGCGTCGCGTCGGCGAGCGCGCGCTCGACCTCCTGCAGGCCGGCCGGGCCGAGGCCCGCCAGCGCCGCCAGCGCGGCGGATGCGACGCCCGGCCGCTCGAGCGCGCCGCGCAGCGCGGGCACGGCGAGCCGCTCGCCGCGCGCCGCGAGCACGCGCACCGCGGCGCTCGCGAGCGCGTCGTCGCGGTCGCGCACGAGCTCCTCCAGGAAGCGGTCGAGCGGCCACGCGGCCTCGAGCGCGAGCGCCTCGCGCGCGAAGCGCCGCGGCCCCTCGGCGGCGTCCTCGGCGAAGGCCTCGCGCAGCGACGCGCGCAGGCGCGCGCGCAGCTCGTCGGGCGTTCGCGGCGCGCCCGGAGCGAGCGCGGCATTCGAGGCGAGAGCATCCTCCGGGGCCGGTGCGGTGTCCGAGCCGAGCGACCGGTCCCGGGGGAGCGAGGCGTCCGCCGCTCGCTCCTTCCCCGGCGTCGCGCCCACCGCCTCCGCCGCGTGCGAAGGTGCCTCGAGCGCGGCGAGCTCGTCCGCGCGCGGGCCCCGCGGCGACGCGCGGTCCGCAGCCCGGTCGCCGGTCGACCCGGCGTCCTCCGAGCGGGCCGTGGCCGCGTCGGCCGGCGTCGCGCGGCGCGCGAGCGACCCGCGCCAGGCGGCGGCGCCGAGCAGCGCGGCGAGCGCGGCCGCCGCGAGCCCGGCCGCCAGCCAGCGCGGCGCGCTCGAGCGCTCGGGCCCGGGCCGCGCGAGCGCGCGCGCCGCGAGCACGGTGCGCTCGAGCGCCGCCGGCGGCGCCGCCGGCTCGGCCGCGCCGGCCAGCGCCTGGCGCACCTCGAGCTCGAGCGCGCGGAAGCGCCGGCACGGGGCGCAGCGCTCGAGGTGCGCGGCCAGCGCGAAAGCCTCGTCGGCGGCCAGCCGCTCGTCGGACTCGCGCAGGATGCGCCGGCGCGCGCCGCGGCAGCCGCTCACGAGCGCTCCTCCCCGCCGCCGGGGGCGCCGGGGGCGCCGGGGGCGCCGCGCTCGCCCGGCTCGAGGCGCGCGTCCAGGCTCGCGTGCAGGCGCCGGCGCGCCTTCATGACCTGCGTGCGCGCGGTCGCGGCGGTCACGCCGCAGGCGCGCGCGATCTCGTCGTAGCCCCAGCCCTCGAGCGCGCGCAGCACGAGCGGCACGCGCAGGTGCGGCGGCAGCGCGCGCAGCGCGCCCTCGACCAGAAGCGCGACCTCCGCGCCGCCCGCGCGCGCCTCGGCCAGGCCGGCGGCGGCCTCCTCGAGCTCGGGCGGCAGCGGCAGCGCCGCGGGCCGGCGCGCGCGGGCGCGGAAGCGGTCGCGCGCCAGGCTGACCAGGATGCGCCGCAGCCAGCCGCGGAAGCTCGCCTGGCCGCGGAAGCGCCGCAGCCCGGCGAGCGCCTTCACGAAGCAGTCGTGGGCCAGGTCCTGCGCGTCGTCGGCGTTGCCGAGCAGGTGGCAGGCGGCGCGGTGGATCTCGGCGTAGGAGGCGCGCACCAGGGCCTCGGCGGCGTCGGGGTCCCCGCGGCGCGCGCGCGCCAGCAGGGCCGCCTCGTCGCTCGGGGGGGAACGCTTCCAGCGCAGGGTCTCGCTCGTCTCCATGCCGCCCCCTCGCCGCGGGAGGGCTCCTCGGAAGACGTCCTACCCGCCGGGGCGTCGACGGCAAACCCGGAATCGGGTCAGAGCAGGCGCGCGGGGCGCGGGAGCGCGGCGCTGGGGCCGGACGGCTTCCTCGCGCATTCCGGAGTCGGTTGAACCGGGTCGAACCGCCCGCGGCGTCCGGAAGGAGACAACGGGCGATTCCATCCCCGAGTCTCCGGAATCCAGTGGTGCAGAGGAGGTTCGAGATGCCAGTCGCTCGAGCTCCGCTCGCGGCTCTCCTGGTCGGCTGCCTGTGCGGCGCCCTCGCGGCCCAGTCTCCGCTGGGCCTCGTGCGGGAAGCTCCCGGACCGCGGCGCCCTCCGGCCCTGTGGACCGTGGATGCAGGTGGCGGTGGAGACTTCCTCGACCTCCAGTCCGCCATCGACGCCGCCCTCGACGGGGACGCGATCCGGGTGCGACCGGGCACGTACGAGGGCTTCGTCTGGGAGGACAAGGGGCTCGTGATCTACGCGGAGCCTGGCCCACGCCCGCTGGTCGACCAGGCGGCGTTTCCGTTCCCGCAGGCCGTGATCAGGAACGTGCCGGCTCATGCGACCGCGGTGCTGCGCAACCTGGAGTTCCGCCGCCCGCTGTCGGCCAGCGACGTGTCCGGCGCGTTGTGGGTCGAGGACTGCGCCTTCTTCCTTCCCCACGGCACGCCCATCACCGCGATCCCCATCGTCCGGATCGAGCGCTGCGCGAACGCCGTGGTCGCTCGGTGCGCGATCAACGAGGGCGCTCCTTTCTCCTGTTGCCAAGGTGGCCTGGGGACCGAGCCCGAAGTCGGGCTGCTCGTCCAGGGCTCTTGGGCGGCCCTCTACGACTCGTTCTTGCAGGGACCGCACGGCATCACCAATGCCCTCGAGCCACACTTCACGAACCAGCAGGGCGGAACCGGCGTGCGAGTCGTCGACTCGACGGTCTTCGCTTCCGACTCGACCTTCTCCGGCGGTCGAGCAGGCCAGCTCACCTTCGACTACGACGGATGCACCTGCGGAACGACGTCACCCGGTGGGATCGGGCTCGAGGTCCTCGGCGACTCGAGCGTCGAGACGCTGGACTGTGCGTTCACCGGAGGCAGCGGGAACCCCGTCGTCCTGTTTGCGTGCTTCGGAGGGGCCTTCGTCTGGTGCGGGCCGTCGTTGAACGGTGCCCCCAGCACGGGCCCGATCACCACCTTGCCTGGCGTCGGGCGTGCGTTCGTCATCGAGGCTCCGGCGCTCGCCGGTGGGACCTTCTTCGCAAAGGCGTACGGAAGGCGCCACGACCTCGTGCTCGGCCTCTACTCGCCGTTGCCGGAGCACACGCCCGTCCCGCTGCACAGCGGCATCCAGCACACCGGCTCGCCGATCACGATCGTCCCCCACGGGACGATTCCCCCGAGCGGATTCCTCAAGAGAGAGCTGCCGGTTCCTCCCTTGTCCCTGTTCACCCCCTTCGATCTGACGTACGCCCAGGGGCTGTTCTTCGAGCCGGGCGGAAGCGCCTTCCTGTCGAGCCCGAGCGTGCTGCTGCTCACGGCGTTCTGAGCGCGTGCGGCGCCGCGTGCGCGCGACGGAAGCGCGTGCTCCTGGCCGGCGAGCAGGACTCGCGGGGGCGCCGAGGTCCCCTACGCGGCCTGGTCGCCGCCGCGGCGGGCGGCCTGGCAGTCCTCGATGGCGCGCGCGATGCGCGCCAGGAAGACCTCGGGCTTGATGGGCAGCAGGACGTAGTCCTGCGCGCCGCAGCGCAGCGCCTCGTCGCGGAACTGCCGCGCGCGGTAGATCCCCGAGCAGAGCACCAGCGGGAAGCGCCGCTGGGGCACCTTCGTGTGCACCTCGAGCGCGGTCTCGAAGCCGTTCTGGCCCTCGATCAGGACGTCGATCAGGACCAGGTCGGGCTCCATCTCCTTGAGCGACACGAACAGGTCGCGCGCACACTGCATCGACTCGACGCGGTAGCCCGCCATCTCGAGCAGGTCGCGCCGCACGACGGGGTTCTCCTGCTGGTCGTGCACGAAGTAGATCGTCTTCATCGCTCGCCCCTCAGCCGCGCGTGGTCGCGGCCAGCACCTCCTGGAGCGTCGTCAGGCCCGCGCGCGCCTTGCGCACGCCGTCCTGGCGCAGCGTGACCAGCCCACCCGCGAGCGCCGCCCTGTGCAGCTCGTCGGTCGAGGCCTTGCGCGCGACCGCCGCGCACAGCTCGGGCGTCATCTGCATGATCTCGTAGATGCCGATGCGCCCGTGGTAGCCGGTGTCGTGGCAGGCCTCGCAGCCCTTGCCGGCGTAGAACGCCGTGCCGTCGGCCGGGATCTGCAGGCGCGCCAGCGTGGTGGCGTCGGGCACGACCGCGCGCCGGCAGTGCGTGCAGATGCGGCGCAGGAGGCGCTGCGCGATGATCCCGCGCAGCGTGTCGGCCAGCAGGTAGGGCTCGACGCCCATGTCGGCCAGGCGCGTGACCGTCTCGGGCGCGCCGACGGTGTGCAGCGTCGAGAGCACGATGTGGCCGGTGAGCGCGGCCTGCACGGCGATCTCGGCCGTCTCCTCGTCGCGGATCTCGCCCACCAGGACGACGTCGGGGTCCTGGCGCAGGATCGAGCGCAGCCCGCGCGCGAACGTCAGTCCGATCTTCGCGTTGGCGTTGATCTGCGTGACGCCGGCCATCTCGTTCTCGACCGGGTCCTCGAGCGTGATGATCTTCGTGTCGCGCTGGTTCAGGCGCTGCAAGAGCGCGTAGAGCGTCGTCGTCTTGCCGCTGCCCGTCGGCCCGGTGGCCAGCACGAAGCCGTCGCGGCACTGGACGATGCGCTCGAGCAGGTCGAGCTGCGGCGGCTCGAAGTCGAGCTTCTCGAGCGACTGCAGCTCGCGCCCGCCGTCGAGCACGCGCACGACCGCGCCCTCGCCGTGCAGGGACGGCGTCGTCGCCAGGCGCAGGTCGACGCGGTTCCCCTTGTAGTTGAGCTGCAGGCGCCCGTCCTGCGGCAGGCGGCGCTGCGCGATGTCGAGGCTCGCCAGCACCTTGATGCGCGCCAGGATCGGCCGCGCCCAGGACTTCGGCACGCTGGTGCGGTCGAAGAGCATGCCGTCCACGCGCAGCCGGATCAGGAAATCGTCGCGGCGCGGCTCGAAGTGGATGTCGCTCGCGCCCTGGACGAAGGCCTCCTCGAGCACGCTGCGCACGAGGTTGATGACCGGCTTGTCGTAGTGGCCGGTCTTCGAGCCGTCGTCCTCCTCCTGCACGACGGAGAAATCGACGGCGTCGCCGCTCGCCATCCCCGCCTCGAGGCGGTCCTCCTCGTGCGCGATCTCGACCAGGCGGTCGACCGAGGCCGCCAGGTCCGGCTGGTCGAGCTTGCGCACGCCCTTCGTGAAGACGAAGTCGATCGCCTGCGCGATCTTCGCCGGCTCGGCGAAGACCGGCAGGATGCGCGTGCCCAGGCGCAGCCCGAGCTCGTCGACGGCGTAGACGTCGGAGGGGTCCTCCATCGCCACCGTCGTGTGCCCGGCGATCTGGTTGATCGCCACGGCGCGGAAGCGGCGCGACTCCTTCTCGCCCAGGCGCGTCGCGACCTGCGGGTCGACGATGCCGGTGGTCAGGTGCAGGCCGTGGATCTTCCCCTGGTGGCGGATCGCCTCGACCAGGTCGAGCTCGGTCACGAAGCCGAGCGCGACCAGCGCCTGCCCGAGCTTCACGCCGGTCTCGTGGCGGTGCTCGAGCGCCTGCTCGAGCTGCTCGACCGAGACGCGGCCCGTCTCCAGGAAGAACTTGCCGATCGGCACGTGGCGCGGGGTCGCTTGGTTGCTCGTCACGCTGGGGGTCCCGTGCGCCCCCTGAGCCGCGGGGGAGCCCGGGTTATCGGCCGCCCTCGCGGGGCCGATTGAGGGCCTCCGCGACCCGCGCGGCGGGGCCTGCGCAGGCCTTACGCAGGGCCCTGCGGAGCGTCGCTCCGGGCGCCGCCGGCGGCCTCGCCCGCGAAGTAGCGCCGCTCCTCCAGCCCGGGCGGCAGGCACGTCATCTCGTCCTTCGCCGCGGGGTCGTCGTGCGCGTAGCGGTAGCCCTGGCCGTAGCCGACGGCGCGCATCAGCGCGGTGGTCGCGTTGCGCAGGTGCAGCGGCACGGGCTCGGCGGCGGTCGTGCGCACGTCCTCGCGCGCGCGGTCGTAGGCGACGTAGAGCGCGTTCGACTTCGGCGCGCGCGCGAGGTAGACGGCGGCCTGCACGAGCGCGAGCTCGCCCTCGGGCGTGCCGAGGCGGTCCCAGGCGGCCCAGGCGTCGAGCGTCACGCGCAGCGCCGCGGGATCGGCCAGACCGACGTCCTCGACCGCCATGCGCACCAGGCGCCGCAGGAGGAAGCGGCGGTCCTCGCCCGCCTCGAGCATGCGCGTCAGCCAGTAGAGCGCGGCGTCGGCGTCGGAGTTGCGCACGCTCTTGTGCAGCGCGGAGACCAGGTTGTAGTGCTCCTCGCCGGACTTGTCGTAGTGCAGCGTCTTGCGCTGCAACGCCTCGTCCACCGCCGCCGGCTCGAGCGCGGCGCCCTCGGAAAGGAGCGAGGTGGCCGTCTCGAGCAGGGTCAGCGCGCGGCGCGCGTCGCCGTCGGAGGCGTGCGCGACGCGCTCCAGGGCGCCCTCGGCCGCCGTGACGCGCCCGCCGAGGCCGCGCGGATCCTCGAGCGCGCGGCGCAGGAGGAGAACGAGCTCCTCGACCGCGAGCGGCTCGAGCACGAGCGTCCGCGCCCGCGAGAGCAGCGGTCCCACGACCTCGAACGAGGGGTTCTCCGTCGTCGCGCCGACGAGCAGGATGTCCCCGCGCTCGACGTGCGGCAGGAAGGCGTCCTGCTGCGCCTTGTTGAAGCGGTGGATCTCGTCGACGAAGACCAGCGTCCGCCGGCCGCTCTTCGCGCGCTCGCGCGCGGCCTCCGCCATGACCTCCTTGATCTCCTTGATCCCCGCCAGCACGGCCGAGAACGGCACGAAGCGCGCCTCGGTGCGCGCGGCGACCAGGCGCGCGAGCGTCGTCTTGCCCGAGCCCGGCGGCCCCCACAGGATCAGGCTCTGCGCGAGGCCCTGCTCGAGCGCGCGCGCGAGCACCTTGCCCGGCCCGACCAGGTGGCGCTGGCCGGCGTACTCCTCGAGCGTGCGCGGACGCATGCGCTCGGCGAGCGGCGCGTCGGCGGGCGGCGGGACGTCGGCCGCTCGCTCCGCGCGCGGCTCGGGCTCGCCGAAGAGCCCGCCCGTCATCGCGCGCCCTCGACGCGGCCGGCGGCGAAGAGCAGGAGCGAGGCCGCGACGGTCGCGTTGAGCGACTCGACGCCGCGCGCCATCGGGATCGTCACGCGCGCGAGGTCGCGCACGCGCGCCAGCGCGGCGGGCAGCTCGCCCGTCTCGCCCGGGATCCACAGCGCCACGCGCCCGCTCCAGTCGACGCGCGCCGGCGCGACGCCGCCGCGCGCGCAGGCCAGCACGCTGCGCGCGCCGCGGCGCGCGAGGAGCGCGCACAGCTCGTCCGCCTCGGGCTCGAAGACCGGCAGGCGCAGGAGGCTCCCCATCGAGCCGCGCAGCGCCTTCTCGTTCCACGGGCGGCAGCCGCCCGGCAGGACGACCAGCGCCGCCGCGCCCGCCGCCTCGGCCGAGCGCGCCAGCCCGCCCAGGTTGCCAGGATCCTGCAGGCCGGCGGCGACGAGGAGGAGCGCGTCGGGGTCGTCGGGGAGCTCCGCCAGCGGCCGCGCGCGCGGCGCGTCGAACAGCCCGAGGACGTCCGGAGCGCTCTTCAGCGAGCCCAGCCCGGCCAGGAGCTCGTCCGCCACCAGGCGCGCGTCCAGGCCGCGCGCCACGAGGAGGGCGGCGCGCTCGGGGCGGCGCTCCCCGACCAGGAGCACCCGGGGCACGAGGCCCTGCGCGAGCGCCTCCTCGCACAGCCGCTCGCCCTCGAGCAGGACGAGGCCCGGCTCCCGGCCGCGGCGCGCGGCGCGCACCCGCTTCACGAGCGGGTTGGAGGGGGAGCGGATCGCGTCCACGCGGCGGAAGATTCTACGCGCCGGCTCCGGCGGCGCCCCGCGCGCGGCCGATCGGAGGCAGCCGGGCCGGGCGCCGTCCGCGCCGCGGCCCTTTCTCGGGTATCCTCGACGTCCGATGCCGGTCCTGCGCACGAAACGCTTCCTGCGCGTGAAGCTCGACATGGTGGGGCGCTGCCAGCTGCGCTGCATCATGTGCCACTTCGCGCACCCCGACTTCCGCGAGAACCCCGTCACGATGGGACGGGACCTGCTCGAGAAGGTCGCCGCCGACCTCTTCCCGCGGTCGCACGACGTCGTGCTCTCCTCGAGCGCGGAGCCGCTCCTGGCGCAGGAGCTGCCGCGCGCGCTCGAGCTGTGCCGCGAGCACTCCGTGCCGTCGTTCCACTTCTCGACCAACGCGATCAACCTGACGCGCGGCATCATCGAGAAGGTCATCGACGTGCAGATGCCGCTGCTGACGATCTCGATCGACGGCGGCACGAAGGAGACCTTCGAGTCGATCCGCACGCCGATGAAGTGGGACAAGATGATGTCCCGCTTCGACCGCGTGCGCGAGATCAAGGCCGAGCGCGGCTCGCGCTACCCGATCGTCAGCGCCACGACGGTCCTGATGCGGCGCACGATCCGCGAGATGCCGACGCTCGTGCGGCTCATGGCGGAGAAGGGCGTCGAGCAGATGAACTTCGTCCACATGGGCGTGATCGGGGGGCTGGGGGTCGAGCACGAGTCGCTCGTGAACGAGCCGCGCCTCTCGAACGACGTCCTGGCCGAGTGCAAGTCGCTGTGCGACGAGCTCGGCATCCACGCCACGATGCCGCTGCCCTTCCCGCGCGACTTCGGCGGCTCGATCGACGCCGAGGGGCAGATCGTCGACGCGCGCCGCGCCGACGAGGGCGGCGGCAGCGCGATGGGCGCGGCGGACGGCGCGCCGGCCTTCGACACCTTCTCGGTGGCCGAGTTCATGAACCACAAGAACCGCGAGTTCCTGCTCGCGGTGCCCGAGAAGAGCCACCACAACCGCCGCTGCTACTTCCCGTGGTTCTACATCCACGTGAACCCCGACGGCACGGTGTTCCCCTGCGGCTCGTGGTTCGAGTTCTCCACCTTCGGCGACTTCAAGACGCAGGACTTCCGCCAGATCTGGAAGGGCGAGCGCTACCGCCAGCTGCGCCACGAGCACGTGGCGATGAAGCACCGCGACGTGTGCGCGAACTGCACCGTGGCGAACATGGGCCGCCCCGACGTGCTGGCCTCGTTCAGCCACCGGGCCAAGGTCAAGAGCGCATGGCGCGAGCGCGCCGCGAAGAGCGGGAGCTGAGCGCCTGAGCCCTGGCCCGCGCACGACCGTCCGTCGGGCTCCGAGCGGGCGGCGCCGCGCATGAGCGACGCTCCCCCGCGGCGGCTCGAGGGCCGCGTCGCGATCGTCACCGGCGGCGGCGTGAACCTCGGCCGCGCGGTGGCGCTGCGCTTCGCGCGCGAGGGCGCGCGCGTGACGGTCTGCGGCCGGCGCGCCGAGCCGCTCGCGGCGACCGCGGCCGCGATCGAGGCCGCGGGCGGCGAGGCGCTGGCCGTGCCGGCGGACGTGCTCGAGCTGGCCCAGGTCGAGGAGGTCGCGCGCCGCACGCGCGAGCGCTTCGGCGCGGCCGACGTGCTGGCCGCGCTCGCCGGCGGCGGCGGGAGCGACGAGGCGATCGACGCGATCGATCCCGCCTGGTGGGACCGGACCGTGCGCGTGAACCTGGTCGGCAGCTTCCACGCGGTGCGCGCCGTCCTGCCGGCGATGCGCGCGCGCGGGCGCGGCGCGATCCTCCTGTGCGCGGGCGGCGGAGCGCTCTTCCCGATGGAGGGCGCGCGCGCGACCGCCTACGCGGCGGCGAAGGCCGGCGTGTGCCGGCTGACCGACCAGCTCGCGGTCGAGCTCCTGGGGAGCGGCGTGCGCGTGAACTGCCTCCTGCCGGGCATGACCTGGTCGGAGGAGACGCTGGCCGCGATCGAGCGCGAGGAGCGCGCCAGCGGCCGGCCGCACCCCGCGCGCGCGCACAACCGCCCGCCCGAGGAGACGGCCGAGCTCGCGGCCTGGCTCGCCTCGGACGAGAGCGCGCCGCTCTTCGGCCGCACGATCGCCGCCACCGAGCGCTGGTGGCAGGACCCGGACAAGGTGCGCGCCGTGCACGCCAGCGTGCACGCCGCCTGCCTGCGCCGCGCGGAGCCGGAGAGCGCGTGGGCGTGAGCCGCGCGCGCCCCCCGCGGAAGGGAGCCCGATCGTGAGCGAGCTCCCGCTCGGCCGCGTCGTGCGCTCCGATGCGCGCCTCGTGCACGTCGACGTCGACGGCGCGGTGCGCCCGTTCGCGCCGCGCGGCCGCCTGTTCGAGACGCTCGCCAGGGACGTCAAGAACCCGATCGCCGTCGGCGACCGGGTGCGCGTGCGCCTGGACGGCAACCCGCCGCAGGTCGAGGAGGTGCTGCCGCGCGCGAACTCGCTCTCGCGCGTCGCCTCCTCGCACGACCCGCGCGAGCAGGTCCTGTGCGCGAACGTCGACCAGCTCTTCGCCATCGCGTCGCTGGCGCAGCCGGGGTTCTCGTCGAATCGCGCCGACCGGATCCTCGCCGCCTGCCGCTACGAGGAGATCCCAGCGCACCTGGTCCTGAACAAGGTCGACCTGGCCGACCCGGCCGAGGTCGAGGACATCGAGCGCACCTACCTCGCCGCCGGGGTCGCGGTGCACCGCACCTCCGCGACGGACGGCGTCGGCCTCGACGGGCTGGCGCCGCTCCTCTCCGGGCGCACGTCGGTCTTCTACGGCGGCTCGGGCGTCGGCAAGTCGACGCTCCTGAACGCGCTCCAGCCCGGGCTCGCGCTCAAGACGGGCAAGATCAGCCGCTTCTGGGACGCGGGCAAGCACACGACGAGCTTCTCGCAGCTCCACCGCCTCTCCGCCGTCGACGGCTGGGTGGTCGACACGCCCGGCATCCGCGTCTTCCGTCTCTACGGCATCAACAAGGCCGAGCTGCGCGACCTCTTCCCCGAGTTCGAGCCCTTCCAGACAAGCTGTCGCTTCCCCGACTGCTCGCACGACCACGAGCCCGGCTGCGCCGTCTTCGAGGCCGTCGAGACCGGCCAGATCGCCCCGACCCGCTACGCGAGCTACGTCGAGATCCTCGACGAGCTCGTCCCGCCCGGCGAGGACGACACGCCGGAGCCGCCGCCGGAAGGATGAGCGCCGGGCCCGCGCGTTCCTCGGCTTCGGTCGAGGAGCAGCGCTTCAGCCGACGATCTGCGTCACGAGTCCAGCGACTCGGGCGGCGCGAGGAAGTGCACCGGTCGGAGCGGCAGCAGCCGTCGTCGCGCCTCCGGCACACGGACGTAGTGCTCGATCCACAGCTCGACGAGGCGCTTCGAGTCCAGGAGCATGATCCGCCGGCGCTCCTGGCGCCGCGCTTCCGACTCCGCTTCGCGCGTGAACCCGCCGGCGCACACGAAGACGCCGACGTCGGAGTCTCCAAGCACCGCCATGAAGCCGCGGATGCCGTCCACCGGGACGCGCTGCCCCCAGCGTTTCACCTGCACCTTGATGCGCGGGCCGCGGACGCCGAGCGGGTCCTCGTGGGCGACGATGTCGATCCCCTTGTCCGGACCCGGCGGCGAGATCCAGTCGATGAAGTAGCCCATCCCCTGCAGCAGGCCGGCGACGACCTCCTGGAAGTCGTAAGGGCTCATCGATCCGAGATGGTCCTCGATCTCGGCCCAGGCGCGCTCCTCGGCCTCCTCGAGGGTGACCGCCATGCGAGCCGGCTCCTCCAGCACCTCCTGGACCTCTTCGCTCGTCTCGTCCGGCTGGTCCGTCTCCCACACCTTGTAGAGCCGCGTCGCCTCGCGCTGGAAGGCTTCGGGATCGGAGAATGCCTTGTAGGCAGCGCGCCCCTCGTCCGTCAGCGACCAGGATCCCTTGTCCTTGACCAGCCATCCCGCCTTGACGGAGGCGACGGTCGCGAAGCGCACGATGTTCTCGTACCGACGGGTGTCCGGCCACTTGGGATAGAAGGTGCTCTCGAAGGCGGTCGGCGGCACGGCGCTCTCGAGCGCCTGCAGGATCTCCTTCGAGCGCAGACCGTCGGGATGCTGCAGGAGGATGCGGAACACCCCTCGCACGAGCTCGCCCGAGCGCCTGATCGTGATTTCAGCCAAAGTCCTGGTCCTCCTGGGAAGTGGAGTCGATGACGCGCCCGCGCGTTGGCGGCGAATCCTCGAACACCGCCGCGGATCGGGCAAGGTCCTGATCGAGCTGCCCCCGGCCGCCCGTCGACAGGGTCCCACCGCTCGGCCGCGCTCGCCCTACCCCCACCGCATGCGCGCCGCCTTGTAGGCCCAGGCGGCGAGGCAGAGGAGGCCGAGGACGGCGAGCCAGCGGCGCGTGAGGACGCGCGAGAGGTCGAGCCACAGGTCGCGGCCGCGGCGGGCGGCGAGCGGGGCCCAGAGCGCGGCGGCGACGCAGCCGAGCGCGAGCAGCGCGCCGAAGGGTTGCGTCGCGAGCGCGGCCAGCGGGCGGCCGTGCGCGGCGAGCGCGAGCGCCGTCGTCACGCCGCAGCCGGGGCAGGGCAGCCCCGCGTGCGCCACCAGCCAGCAGGTCTCGAAGCCGAGCTGCTCGTGCGTGCCGTAGCCGCGCGGGTCGGGGTCGAGCCACAGGCCGAGCGCGAGCCACGCGAGCGGCGCGGCGAGGCACGCGGCCAGGACGAAGCGGTGCTCGAAGGAACGGGGCTCTGGGTGCGCCTCGAGCGACACGAGCGCATTCTAGGTCCCGCGGCCCGGGCGTCGCGGGGAAGCGCTCTCAGTGCTCGCAGGCGTCGAGCACGCCGTTGCCGTCCGCGTCGACGCCACCGGTCGCCAGGTCGCACGCGTCCGGGACGCCGTTGCGGTCGCAGTCGGGCTCCACGAAGAGCAGGACGCGACCCCGGTTGGCGCCGTAGGTGTCGTCGTCGGATCCCGCGAGGACCACGGTCGAGCCATCGAGCGCGACGGCGGTGCGGGTGGCGGGCGAGGACGGCGTGACGAACGAGCGCAGGCTCCAGGTCCCCGCGGGCGTGCGGTCGAACAGCAGCACGCCGTCGGGCGCCCCGGCGGGCAGGACGGCGAGCGTGCTCCCGTCCAGGTCGAGCTCGTACCCGAAGCCGTCGAGACCGAAGGACGCGAGCGGCTCGTAGCCGAGGCTGTCGGCCAGCTCCCAGCCGCTCGCTCCCCGCTCGTAGACGAAGACGTCGCCGCTCCTGAAGCCCGAGCGCGTCGAGTAGGGCGCGCCGATCGCGAGGGTCGTGCCGTCCAGCGCGACGGCCCGACCGAAGCGGTCGTCGTCCCGCGGGCGCGGCGAGCGCAGGCGCGCGACCTGGCTCCAGGTCCCCGCTCTTCCGCGCTCGTAGACGTATACCTCGCCAATCGTCGAGCAGACCGTGCTCGTCCAGGGGGCGCCGACGACGAGCGTGTCTCCGTCCAGGTCGAGCGACAGCCCGTAGCCGCTCGTGCCCGGCGGCGGGGTCAGCAGGGCCTCCTGGGCCCAGTCTCCCTCGACGTCGCGGCGGTACAGGTACACGCGCTGCGACTCCCACGAGCTGATCGCGACCAGGTCTCCGCTGGCGTCGAGCGCCAGGCGGTCGCCGAAGCGCGCGTTCCCGCCCGGCACGGCCGGCGGGGACAGGATCGCGGTCTCCGTCCATACGCCCGCGACGCGCTCGAAGACGAAGGCCATGCCGATCGTCTCCGTCGTCATCCCGACCACGATCGTGTCGCCGGCCAGCCCCGCCGAGCGGCCGAAGGCGGAGAACCCCGCGGGCAGGACGGACGGCTGCAGCTCGACCGTCTCCGACGTGGGCCAGATCCCCTGCGCGTCGCGCTCGAACACGAGAGCCGCCCCGCCGTTCTCGGTGGCCACCAGGGTCCCGCCCTCGACGTCGATGGCGGTCCCGAGCCGATTGCGCGTGGCGACATCGGTCGGGACGAAGTCGACGAGCTCGTGGCCGACGCCCTGGGCGCCGTCGGGCACGCCGTCGCCGTCGCAGTCGGTCACGTTGCCGAGCGCGATGTCGCAGGCGTCGGGGACGCCGTTCCCGTCGCGGTCGGACTGCGTGCCCGCCGCGAGGTCGAGCACGTCCTCCACGCCGTTCTCGTCGCAGTCGTCGTGCAGCGGGGCCAGGCCGGCGTCCAGGATGACGCCCGCGGAAGGGTTCGAGACGTGGTTGCCCGCGGCTCCCACGAAGACCGCCTGGTCGAAGACGCTGGCCACCTCGAGCCGGCGCGGGAGCGGCGAGAGGGGGATCGGCACCTCCGTGACACCGCCCGGCGTGATCCCCAGAGGCAGGATCGCGTCGGGTGCGAGCGTCAGGAACGGACCGATGAAGCCCGGGAAGGCGACCGGCGCGGCGAGCCGCGCGGCGGTGTGCAGGAAGACCTGCTCCCCCGCCTCGCCCTGGATCTCGACCAGGGCGATCGTCCCCTCGCGCAGGGGAGCGGGCAGCGCGAGGGAGTGCGTCGTCCCCCCCAGCTGCTGGTACGTGCTGCCCCCCGTGGACCGGATCGCTGGCCCGGCGGACGTGAGGGCGCAGAAGAAGCCGTCGCCGCCTCCCTGCCCGCCGAGGAGGGTCGCGCCCACGCTCTCGACGACCGACCCGTCGATCTCCAGGCCCGCCCCTCCGTCCCCGAGGTCGAACGAGGGCGATCCGCAGGGCGGCGTGTCCCCGCCGTGGATGGTCACTCCGGAGAGGAACGCGTAGCTGTCGGCCAGACGCATCCCCGAGACCCCGTCCCGCGGGACGCAGTTGGCTTCCTTGCCGTACTGGTACCCGGTGGTGGCGGAGCTCTCGTAGACGTAGAGGCTCGAGCGCCTGCCCAGGAGCCCCCTCGCCGCGCCGAAGGAGCTGTCGCCGCCTGCGAAGTCCACCCGCACGAGGAAGAGCGCGTCGGCGTCCTCCACGAGCGCGGCCTCGAGGTCCATGCGCGGCGACTCGAAGCGCGCGTCCTCGACCAGGACCGGACCGACCGCGTCGCGGACCACCAGCCGCGGCGCGTGCTCTCCGGCGAGCGCGCGCAGGCCGCGCAGCACGACGCTGCGCCCGGCCGGCAGCCCCTCGACGACGATCTCCGCCAGCGGCAGGAAGCGCAGCTCGGCGCCGAGCTCGGCGACCACGCTCAGCGAGCGCCCGGCGAGCACGAAGCCCGCGTAGGTGCCGCTCTGCACGAGGATCGTGTCCCCGTCGAGGGCCGCGTCGATCGCGTCCTGGATCGTCCGGAAGCGGCTGCCGCCGCCGTCGTTCACGACGTGGACGGCGCCGACGGAGAGCTCGGGCGCCAGCCGGCGATACGGGCCGCTCTGCGCCAGGGACGTCGAGGACAGGGCGAGGACGAGCAGGACGGGAGCGAGGGGGCCTAGCATCGGTTGCCTCCTGGGTTCGGCGCCGGGAAGGACGTCCCGAGGACCCGAACCGGGTCACCAATCCTGCCAGCAGGCCGCAGGAACCGGGGCCTGGGCTCGTGCGGCAGGCCCGCGCTCGCGCTGTGGGCAGCGGCGCCCCCGCCGCGCCCGGGGGCGCGGCCGGCGGGCGCCCGGGACGATCCCGAGCCCGCGCGGCGAGGGGACTCTCCCGGGTCGCGCGTCGCCCGCGGGGAACGCGCCCCCGTCCCGCGCTCAGTTGAAGTCGTAGATGTACGACATCCGCGTCTTGTTCAGGATGGCGTACGGGAGGCCCTTCAGGAGGCCCAGGTCGCGGTCGCCCTCGAGCTTCATGCCGCGCACCTCGGGCTCGCGCATGACGAAGAAGCGGCGCGTGGCGCGGTCGTCGGCCTCGTAGCAGCCCGGGCGCACGAGACCGGCGATCTCGACGTTCAGGTTGCCCGTGTAGAACGTCCGCACGCGCTGGTACTTCATGCCCTCGGTGGCGAGGCGCGCGGCGTGCGGATCGCCGGCGGTCTCGATCAGCTCGTGCGCGAGCAGGATCTCGTCCACGTTGACGTGCAGGAGCGGCGTCTGGATGCGGTCGCGGCTGTTCAGGTCGATCAGCGTCGCGTCGCGCACGCGGATGAAGAACTTGCGGTACTCGTCGAGGAGCTGGCTCAGGCGCGTGTACTTGTTCTCGACCTGGCCCTTGATCAGGAACGCGTCGGTCAGGATCAGGTCGGAGACGATCGTGAGCATGGGATCGCGCGCGCGCGCAGCAGGGGTCGGAGGGAGCCGACGAGGTGCAGGGATCCGGTCGCGAGCACCCAGCGCGCGGCGCTGAGCTCCCGCGCCCGGGAGAGAGCCGACTCCGGCGTCTCGTGGACCTCCGCCGCCAGCCCGACCCGCAGGGCCTCCTCGCGGAGCTCCGCGGGCGAGCGGTAGGGACCCCGACCCGCCGTCGTGCAGAGGACCGTATCGACACGGCCCGCGAGCGCCTTGAGCAGCCCCCCGGCATCCTTTTCCTTCCCGGTGCCGAAGACGACCACCGGCGGGAGCGCGGAGAGCTCCGGCCAGCGGGCGAGCTCCTCCACCACCTGCCGCAGGCTCGAGGGCACGTGCGCCCCGTCGAGCACGACGGGCGTCGCGCCCCAGCGCCAGAGCTCCTGCCGCCCCGGCAGGCGCGCGGCCGCGACCGTGGCCGGGTCGAGCAGCCAGGCGCCGAGCGGGCGGGCGGGCGCGAGCGCGGAGACGCCCCCGCGCCCGAGCGCGTCGAGCAGCGCGCCCGCGAGCGCCGTGTTGCGCTGCTCGAGCGTCGCGCCCGCCGGCGCCGGCGCGGCGACGTGCCGCGCGCCGCGCTCGCGCGCGGCCGCGCGCACGACCTCCTCGGCCTCGTCTCCCTCCGGGCCCACGCCGCTCACCACCAGCCCGCCCGGCTTCACGATGCCGGCCTTCTCGCCGGCGATCGCCGCGCGCGTGGACCCGAGCAGCGCGGTGTGCTCGAGGTCGATGTTCGTGATCACGCACGGGCCGGGCGGCAGCACGTTGGTCGAGTCGAGCCGTCCGCCCAGGCCGCACTCGACCACGGCCCAGGCCATGCGCGCCTCGCGGAAGGCGACGAAGGCGGCGGCGGTCAGCACGTCGAACCAGGTCGCCTCGCGCCCGGCGCTCCCCGCCGCGACCGCCGCCTCGCGCGCCGCCAGCGCGCGCTCCAGCGCGTCCGCGAGCCGGTCGTCCTCGATGGGACCGCCGTCGAGCGCGACGCGCTCGTTCACGCTCTCGAGGTGCGGCGAGGCGTAGAGACCCGTCGCGAGCCCCGCCCGGCGCAGGCCGGCGGCGACGAGCGCGGCGGTCGAGCCCTTGCCCTTCGTGCCGGCCACGTGCACGGCGCGGAAGGAGCGCTCGGGCGCTCCCAGACGCTCGGCCAGGTCGCGCATCGGCTCGACGCTGACGCGCATGCGCACGGTGGCGCCCTGGACGCGCTCCCAGCGCTCCCAGTCCACCAGCGCGTCCAGCCGCGCCAGCGCGGCCTCCAGGCGCGGGGCGGCGCCGGGGTGGATCAAGCTCGGAGGCATGGCGGTCGAAGGGATACGATGCGCTCTCCGCCCGCGCCCTACCATCCGTCCGCGTGAGCCCCCGTCTCCTCTCGCTCGTGCTGGCCGCGGCGCCCGCCTGGCAGGACGCCCCGCCGGAGCCGCAGGAAGCCCCGCCCGCCGACTTCGCCGCCCCGCCGCGCGAGCCGGCCGGCGTCGCCCTGGCGCGCCTGGCCGACGAGCTCGAGCGCGCGCTCGCCGCGCGCGACCGCGCGACGGCGGAGACCTTCGGCCTGGGCGGCTCGCCCGGCGAGGACGCGGCCGACCCCGCCTGGTGGCGCCGCTTCCTCGAGAGCCAGGAGAGCGCGCTCGGGAACCTGTGGGGGGCGGCGCTGACCGCGCGCGAGCGCTCGCTGCGCGACGCGCTGGTCGCGCGCTGCCAGGGCGAGTCGATCCTGGCCGTCGCGCTGCCGCGCTCGCGCTGGGACCCGCTCCTGCACGTGGAGCTGGCGCAGCGCGAGCTCGAGCGCGCGCTCCAGGAGGAGGAGCCGCGGCGCGCGGAGCGCCTGCAGCGCATCACGTCCATGCTCGAGGGCGCGCGCCTCGAGCTCGTCAGCCCGCGCGTCGGCTGGATCGAGGAGGCGCAGATCGGGGCGCGCGGGCTGCGCGAGGCGCTGCGCGCCGTCGCCGGCGAGCCCGGCGGCCCGGCGGCGCTCGCGGCCTGCGAGCGTTTCGAGCACTGGCTCGGCACGCCCGGCATCGGCCGCGGCGACGCGATCCCCCACCTCGGGCTGCGCAACTGGGAGGCGCTGGTGCAGGCGAGCAGCGGCACCGGCCTCTCGACCGTCCGGATGCGCGTGGAGCTCCTGCGCACGCTCGCCCGCATCGACACCGAGATCGCCGCGGCGCAGCCGCCGGAGCCGCCGGACGCGCCGATCGAGGAGGTGCTCGAGCGCGCCGCGCGGGAGGCCGAGAGCGTGCGCGCGCTCGTCGTCGGGGCGCAGCTCGCCCCGCTCGCGTCGCGCCCGCTGTCGCTCGTCGCGCGCCAGGGCTCGCTCGCGCCGGGCGCGGCCGCGCGCGTCCAGCACCTGCGGGAGCGGACGGTCGTCACGTTCCTCACGCCGCACCCGCTGTGGGCCCCGACGGTCGCGCGCTGCCGCGCGGCGCAGCTCTCCCCCTCGGCGATCGCCGCGCAGGCGCTGCGCTTCGGCGCGCCCGGCGAGGAGATCCTGGTCGAGCTCGGCCAGGCGGACCCGGGCGCGCGGCCGCTGACGTGGAGCCGCTCGGTGCGCGAGGGCTGGGGCATGTACGCGCTCGACTGGCTGCTGCGCCACCCTTCGACCGCGCCGACGCTGCGCGGCCGCCAGCCCGAGCTGTGCCTGCAGATCCTGCGCGCGCGGCGCTACGAGACGGCCCTGTTCCTCGCCGCGCTGGAATGGCACGCGCTCGACCGCGGCGAGGACCTCGTGGTCGAGGACCTGGCGCGGCGCGCCGACCTGCCGCTCGAGTGCGCGGCGATCGACGTGCGGCGCGTGACGCACGACCCGCTGCTCGGCGTCGGAGCGCTGGGCGCGCTCGAGCTCGAGCGGCTCGAGCGCGAGCTCCTCGCGCGCCTGTCGCGCTCGGACGGCGTGCGGGTCGTGCTGACGCTGCTCGCGAGCCAGCCCTCGGTGCGACCGGCGGACGTGCTGCGCAACGAGGTCTCGCTCCTGCGGCCCGGCTGAGGAGCGCGGTTCCGCTCCCCGGTCGCCGCCGGAAGAACATTCGGCCCGTCGCAGGGGTGCAAGGATCGCCCTTCGGGACCAGATTGCTCGCAGGACCGGCCGATAGGACCTCGGCCGGACGTCCCCATGGTCGAGCTCTCCCACCGGGTCCGCGTCTTCGTCTACCGCTTCGACAGCGGCCTCCCCCAGTACCTGCTCCTGCGCAGGAACCAGGGCATCGAGAGCTTCTGGACCCCCCTCCACGGGCGCATCGGCTTCGGCGAGAAGCTCGAGAGCGCGATCCGGCGCGAGGTGATGGACGAGACCGGCCTGGGCCGCCCGCTCGAGCTGATCGACCTGAAGATGCCCCTGCGCTGGCTGCTCGGCGACGAGGAGGTCATCGAGTGGAGCTTCGGCTTCCGCACCGTGCCCGCCGCCGAGCCGCTCGACCTGGCGCAGCAGCGCTGGGCGGGCTTCCGCTGGGAGCCGTTCCCGACCGCCTACCCCTCGCTCGAGCTCGAGGCGGACCGGGCGGCGATCATGCGCCTGCACGCGATCCTGCACGCGGCGTAGGGCTCCCGGGGCCGGGGCGGGATTTCCAGGAAGTAAGGCGGGAGCGGCGGCTCGGGACCGCTAGGCTCCGGCGGCTCCTCCGGTCGCTCCGCTGGCCGACGGCGGCCGGCTCACCGCATGTCGACGCTCACGAGGGTCCTGACCTCGCCGCAGATGATCGCGCTCGCGCTGTACGTCGCGTGCGTGTGCTACGTGCACTTCCGGGGCCGCGTGCGGCTGCGCTTCACGCGCCAGCTCACCGAGCACTCGGGCCTCTTCTCGCCGCTGAACGTGCTGTTCTACGCGTTCTCGGCCGTGCCGCGGCGCCCGATCCTCGACGTGCGCGACTTCCCCGAGCTGCGCCCGCTGCGCGACAACTGGCGCACGATCCGCGACGAGGCGCTGGCGCTCGACCGCGCCGGCGCGATCGACTACACGCAGGAGCACGACGACCTGGCCTTCGTCGCCTTCCGGCGGCGCGGCTGGAAGCGCTTCTACCTGCGCTGGTACCACGACTTCCTGCCCTCGGCGCTGGAGCAGTGCCCGAAGACGGTCGAGCTGGTGCGCTCGATCCCGAGCATCAACGCGGCCGCCTTCACGCTGCTGCCGCCGGGGAAGAAGCTCGGCAAGCACCGCGACCCCTTCGCCTGCTCGCTGCGCTACCACCTGGGACTCGTGACGCCCAACAGCGACGGCTGCCGGATCTGGATCGACGGCGAGCCCTACTCGTGGCGTGACGGCGAGGACATCGTCTTCGACGAGACGTACGTCCACTGGGCCAAGAACGACACGGACGAGGAGCGCATCATCTTCTTCTGCGACTTCACGCGGCCGCTGCACACGCGCGCGATGCGCGCCTTCAGCGCCTTCATGATCCGCCACGTCTTCCGCATCACGCGCAGCCACAACCGGCCGGAGGAGGCGCGCGGCTCGCTGAACCGCCTGACGCCGGTCGTGCACGGGCTGAAGGAGTTCTTCGTGGCGCTGAAGAGGCGCAACAAGCCGGTCTACCTGACCGGCAAGGTCGTGCTCGCGTCGGGGCTCGGCTACCTGGGCCTCGTGCGGCCGATCCTCGACTCGCTCTGACCGTCAGAGGAAGGCCAGCGGCGCGTGGCGCGCGCCCAGCACCGCCTCGGGCGCGACGCCGAAGAGCGAGCGGATCAGCGTGGCGTAGACCGAGCGGAAGTCGGTCGTCGGGCGCGGGTCGCCCTCCTCGAGCGCGGCCAGCGCGGTCGGACGGCCGTGGAAGCCGCCGGCGACGCGCGCGCCGGCGACCAGCACCGGGCCGGCCGTGCCGTGGTCGGTGCCGCGCGAGCCGTTCTCGGCCACGCGCCGGCCGAACTCCGAGAAGGCGCACACGACCGTGTCGCGCCCCGCCGCGCTCGCGTCGAGGTCTTCGAGGAACGCGCCCAGGCCGCGGTCGAGCGCCTCCATCTGCCGGTCGTGACGGCGGCGCTGGTCGTTGTGCGTGTCGAAGCCGGCGAGCTCGATCGAGAGCACGCGCGTCCCGAGCCCGCCGTCCAGGATGGCGGCGATCGTGCGCAGGCCCTGCGAGAAGGCGTCGCCGGCGTACTCGGCGCGCGGCTCGTAGGCGTCGAGCGCCGCCAGCAAGCGCGCCGCGGCGGCGCGCGCGTCGGCGCTGACCTCGCGCACGTGCGCGAGCGCCGGGCTCGCGTCGCCGGCGGACGGCAGCTCCGCGAGCGCCTGCGCCTCGTCCTCGAGGCCCAGGCGCCGCAGGGCGCGCGGCGCGACGAAGCCGAGCGGCGGATGCCCGGGCGAGACGAGCGAGAACGGCACGCTGTCGCCGACGTGGACGACGCGCAGCGGGTCGGGCTCGGCGAAGGCGTGCTCGACCAGCCGTCCGATCCAGCCGCTCGCGCTCGGGCGGCCGCGCGGGTCGGCCGCGTGCCAGGCCGCGAGCGAGCGGAAGTGCGAGCGCTCGCGCGGCTCGTAGCCGACGCCCTCGACGAGGGCGAGCCGGCCGCGCTCGAAGCGCTCGCGCAGGCGCACGAGGGCCGGGTGCAGGCCGCGTCGCTCGTCCAGGCGCAGGACCTCGGAAGGCTCCAGCCGCAGCGTGGGCCGCAGGCGGCGGTAGTCGTCGTCCGCGTAGGGCACGACGGTCGAGAGGCCGTCGTTGCCGCCGCCGAGCTGGAGCAGCACGAGGCGGCCCGGCGCGGGCGGGTCGCCCGCGCCGGCGCCGGCCGCGCGCGCCGGCCGCGCGAGCCGCAGCGCCCCGAACGAGAGCCCGAGCCGCAGCAGGCCGCGCCGGTCGATGGTCAGGGAGGGGAGCACGGTCGGCGTCGGGCGCTCAGTGGAGCTGGGCCTCGGGGAGCGAGAGGACGAAGTGGGCGGCGGAGCGCAGCACGGGCTCGGCGCTGCCGGCGCGCTCCAGCCAGGACGCCTCCTCCAGGCCGGCCGCCGCGCGGCGGCGCGCGAGGAAAGCGGCGACGCGCGCGTGCACGTCGGGCGCCGGCGGGACGGCCAGGAGGTCGTCGGCCAGGAGGGCGGCCACGTCGTCGTCGCTCGCGGCGCCGCGGTCGCGCAGCGCGCGCGCGAGGGAGAGGCGCGGCTTCCAGCGCAGGCGGCCGAGCGCGCCCAGGCCCGCGCCGCCGCCGGCCTCGCCGCGCAGCTCGAGCAGCGCCTGCGGCTCGATCGCGCCGACGAGCACACCGGCCAGGTTGCCGCGCAGGAGCAGCGACCCGCTCGTGATCCAGTCCGTGCCGCCCTTCCAGCCGGCGACGTTCGGCGGGTAGCACAGGCGCTCGCCGAGCAGCGCGGCGCCCTCGACCAAGAGCCGCGGCGGCGGGGCCACGCGCGTGCGGCGCGCGATCCCGACCAGGAAGTCGAGCGGGCTCGTCACGCGCGCGGCGCGCGCTTCCGCGCGGTAGAAGTCCGGGTCGAGGAAGAGCGCGCGCAGCACCGGGCGCAGCTCCCAGCCCTCGCGGCGCAGGAGGCGCGCGGTGCGCTCGACGCGCGCGCGGGCGGGCTCGACGCCCTCGAAGTGGCGCAGCAGGCGCGCCGCCAGGTGGCGCGCGCAGTCGTCGCGCTCGAGCAGGAGGTCGAGCACCTCGTCGCCGCCGAAGCGCCCGCGACGGCCGAGGATGCGCTTCTCGCCGTCGTCGTGCAGGCGCTCGAGCACGACGAAGACGCCGTCGCGGTCGGTCCAGCCCGTGAAGGCGCGCGCGACCTCGGCCACGTCCGCCTCCTCGTAGTGGCCCGCGCCGAGCGTGAAGAGCTCGAGCAGCTCGCGCGCGAAGTTCTCGTTCGGGCTGGCCTTCTTGTTCTCGTCGTTGTCGAGGTACTCGAGCATCGCCGGGTCGCGCGCGATCCCGCGCAGGATCGTGGCGAAGCTGCCCAGCGCGTTCGTGCGCAGGAGCTCGTGCTGCGCGATCATCTCGAGCGAGCTCTGCACGTCCTGCTGCGAGCTCGGCAGCAGGCCGTGCCAGAAGAGCGTCATGCGCTCCTCCACGACCGCCGGGGAGGAGACCAGGCGCTCCGCCCACCAGTCGAGGAAGGCCTCGAGCTGCTCGCGGTCGTCGCGGCGCAGCAGGCGCAGCTCCTCGCGCCGCGCCTCCTCGTCCAGCCCGCGCAGCCGGCGGCGCTCGCCGCCCAGGTCGAGCGTGCCGCCCGAGAAGAGCGCCCCGTCGCCCGGCGCGAGCAGCTCGTCCACGAGCGCCTCGGGCCCGAGCGAGAGCCCGCGCGCCACGTCCGCGCTCGAGCCGCCGAAGCCCGCGCGGTTCAGCAGGTGCTCGACGCGCGCCGCGTCCCAGGCGAGCTCGCCGGCCCGCGCGCCGCCCGCCAGCGCCAGGAGCGCTCCGGCCAGCGCGGCGGGGCCGCGCCTGCGCGCGTCCCCGCACCGCTCGCGCGCGAGCGCGCTCGGGTGGCGCTCGCGCGCGAGCGCGCTCGGGCTCGCGGCGGAGGAAGGCGCCCTGCGCATGCCGCGATTCTCGCACCGCTCGCCGCTCCCTACCATGTGCGCCCCGCGACGAGCGCGGCTCGTCGCCGCGGCCCATGGCCAGCACCCCCTCCCCGCCCGCCGACCTCTCCTCCTGGACCGAGGAGCTCGCGCGCGCCGGCGAGCTGGCCGTCGTCGAGGCCGAGGTCGACCCCGACCTCGAGCTGGCCGAGATCCACCGCCGCGTGATCGCGGCCGGCGGGCCGGCGCTCCTCTTCCGGCGCGTGAAGGGCTCGCCCTGGCCGCTCGTCACGAACCTCTTCGGCACGCGCGAGCGCGTGCTGCGCGCCTTCGGGCGCCGGCCGATCGAGTGGATCGGCGAGCTCGCGAGCCTCCCGCGCGACTGCCTGCCGCCCACGCTCGGGCGGCTGTGGCGCAAGCGCGGGCTCGCCGGCGCGCTCCTGCGCACCGGCTTCGCCGAGCGCGCGCGCGGCCCGGTGTGCGAGGTCGTGGACGCGCCGCCGCGGCTCGGGCGCCTGCCGGCGACGAAGAGCTGGCCGCGCGACGGCGGGCGCTTCCTGACGCTGCCGCTCGTGTACACGGAGCCGCCGCGCGAGCCCGGCCAGGAGGGCGCGCGCGCGGGCGCCTCGAACCTCGGCCTCTACCGCATCCAGCTCTTCGACGAGGACACGACCGGCCTGCACGTGCAGATCGGCAAGGGCGGCGGCTTCCACCTCGCCGCGGCCTGGGAGCGCGGCGAGCCGCTGCCGGTCAACGTGCACCTCGGCGGGCCGCCGGCGCTGCTCCTGGCGGCGATCGCGCCCCTGCCGGAGAACGTGCCCGAGCTCCTGCTCGCGAGCCTGCTCGCCGGACGCAAGGTCGCGCTGGCGCGCAACCCGGCCGGCCCGCTGCCGCTCCTGGCGCAGGCCGAGCTGGCGCTCGTCGGCGAGGTGCGCCCGCGCGAGATGCGCCCCGAGGGCCCGTTCGGCGACCACTACGGCTACTACTCG
Organism: uncultured bacterium; assembly: GCA_902826945.1. Next base: position 1,177 of record CADEGS010000016.1, on the reverse strand, counting down.
GAGCGCCACGACTACCCGCTCCTGCGCTGCCGCGCGCTCGTGCGCCGGCGCGCGCCGCTCGTCCCCGCGACGGTCGTCGGCAAGCCGCGCCAGGAGGATTTCTACCTGGGCGACTTCCTCCAGGAGCTGCTGGCGCCGCTCTTCCCGCTCGCCATGCCCGGCGTGCGCGACCTGTGGAGCTACGGCGAGACGGGCTACCACGCGCTGGCCGCCGCGCGCGTGCACGAGCGCTACCGCCGCGAGGCGATGGCGCACGCCTTCCGCATCCTGGGCGAGGGGCAGCTCTCGCTGACGAAGTTCCTGCTGGTCGTGGACCGCCCGCTCGACCTGCGCGACTTCCGCGCGGTGCTGGCGCACGTGCTCGCGCGCGCCGACTTCCGCACCGACCTGTTCCTGTTCGCGAACCTGTCGATGGACTCGCTCGACTACGCCGGCCCGCGCCTGCACGAGGGCGGCAAGGGCGTCCTGCTCGGCCTGGGCGAGCCGGTGCGCCCGCTCCCGACGGCCTTCGAGGGCCGGCCGGCCGCGCTCGTGCGCGACGCGCGCGTCTTCTGCCCGGGCTGCGTCGTCGTCGAGACGCCGCCGCACGAGGAGCTCCCGGACGCCGCGCGCCGCGTGGCGGCCGACCCCGCCTTCGCCGCCTGGCCGCTGGTCGTCCTGACCGACGACGCCGCCCGCGCGACGCGCAGCGCGATCAACTTCCTGTGGACGACCTTCACGCGCTTCGACCCCGCCGCCGACCTGCACGCGCGCGCGGCGACGCTCGTCTGCAACCACCCCGCCCTCGAGCCGCCGATCGTCCTCGACGCGCGCCGCAAGCCCGGCTACCCGGCCGAGCTCTTCTGCGACCCCGACACCGCCGCCCTGGTCGAGCGCCGCTGGCGCGAGTACTTCCCCCAGGGCATGGCGATGGGCGACTCCGACCGCGCGCACCTGGACTGACGGTGCGAAGCTGGCCGCGCGCTGTGGCGCCGGCCGCCGCGATCGCTTGCACGCCCGTCGGTACCTCCGGGTTCACCGTCGAAGCGATCCGAGGGCCCCGGGATGGACCGGGGCGCCGCCGCCCCTCCGCCCCGGGGGGTGGCCGGAGGGCGGTTCTTGCCGGTGCCCCCCGCTCGAGGAGGCCGATCCCAAGAAACACGTGCCGCCGCGGTCACGCCGGCCTCGCCCCCCCGTA
>CADEGS010000015.1:14475-41005 GCA_902826945.1 uncultured bacterium | reverse complement strand
CTCCTTCACGTCGATCGTCTCGCTCGAGCGCGCCGTGAACGGGATCAGGCCCGTGCGCGTGTCGAGCAGCGCGCACTCGACCAGGCACTTCCCGTGCACCTCGTCGCTGCCCCAGAAGGCGTAGTCGGGCGTCGCCGAGATCGTCGTCGAGTAGCACAGCACCCAGTCCGCCTGGTAGCGCGCCGCGGCCTCGCGCACGAGCGCGACGTTCTTCTCGGACGGCAGCAGGAACTCGGGCAGGTAGGAGACGTCGTAGACGTAGGGCAGCGCGCGCAGCTCCTCCACCGCCTGGAAGGCCGTCGCGAGCCCGAGCGAGCTCGCGCTCGAGGCCGACCAGTCATGGAAGTAGTAGCTGGAGAACGTCGAGTCGTGCCGCAGCGGCAGGAGCGCGATGCGCACCTGCTCGGGGATCTCCCAGCGCACGTCGAGGATGCGCGCGATGGCCTCGTCGGTCAGCCGCTCGGCGTCGGCGGGGAAGAGCCCGGTCGCGGCGGGCCCCTGCGCGGCGCGCCGCGGCGGCGCGGCGCGCGTGGCGACGGTCGAGCAGGCGCTGAGGGCGAGAACGATCGGCAGCAGCGTTCGAAGCATGGAACTCCTCCTCGTGGTGCGAGGCGTGGATGGTCCTTCGGGAGCCGCGGCGGTCGCGCGCGCCGGCGCCGGGGGCGCTCCGCCCGTCGCCTCGCGCGGCGCGCCCGCGCCGCTCGCTCCTGGTCGGCCAAGATCCTACGCCGGGCCCGGAAGCCCCGCGACCGGGCGTCGGAGACGCGCCGTGGCGCCACGACGACAAGAGCCGCTTCGCAGGCCTGCTGCGCTCGACGGCGGCGGCAAGACGCAGGAATCCGTCGCGCAGCCCTGAGCGCAAGGCCAGCCGCGCGCGCCGGGAGCGCCCCGGCGCGCGCGGCCGCGACTCACGGGAACTCGAGGTCGTCGGCGCCGAACTTCAGGAAGTCGCCGTTGAGCTGCACGTTCGCGCTCTCCCACGGCAGGCGGCCGCCCTCGAGCAGGAAGCTGTCGGCCGTCGTCACCGCGCCCAGGAGCGCCGGGTTCGGGTACGACTCCCTGGTCGAGCTCACGTTGAGGCCGGTGATGCGGAACCAGCCCGTCTCGAGCTCGCCCACGCCGTTGCAGTCGATGTCGAGCTCGGCCGGGTCGTGCGGCGTGTTCCAGCGCAGGTACTCGTGGTCGAACACCAGGCTGAGCTGGTCCACGCCGCGGCTGAACCAGCAGCGGAAGCGGAACGTCGTCGAGAACGGGAACTCGTTGTCGTTCCACAGGTCCAGCTTGACCGTGGCCAGGAAGTCCGTGCCGCCGCTCAGGTTGATCAGCGACAGGCCCGAGCCCGAGGCGGCCAGGAACGTGTCCACGTAGAGCGTGTCGGGCACGCCCTCGTACTCGCTGCCGTCGAAGTCGAGCTGGCCGTCGCCGTCGAGGTCGGTCATCGTGCCCTGCGCGAGCGGCGACTCGAACGGGATCGCGGCGAGCGTGTACATGCCGCCGGTGCCGGTGACCACGAGCTCCGACCCGATCAGCCAGTTCCACGACCACGGCGTCTTGAACTTCGTCGGGTCCTGCGCGACGACCACCAGGTATCCGCCGGCGGTCGAGGCGTTGTGGCAGTTCGTCAGCACCGAGAGCGTGTCGGCCGGCGTCAGGAACTCGACGACGTCGTTGACGAAGCAGTGCAGGGGCTCGAGCGGCTTCAGCGGGTCCGGCACCGTGTTGACGTAGTCGAACTCGACGTTCGTCGAGCCGCCGAACCCGAACGGCGTGCTGGGCATCAGGTTGCTGTTCGTGACGCTGACCACGGTCCAGAAGTACGACGGGTTGCCGGGGACGCCGAAGCCCGAGGTGTGGACGGGATAGACGAGCACGCTGCCCGGCTTGCGCCCGTCGGCGTGCAGGCTCGTGGCGAGGAACGAAGCGCCGAGGACGATCGCCGTCAGCTTGGCGAGGGCATGCATGGAACCGCTGCTCCGGGGAAGGCGTTGTAGGGGAAGGAGACGCGGCGCGAGCGGGCGGAGCTCGAGGCGCTCCCGCCGGTGCGATTCCATTCCCCGCGCGACGGCACGCGTGCCGTCGTTGCGGGGTGCCAGGGTCGCTCTCCGCCAGGCGCCGGCGGTCGCTCGCCGGCATGCGCACTCCCGTTCCGAACCTTCGCGACGCCTGCAAGCTACGCGACGCGCGCCGCGAGATCGATACGTCGCTCGTCGCAGCCGCGCGTCGTCCGTTTGCGATGTAGAAGGAAAGCAGCGCGGACACGAACCGTGCCGCGTGCAGCGACGGATTGCGCTCGCGCTCGCGTCGCGGGCTCCCCGCGCGCTCCACGCGCGTCTCGTCGAGAAGGCGCGCGGGACCGAGCTCCGCGCGCGACGCGCTCTCGTCTCAGGGACGAGCGCGCGCGTCTCGTTCCTGGATGGTCGCGGTCGCGGGTGCGGCGGCGAAGGCGCCTGCGGGGCACGCGGTGGCGCTCGGCGCCGCCGGCACGCGCCTTGCGCCCGGCGAGTCGGCAAGCCGCCCCGGGCGGTGGCCCTCCACGAACCCCGACCCCCTCCTCACACCCATGAGTCTCCTCCGCGTCTCTCTCCTCTCGCTCGCCCTCGCTTCCTCCGCCTCCGCGCAGGCGGTCCGCTTCCGCGGCCAGGTCGAGGACGTCTCCGGAACCCAGAACCAGTTCGTCGTCGACGGCACGAACGTGCGGCTGACGAGCGCGAGCGTCTCCCTGCAGGCCTTCGTCGGCCAGCAGGTCACGATCGAAGGAGCGTGGAACGGCAGCTTCGCCTCGCCCTCCGTCGCCGTCGGCGCGCTCGCCGCCGTGAGCGAGGACTTCGAGATCGGCGGCAGCGCCAAGATCGGCGAGATGGGCCGCCTGCACGCCGTCGGCACGCCCGGCGAGAGCGTCGTGTTCTTCGGCTCGCTGGAGCCGGGCTTCTTCCCCCTGCCCTCGGCCGGCGCCGTGCTCATCGACCCCGCGAGCGCCGAGATCCTCGGCGGCGGGACGATCGGCGGGCTCGGCCAGCTCGAGGTCTCGACGCCGATCCCGAACGATCCGTCGCTGGTCGGCCTGACCTATCGCGCGCAGGCGCTCGTGCGCGACCCGGTCGGCGGCACCTTCCGCCTGACCACGAACGACTCCAAGGAGATCCGCAGCTGACCCCTCCGGCTGCGGCTCTCCGGCGGGAGGCCTGGCGGGACGCCAAGGGGTCCGCCGGCCTCCCGCCGCCTGCCGTGTCCCGCAGGCGGTCCTCGCTGTCCTGCTTCCATCGGCGGCGGGCTCGGCCGCCTCAGCGCCTCTGGTACTCCGCCCAGTCGCGCTGCATCTCGAGGAACACGAGGGAGGCGGACCAGGTGACGAGCCCCAGGCCGACCAGCGCCTCGGTGCCGGCCACGATCCGGATCGCTCCCTGAGGCAGGATGTCGCCGAAGCCGACGGTGGTGTACGTCACGACCGAGAAGTAGACGAAGTCGAGCGCTCCCTCGGCGAAGCGTCCCTCCAGATGCCCCAGCGCGGGCCAGCGGTCGAGCCACCAGTAGGCCAGGCCGAAGAACCACACCTCGACCGCGTGCGCCAGCACCAGGGCGAGGATCAGCGCCACGATGCGCGGACGGCGCGGCAGGCGCAGGCGCCACAGGTGCCGCGAGGTCAGGCTCATGACCTCGTAGTGGAAGAGCACGCACAGGACGACGAGCGCCGCCGCCGCGAGACCGGTCAGGACCTGGGGGCCGCGGATCTCGAAGTCCCGCCGGGCCGTCTGGGCCGCGAGGGCCGTGAGCGAGAGGAGCTGTGCCACGCGCCGCCGGACGGTAGCAGCGCGGCATGCGGGCGAGCCAGCGTCTGGCGGGCTGCGGCTCGCCGGGTGTCGCGGAGGAGGCGAGGCGGGCTGGAGCGCAGCACCCCGGGAGTCGTCGCTCTCGGGGTGCCTGGAAGGGCGGACTCGGGGCGCGCGGATCGGGGGACGCGCGCTTCCGTCGCTGCGCGACGATCGCTTCGCGCTGCGCGCGAAGGAGGCCTGCGGCGCTGCGGCGCTGGCGCGCCGGCCGCGGCCATGCGGCCGCGGGCTGAGGGACGAGGTCGGCGGCCCCTCGCGAGGCGCGAGGAGCCGCCGACCTCGTCCCTCAGCGCGCGTAGCCCAGCGCCTCGATCTGGCGCAGCGTCTCCTCGTCCATGTCGCCGGCGTCGTCGCCTTCGTCCTTCCTGACGCCCAGCGCCTCCCAGGGAGCGAGCAGCGCGCGCAGCTCGGCCGCCTTCTCGGGGCGCTCGGCGTACAGGTCGCGCTCCTCGTGCGGGTCGCTCGCCAGGTCGAACAGGTGCGGCTCGTGCTCGAGGCGCTGGAAGTGGTCGCTGATCGGCCAGATCAGCTTCCAGTCGCCCTTGCGCACCGCGACCAGGCCGTTGTTCGCGCCCTCGAGCACGATCGTGTCGCGGCGCGCGACGGGCGAGCCCGCGGCGCGCGCCGGGTCGAGCAACGGCACCAGGCTCAGGCCGACGCCGGCGGCCGGCCGGTCGAGGCCGCACAGCTCGACCAAGGTCGGCGCCAGGTCGAGCGCGCTGACCGGCGTCGCGCAGGCGACGCCCGCGGGGAAGCCGGGCGCGCGCACGAGCAGCGGCACGCGCACGCTCGGCTCGAACAGGCCCGAGTGCGCGTAGAAGATGCCGTGCTCGCCGAAGCTCTCGCCGTGGTCGGCGGTGACGACGACGATCGTGCTCTCGGCCAGGCCCGCGCGCTCGAGGTAGGAGAGCACGCGCCCGATCTGCTCGTCGACCGCGTGCACCTCGCCGTCGTACATCGCGCGCGGGAAGCGCGGGTCGCGCAGGCCGCGGATCCAGGCCCGCATGGCCGGGTAGTCCCAGCGCTGGAGGAAGGGCTCCTCCTCGAGCAGCGGCCCCTCGCCCGCGCGCGGGTCGCCCTGGTAGTACTCGCGCGCGACCTCGGCGGGCGGCGCGTAGATCGTGTGCGGGTCGTAGAAGTGCGCCCAGGCGAAGAACGGCCGCGCGGGGTCGCGCGCGCGCAGCCAGTCGAGCAGGTCGCGGCGCGTGCGCTCGGCGTCGGCGTGCTCGGTGCGGCTCACCAGGTGCTCGAAGCCCCGCCAGCCGAACGGGCCGCCGAGGAAAGGCACGGCCGGGAAGGCCGCGGTCGCGTAGCCGGCGCGCTGGAAGGCGAGCGGCAGCGTCTCCAGCCGCGGGTCCATGCGCTGGCGGTTCTCGAACACGCCGTGCTCGATCAGGCGCAGCCCGCTCAGGAGGCTCAGGTGCGAGGGGCAGGTCGTGTTCGTCGCGCTGTAGGCCACGTCGAAGCGCGCGCCCTGCGCGGCCAGCGCGTCGAGGTGCGGCGTGTTGCGCGGGTCGCCGCCGTAGCACGAGAGCGCGTCCGCGCGCGTCGTGTCGATCGTGACGAGCAGCACGCTCGCGCCGGCGAGCGGCGCGCCGGCCCGCGCGGCCGCGGGGTCGGGCTCCGACCGCCCGCAGGCGGCGAGCGCGAGCCAGGCGAGCGCGAGGCCGCGCGGGGCGAGGGCGGGATCCGGATCGGGTCGGTCGGAGCGGGCCATGGCGGGCGAGCGGGCGATGGTAGCCCCTGCGGTCGGGGGCCGGGTTCGCCCCGGCCGGGCCGGGCGGCGCATAGGCCCTAGGGAGGGTCCGTACGACCGCCGGAGACGGCTCGCCGGCGGGACCCCGCACGAGCGCTCGCCCAACACCACAAGTCATTGCTAGAAATGGTCTTGTGACAATCGAGCGGCGGCCGGCCGAACGCTGGCGCGGCGATTGCGATCCGATTGGTCGTGAGCCGATCGCGACCCTCGCTCGCCCGCGCGCGTCCGCGTCGCCCGACCGCGATCGCCGCCGCCCTGGGTCTCCTCGCCGCGCTCGCCGCGCCGCGCGCCGCGGTCGCCCAGCAGGCGACGCCCCAGGACCAGGTGCGCGCGGAGTTCCAGGCCATCGCCGAGCGCCTGGCGGCGAGCGACGACCCCTACGTCGGCCGCGGGCGCGTCGAGCAGCTCCGCCGCCGCGTCGCCGCGGGCGAGGGGGGCGCGCGCTTCCTGCGCTCGTCGATCCGGCTCTCGGAGGAGCTGCTGCGCCTGGGCGAGGTGCAGGAAGCCGTCGGCGTCCTGGACCGCGCGATCGAGGCCGCCGGGGCCGGGCCGCTCGAGGGCCTGGCGGAGGCGGGCAAGAAGGAGCTCGTCGCGCTCGGCGCGGAGCTCTTCCGCTCGCGCGCGCTCGCGCACCTGCGCCAGGCCGAGGTCGAGAACTGCGTGAAGCGCCACCAGCGCGACTGCTGCATCTACCCGCTCGCGGGCGGCGGGCTGCACACCGTCCTGGAGCCCGCGCGGCGGGCGCGCGAGGACCTGCTGCGCTACCTGGAGGCGACCGCCGGCACGCGCGATCCGCGCGACGCGCGCCTGCGCCTGGGCGCGGTGTGGCTGGTCAACGTCGCCAGCATGGCGCTCGGCGAGTATCCGGACGGCGTGCCGGCGGGATACCTCGTGCCGGAGGGGAGCGCCGCGGGCGAGGGCCAGGTCCCGCGCTTCACGGACGTGGCGCCGAGCCTGGGGATGGACGCCTTCGACCTGGCCGGCGGTGTGGTCGTCGACGACCTCGACGGCGACGGCCGGCTCGACGTGGTGACCACGACCTGCGATCCCGGCGGCCCGATGAAGGCCTTCCGCAACGCGGGCGACGGCCGCTTCGAGGACGCCGCGCGAGCCTTCGGCCTCGACGCGCAGCGCGGCGGCCTGCACCTGGTCGGCGCGGACTACGACAACGACGGCGCGCTGGACCTGTTCGTGCCGCGCGGCGCGTGGCTGTTCGACAACGGGCGCGTGCGCAACTCGCTCCTGCACAACGACGGCCGCGGCCGGTTCGGCGACGTGACGCGCGCGGCCGGCCTGGCCGAGCCGGCGATGCCGACGCAGACGGCGGTGTGGGGCGACCTGGACGACGACGGCTGGCTCGACCTGTACGTCGCCAACGAGTCGCGCGTCGAGAGCGAGCCGCAGTCGCCGCCCTATCCCTCGCAGCTCTTCCGCTCGCGCGGCGACGGCACCTTCGCCGACGTCGCGCCGGCCGCCGGCCTGACGAACGACCGCTACGCCAAGGGCGCGGCGGTGGGGGACTACGACCTGGACGGAGACCTCGACCTCTACGTCTCGAACCTGGGCAAGAACCGCTTCTACCGGAACGAGGGCGAGCTGGTCTTCCGCGACGTGGCGCCGGAGCTCGGCCTGACCGAGCCCGCGCGGCGCAGCTTCGCCTGCTGGTTCTTCGACTACGACGAGGACGGCGACCTCGACCTGTGGGTGAGCGCCTTCCAGGGCGCGCTGGCGGACGTGGTCGTGGACCGCATCGGGCAGCGCGACCAGGCCGACCGCCCGTGCCTGTACGAGAACCAGGGCGACGGCACCTTCCGCGACGTCGCGCGCGCCAGGGGTCTCGACCATGCCTGGCTGGCGATGGGCGCCTCCTTCGGCGACCTCGACCAGGACGGCTGGCTCGACGTCTGCCTCGGCACGGGCGACCCGGGCTACGAGACGATCGTGCCGAACGTCGCGCTGCGCAACGACCGCGGCCGCGGCTTCGTGGACGTGACGCGCGCGAGCGGCCTCGGCCACCTGCAGAAGGGCCACGGCATCGCCTTCGCGGACGTCGACGACGACGGCGACCAGGACCTCTACTGCCAGCTCGGCGGCTTCTTCCCCGGCGACGCCTTCGAGAACGCTCTCTTCCTGAACCCGGTGGAGGGACGCCGCTTCGTGACGCTGGAGCTGCAAGGCGTGCGCGGGAACCGCCAGGCGATCGGCGCGCGCGTCGCGGTGGCGGTCGAGACGCCCGCCGGCCCGCGCACGCTGCACCGCGCGGCGGGCTGCGTCAGCTCCTTCGGCTCGGCGCCGCGCCGCCTCGAGATCGGGCTGGGCGACGCCACGCGCATCGCCTCGATCGAGGTCTGGTGGCCGACCTCGCGCACGCTGCAGACGTTCACGGGCGTCGCGCTCGACGGCTTCTACCGCCTGGTCGAGGGCGAGCCGGAGCCCGTGCGCCTGACGCCGAGCCCGGTGGACCTCGCCGCGCACGAGGCGGAGCCCGCGAGCGTCACGGCGCCCATGCCGCCGTGACCGAGCGGCCGCCGGCGGCCCGGCGCGTGCGCGCGCGCGTCGGTTCCGCGCGCCGCCGGCACTAGACTGGCGGCGCCGCGCCCGGTCGCGGCGACGATGGCCACCCCCGCGCGCGCGCCCGAGCCCCACGTCCTGATCCTGGGCGGCGGGTTCGCCGGCCTGCGCGCGGCGCGCGCGCTGCGGCGCGCGCCGGCGCGCGTGACGCTCGTGGACCGGCGCAACCACCACGTCTTCCAGCCGCTGCTCTACCAGGTCGCGACGGCCGCGCTCTCGCCGGCGGACATCGCGGCGCCGATCCGGCGCGTGCTGCGGCGGCAGGCGAACTGCCGCGTCGTGCTGGGCGAGGCGAGCGGCGTGGACCTGGCCCGGCGGCGCGTCCTCTTCCCCGACGCGGCGCTCTCCTACGACTGGCTCGTGCTCGCCACCGGCGCGACGCACTCCTACTTCGGGCACCCGGAGTGGGCGCCGCTCGCGCCGGGGCTCAAGACGCTCGAGGACGCGACCGAGATCCGCCGGCGCATCCTGCTCGCCTTCGAGAGCGCCGAGGTCGAGACGAGCGCGGCGGCGCGCCGCGCCGCGCTGACCTTCGCCGTCGTCGGCGGCGGGCCGACGGGCGTCGAGCTCGCCGGCGCGATCGCCGAGATCGCGGCGCGCACGATCCCGCGCGACTTCCGCGCGATCGACACGCGCACGACGCGCGTGCTCCTGCTCGAGGCCGGCCCGCGCCTGCTGGCGGCCTTCGACGCGCGCCTGGCGGAGCGCGCGCGGGCCGACCTCGAGGCGCTGGGCGTCGAGGTGCGCCTGGGCGCGCTCGTCACCGAGGTCACGGCCGAGGGCGTGCGCATCGGCTCCGAGCGCGTCGCCGCGCGCAACGTGCTGTGGGCGGCCGGCGTGCAGGCGAGCCCGCTCGCGCGCTCGCTCGACGTGCCGCTCGACCGCGCCGGGCGCGTCCTGGTCGAGCCCGACCTCTCCGTCCCCGGCCACCCCGAGGTGCTGGTCGCCGGCGACCTGGCCGCCGTGCGCTGGGAGGGGCGCGGCGCGCACGCGCCCTGGGTGCCCGGCGTCGCGCCCGCCGCGATGCAGGCGGGGGCGCACGCCGGCCGCCTGCTCGCGCGCGAGCTCGTCGCGCGGGCGGCGGGCGCGCCGCCGCCGCCGCGGGCGCCCTTCCGCTACCGCGACAAGGGCAGCCTGGCCACGATCGGCCGCGCGCGCGCGGTGGCGCAGATCGGGCGCTGGCGCACGAGCGGGCTGCTCGCCTGGTGCCTGTGGAGCGCCGTGCACGTCTTCTTCCTGATCGACTTCAAGAACCGCGTCGTCGTGCTCCTGAGCTGGGCCTGGAACTGGCTCGTCGCCGGCCGCGGCGCGCGGCTCATCCTGGGGGACGCGCGCGTGCCGCTCGCGGACGAGGCGGAGGCGGACCGCGAGCGCCTTTGAGGGAGTCGCGTGCGCGGTCGCGGCGAGCCGGCGGCTGGACCCGCCGCGCCCGCCGGCTACGATGCCTCGCGTCCGAGGCCCCGAACCGGAGGACGAGCGGTGCAGGTCGAGCTCGACGTGAACGGCAAGAGCGTGGCGGTGGACGTCGACCCGACGACGCCGCTCCTGTGGGTGCTGCGCGAGAGCCTGGGGCTCACCGGCACGAAGTACGGCTGCGGCCTGGCGCAGTGCGGCGCCTGCACCGTGCACGTGGACGGGCAGGCGGCGCGCTCGTGCGTGCTGCCCGTGTCCGCCGCGGCGGGCAAGAGGATCACGACGATCGAGGGCTTCCAGGGGCCGAGCGCCGAGGCGCTGGCGCGCGCCTGGATCGAGCTCGAGGTGCCGCAGTGCGGCTACTGCCAGTGCGGCCAGCTCCTCTCCGCCGGCGTGCTGCTGGCGCAGAACGGCGCGCCCACGGACGCGGACATCGACGCCTGCATGGCGGGCAACGTCTGCCGCTGCGCGACGTACGTGCGCATCCGCAGCGCGATCCACCGCGCGGCCGAGCTGCAGCGCGGCGGCACGGGCGCCGGCGGAGGCGCGCGGTGAGCGGGCCGGTGCTCGGGCGGCGCGCGTTCCTGCGCGTCTCGGCGGCGCTCGGCGGCGGGCTGCTCGTCTCCTTCCGCTGGCCGGAGCCGGGCGCGGCGGCGGGCGCGGCCGGCGCGGACGACGCGCTCGCGCCGAACGCCTTCGTGCGCATCGCGAGCGACGGCGCCGTGACCGTGATCGTGAACAAGGCCGAGATGGGCCAGGGCGTGAGCACGTCGCTGTGCATGCTCCTGGCCGAGGAGCTCGACGCCGACTGGACGCGCGTCGGCTTCGAGTTCGCGCCGGTGGACCCGGTCTACGCGCACCCGGGCTACGGCATCCAGATGACCGGCGGCAGCACGAGCACGCTGGCGATGTCCGAGCCGATGCGCCGCGCGGGCGCCGCGGCGCGCGCGGTGCTGGTCGAGGCGGCCGCGCGCGGCTGGGGCGTCCCGGCCGCGGAGTGCGGCACCGAGCCCGGCGTGGTCGTGCACGAGGCGAGCGGCCGGCGCGCGCCGTACGGCGCGCTCGTCGCGGCCGCCGCAGAGGTCCCGGCGCCCGACGAGGTCGCGCTCAAGGACCCGGCGGACTTCCGCCTGATCGGGCGCTCGATCCCGCGCCTCGACACGCCCGACAAGGTGCACGGCCGCGCGGTCTTCGGCCTGGACGTCGTGCGTCCGGGCATGCTGACGGCGCTCGTCCTGCACCCGCCGCACTTCGGCGCGCGCGCGAAGCGCGTCGAGAGCGCGCGCGCGCTCTCCGTGCCGGGCGTGCGCCAGGTCGTGGACGTGGGCTCGGGCGTGGCCGTCGTCGCCACCGGCTTCTGGCCGGCCAAGCGCGGGCGCGACCTGCTCGAGGTCGAGTGGGAGAGCGGCCTCGACTCGGCGCTCTCCACGCCGGGCCTGCGCGAGGAGTACCGCCGCCGCGCGCGCACGCCGGGCAGGGTCGCGCGCCTCGACGGCGACCCGCAGGCCGCGCTCGAGGGCGCGGCGCGCGTGCTCGAGGCGGACTACGAGCTGCCCTACCTCGCGCACGCCGCGATGGAGCCCCTGAACTGCGTCGTGGAGCTGCGCGCGGACGGCTGCGAGATCTGGGTCGGCACGCAGTTCCAGACCGTGGACCACGCCGCGGCGGCGGCCGCGGCGGGCCTGCCGCCCGAGACAGTGCAGCTGCACACGACCTACCTCGGCGGGGGCTTCGGCCGGCGCGCGAACCCGGCCTCGGACTACGTCGTCGAGGCGGTGCGCATCGCCAAGCACGCCCGCGCGCCGGTCAAGCTGGTGTGGACGCGCGAGGACGACATGCGCGGCGGCTACTACCGCCCGATGTGGCACAGCCGCATCCGCGCCGGCCTCGACGCCTCGGGCGCGCTCAGCGCGTGGGCGCACACGATCGTCGGCCAGTCGATCCTGGCCGGGACGCCGTTCGAGGCCTTCCTCGTGAAGGACGGGATCGACGGCACGTCGGTCGAGGGAGCGGTGGACCTGCCCTACGCCGTGCCGAACGTGCGCGTGGACCTGCACACGACGCAGGTCGGCGTGCCGACGCTCTGGTGGCGCTCGGTCGGGCACTCGCACACGGCCTTCGTGGTCGAGAGCTTCCTGGACGAGGTCGCGCACGCGCAGCGCCGGGACCCGCTCGAGCTGCGCCGCGCGCTGCTCGCCGCGCAGCCGCGCCAGCTGCGCGTGCTGGAGCACGCGGCCGAGCGCGCCGGGTGGGGCAGCCCGCCGCCGCCCGGCCGCGCGCGCGGGCTGGCGCTGCACCGCTCCTTCGAGAGCACGGTCGCCATGGTGGCCGAGGTCTCGCTCGAGCGCGGCCGCCCGCGCGTGCACGCGGTCACCGTCGCGCTCGACTGCGGCCGCGTCGTGAACCCCGACACGGTGCGCGCGCAGCTCGAGGGCGCGGTCGGCTTCGGCCTGACGTCCACGCTCTACGGCGCGATCACCCTCAAGGACGGCCGGGTCGAGCAGTCGAACTTCCACGACTACAAGATGCTGCGCATGCACGAGATGCCCGCGGTCGCGGTGCACGTGCTCCCGAGCGACGAGCCCTCGACGGGCGTGGGCGAGCCCGGCGTGCCGCCGGTCGCGCCGGCCGTCGGCAACGCGCTCTTCGCCCTGACCGGAAAGCGCGTGCGGCGCCTGCCGATCCGCGCGGAGGACCTGCGCGCATGAGCGCCATCACGCACCGCCGGCGCGCCGCGCTCCTCACGGGGCTCGCGCTCTCCTCGCTCGCCCTCCTGACGCAGTGCCGGAGCGCCGGCGCCGGGCGGGCCGACGCGCGCGCCTCGCTCGACGGCTGGGACACCGTCTACCGCGTGCTGCAGCACCCGCGCTGCCTCAACTGCCACCCCGCCGGCGACCGCCCGCTGCAGGGTGACCTGGGCCTGGAGCACGCGCAGAACGTGCAGCGCGGGCCCGACGGGCGCGGCCTGTACGCGATGGCCTGCGCGACCTGCCACCAGGCGACGAACGCCCCCGACGCGCACCAGCCGCCGGGCGCGCCGCACTGGCAGCTCCCGCGGCCCGAGGAGCCGCTCGTGTTCGAGGGGCGCAGCTCGAGCGAGCTGTGCCGCCAGCTGCGCGACCCCGCGCACAACGGGGGCCGCTCGCACGAGGCGCTGCTCGAGCACATGACCGCCGACCCGCTCGTCCTGTGGGGCTGGGATCCGGGCCCGGGCCGCACCCCCGTCCCGATCGCGCAGCCCGCGTTCGCCGCGGCGGCGCGCGCGTGGGTCGAGGGCGGCTGCCGGTGCCCGTGACGCGCGCGCGCCCGTCCTAGACGCCGTCCGGCGGCCCCGCGGGCGGTGCCGAGAGGACGCGGCACGAGCTCGTCTTGAAGACGACGAACACGTCCACGCCCGCGCGCAGGCGCAGCTCCTCGGTCGCGGCGCGCGTCAGGCTGGCGGCCAGGCGCGCGCCGGCGCCGCGCTCGAGGCGCACGTCCACGCGCACCGCGCCCGCCGGAGCGTCCTCCAGGCCCTCGACGCGCGCGGGGAGCACGTTGCGCGCCGAGATGCGGGTCGGCGCGTCGAGGGCGAGCAGGAGCTCGTCCGCTCCGATCGCGAGCACCGCCCGCGCCTCGGGGGCGAGGCCGGCGCCCGGCACGCGCGCCTCGCCGCCGTCGTCGAGGCGCACCACGGCCGTGCCGTCGCGCACCTCGCGCACGACGCCCGCGAGCACGTTCTCGAAGGGCGCGTCGCCCGTCGCGCGGCGCAGCACGTCGGCCGGCCGGCCCTGCGCCGTGACCCGGCCTCCGGCCAGCACGACCACCTCGTCGCACAGCGCCTGCACGGCGGTCGGGTCGTGCGAGACGAAGACGGTCGGGAGCTCGAAGCGATCGCGCACGCGCATCAGGACGGGCAGCACGCGCCGGCGCAGCGGCGCGTCGAGCGCGCCCAGCGGTTCGTCGAGCAAGAGGAAGCGCGGGCGCGAGACGAGCGCGCGCGCGAGCGCCACGCGCTGGCGCTCGCCGCCGGAGAGGCGCGCGCACGGGCGCTCGAGCAGGTGCGCGATCTCGAGCGTCTCGACCGTGCGCCGGACGAGCTCCGGGTCGGCGCCGCGGCCGCGCCCCGCGCCCGCGCGCACGTTGCGTCCGGCGGTCCAGTGCGGGTGCAGCAGCAGGTCCTGCGGCACGTAGCCGGCGCCGCGGCGCTCGATCGGGAGCGAGCGTGCGGCGGCGCCGTCGAACAGGACCTGGCCGCCGACCCGGATGCGGCCCGCGGCCGGCGTGCGCCAGCCGGCCAGCGCCTCGAGCAGGCTGGTCTTGCCCGCGCCCGAGGGGCCGAACACGCCCAGCGTGCGCGCCCGGCTCGCGACGTCCACGTCGAGCGTGAACGAGGCGAGCGGCAGGCGCACGCGCAGCTCGAGCAGGGGGTCGGTCACGGCCGCTCCGCGCGCGGCTCGCGCCGCAGCAGGCGCTCGACGACCAGGATCAGCGCGAAGGCGATCGCCACGGTGAGCCCGACCAGGCGCAGCGCGGCGGCGGTGTCGCCGAGCTGGATCTCGCTGAAGATCGCGAGCGCGAGGGTCTGCGTGCGGCCGGGGATGTTGCCCGCCACGATCGCCGTGGCGCCGAACTCGCCCAGCGCGCGCCCGAAGCCCAGCACGACGGCCGCCAGGAGGCCGCGCCGCGCCAGCGGCAGCGTGACGGTGCAGAACGTGCGCGCGCGCGAGAGGCCCAGCGTGCGCGCCATCAGCTCCAGGCGCGGCTCGACGCCCTCGAAGGCGGCGCGCGCGGTGCGCGCGACGAGCGGCAGCGCCATCGCGGCCGAGGCGAGCACGGCGGCGCGCCAGGTGAAGAGCACGCCCGGGTCGAAGCCGAGCGCGCGCGCGCCGAGCGGTCCGTCGCGCGCGAGGAGCGCGAGCAAGAGGTAGCCGATCGCGGTCGGCGGCAGGACGAGCGGCAGCGCCACGACCGTCTCGACCAGGCCCTTCCCGGGGAAGCGGCGGCGCGCGAGCAGGTGCCCGAGCGCGATCCCGAGCGGCGCCACGATCGCCGTGGCGGCGAGCGCGACGCGCAGCGTGACCGCGAGCACGGTCGCGGCGTCCGAGCCGGCGGCCAGGCCTATCCTCCGCCCGCCAGCGCGGGCAGGAACAGGAAGCCCTCGGCCTCGAAGGCGGCGCGCGCGTCGGGCGAGGCGAGGAAGGCCAGGGCGGCGCGCGCCTCGCGCTCGCCCGGCCGCCCCTCGATCGCCGCCAGCGGGTAGGCGATGCGCGGACCCTCGTCGAGCGGGATCGCGTGCACGACGCGCACGTCCGGCGAGCGCGCCGCATCCGTGCGGTACACGATGCCCGCCTGCGCGCCGCTCGCCGCGACGGCGGCCAGCGCCGCGCGCACGTCGACGCCGGGAAGCACGCGCCCCGCGACCGCGTCCCAGGCGCCGCGCGCCTCCAGCCAGGCGCGCGCGTAGCGGCCGGCGGGGACGCTCGCGGGGTCCGCCAGCGACAGGCGCGCGATCCCCTCGCCGGCGAGCTGCGCCGGCTCGAACGGCGCGCGGAACGGGCTCGGCGCGCCGGCCGGCTCGATCACGACGAGCTGGTTCGAGAGCAGGTCGGCGCGCGTCCCGGCGAGCACGAGCCCGGCTTCCTCGACCCGGTCCATCTCCCTCTCGTCGGCGGAGAGGAAGAGGTCGGCCTGCGCCGCCGCGACGATCTGGCTCGCCAGCGTCCCCGACGAGCCGAAATTGAAGACCAGGTCGACCGCCAGCGCGCGCTCGCAGGCGGGCTCGAGCGCCTGCAGCGCGTCGCGCGTGCTGGCCGCCGCGTACACGACGACCTGCGGCCGCTCGGCCGGCGTGCCGGCCCTTCCGGACTCCCGGCCGCAGGCGGCGGCGAGCGCGGGGATCGCGAGCAGGACCGGGCGCAGGACGGAGCGCAGCGGGGAGCGGCGGCCGCAGCGTTCCATCACGCGGAGGCCAGCAGGACCTCGGTGGCCTTGACGATCGCGATCGCCGGCGAGCCCAGCGCGAGGCCGAGCCGGTCGACCGAGTCGGTCGTGATCACCGAGCCCACGCGGATGCCCGGCGCGATCTCGACCACGAGCTTGCTCATCACGTCGCCGCGCGACACCTCGACCACGCGCCCGGGGAAGCGGTTCGTCGCGCTCAGCGTCCCGAGGTCGAGCCGCGGCGCGCGGTAGGCCTGGTCGAGCACCTGCGCGAGGAAGCGCACCGGGTCCTTGGCCGCCTGCTTGCCGTCGAAGCGCGCGCCGCGCTCGGCCGCGCGCGCGAAGGCCGCCAGCAGGCGCTCGTGGTGCTCGCCCGGCGTGAGCTTGCCGCGCTCCCACTTGCTGACCGTCATCGCGTGCGTGCCGAGCAGCCGCGCGAGCTCCGCCTGGCTGAGGCCGATCGACGCGCGCAGCGCCTTGAGCATGGTGGGGGACGGGGTCGTCATGAGCGAAAGCTTAGTCTTGCCTGGTGAGCGTTCGGCTTCCAGTCAAGCAGAGGGGCGCCGGGCGGGCAATGCCTGAGCGCAGGATCAGGTGGCTAAGCCCGCTGCGAGGCTCAGGACCGCGCCGCGGCGCGCACCAGCTGGGCGAGCAGCGAGCGGTGGCAGCGCGTCTCGTCCTCGCAGTAGCAGCCGAGCGCGAGCGGCGTGCGCCGGGCCAGCCGCGCCACGAGCTCGATCGCCTGGCGCGGGTCCGTGCGCGCCATCTCCTTCTCGTACGCGGCGGCGAAGGCGCGCCGCTCGCCTTCCGCCGAGCGCAGGAAGCGCTTGACGAGCTCGGGGCTCGGCGCGAGCAGCGGGAACCACACGTCGAAGTAGCCGCGCGCGGCGTATTCCGCCTTGCGCACGCCGCGCGGCAGGAAGCGCACCGTGCCGAGGTAGAGCGTGTCCGCGCGGCGCGCGACGTGCCCGCAGCGATAGGTCGAGAGGCGCAGGCGCGCCGTCACGGCCGCGCCTCGCCGGCGCCCGACGCGCCGCGCAGCGGAGCGCACCAGTACGCGCCCTCCCCGTGCGGGAGCTTGGCGGTGTGCGGGCTCGTGCCGAAGTACTCGGGGTCGACGTTCTTCGGGCACCAGTGCACGACCAGGCTGCGGCGCGTGACGCCGGGGCGCGTGACCTTGCTGCCGCCGTGGACGAGGTCGGCGTGCCAGAAGAGCACGTCGCCCTTGCGCGCGAGCAGGCGCTCGCGCGCGAGGCCGCGGCGCTCGGGCTCCTCGCGCACCCAGCGCAGGAACTCCGCGTCGTCGGCGTAGTCGTGCAGCTTGCCGCGGCCGCGGTCGAACCACACGTACTCGGGAATCGTGTGGCTGCCGGCGAAGTACTCGAGCTCGCCCGAGCCCTCCTGCACGTCCTCGAGCGCGATCCACATGCCGCAGAACTCCATCGGCGAGCGCACGATCACGTAGGCCGTGTCCTGGTGGAAGTCCTGCTCGGTGCCGGTCGTGAAGTAGAGGCTCTGGAAGGCGAGCGGCGGGCGCTCGAAGAGCAGCGTCAGGAAGCGCAGCGCGGCGGGAGCGCAGGCGACCGCGCGCGCGCTGTCGAGGTGTCCGTGCAGGTCGAGCACCTTGTGCGGGCGCGCGCGCGCGGCGGGGCCGACCGGCTCGAACGTGCGCCCGCCGCCGGCGAAGACCTCGGCCAGGACGCCCGGCCGGCCGTCGCGCCACAGCGCCTCGACCTCCGCCAGCAGGCGATCGACCGCGGCCGCGGGGACGGCGCCGGGGAGGCGCGCGTAGCCCTTCTCGATCCACTGCTCGAACAGCGCGGCCTCGCCCGCGTCGAGGAGCCCGAGCTCGCGCTTGCCCTCCAGGCGCGCGCGCGCGTCGCTCAGGTCGGGCCACAGCCCGCCGAAGCGCGAGCGGAAGCGCGGCTGCTCCTGCAGGCGCCCGTAGAAGGTCGCGAGCGCCTCGTCGAAGGCGGCCGGCAGCCGGTCGAGGCACTCGCTCCAGCCCGCCGCGAGCGCGGCGCGCGCGGCCTCGTCGGCCGCCGCCTGCTCGAGCGTCAGGCGCGTGCCCTCGCCCTCCTCCTCGAAGCGCACGCGCACCTCGTCCACCGCCAGCACGAGCGCGCCGTCGAGCACGACCTCCAGCGCGAGCGTCAGGCTCGCGGGCGCCGCGAGCGCGCGGTAGATGCCGCGCAGGCTGCCGGAGCGCCCGGCGGGATCGCGCAGCAGGAGCTCGAAGCCGCCGCCCGCGCGCGCGTCCGCGCGGCCCGCGCGCACCAGGGCGCCGGGGAGCGGCCGCAGCCAGCGCGCGAGGCGCTCGCCGTCCAGCCAGGCGGCGCAGACCTCCGGCCGGCGGGCGTGGTAGACGCGCGTGAGCGAGACGGCGGGCACCGCTCCATGGTGACCGGCGGCGGGCAGGAATGCATGCGGCCGCTTCTCCCTCGGCTCCGCCCGCGTCGGGCGCCGGTCAGGGCGCGCCGACCGGTGTCCCGACGCGGTCCAGGGTTCCGTCCGGGGTCAGCTGCCCGGAGTCGGTGAAGTACTTGAGGAGCACGAGGAGGCACGTCAGCCGCTCCTCCTCCCGATCCTGGAACCGGGCCACGTGCGCGTGCGCGTTCGAGAGGATCCACTCGGCCTCGTCGGTGGCCGCGCTGTAGTGCTCGAGCTTCTCTTCCAGGTCGGAGCCGTCGTCGGCGATGCAGACGTAATGCCGGCCCGGCACGAGCTGGCCCTCCAGGAACCACGTCTCGAAGCGCGGACGCGGCATGAAGCACAGCGAGTTCGACGACAGGATCCACTTCAGGTTGGAGGCGACGTCGTTGCCCTCGAGCGAGAGGACGAAGCGGTTCTCGAGCTGCTGCGCGATCCGCAGGTAGGGCTTGATCCAGGGGCTCTCCGGATGGTTCCGGTTGTACTCGCCCACGTCGCACAGCGGGTGCTCGAAGAAGCGCTCGAGGAACGCCACGCGGTTCGGCCGCCGGACCTTGCCGCGCCAGACCAGCCGCGCGCGCTTCGTCGCGTACGGGCGCCGGTCGCGCACGAAGTTGAAGTGGCGCAGGCTGTTCAGCCTGAAGAGCACCGAGTTGGCGACGTCGCCCTCGATGGGGCGCGCCTTCACGAGGGTCGGTACGTCGGGCACCGACGTCTTGTCGCCGAAGCGGTAGGCCACCACGAGCCCGCGGTCGAAGAAGCGCAGGAACTCGATCAGGTCCAGGAAGTAGTTGTGCTTGTCGCGCACCTGGCGCAGGCGCAGCGGGCGCGTCGAGGCCGGCAGGCGAAAGGGTCCGGCGACGCGATTCGAGTAGCGCACGCGCTCCAGGACGCGCTCCGCCCCGACCGCCTCCAGGCGCGACAGGACGGCGGGCAGGCGGCTGCGCCAGAACGCTCCGGGGACGAGCAACCGCGACCACGCTCGGACGTGGAAGAGGAAGGGGGAGTTGCGTAGCGGGTCCCAGCTCTCCAGCGTCACGCGGTGCTCCTGCGGCGGCGGTCGGGCCGGAAAGGGCCGCCCCCCACCTCGGCGGATGGTACTGCGGCCCTCGAGAGGATCCGCTCGCCGAGGGGCGGAGCGCGGCGGCGCCGACGCCGTAGACCATGGCGCAAGGCGGAGGACAAGGGGCGATGAAGGGCGATCAAGAGCTCGATCAAGGCGGCCCGAGGCCGGCCGGGCGCTCGTCCCGGCCGATCGCGCGCGAAGCGAGCCCCGCGCAGGCCGACCTGGATCGGCCCTCCCCGGGCATACTCCGCGTGCCATGAGCCGCCCGGCGAGACGGGGCAGGCGGCGGGCCCTGGCCCTCCTGCTCGGGCTGGCCCCCTTCGCGGCGGGCGAGCTCGTCCTGCGCGCGCGCGGGTTCGCGTACCCGCGCATCGAGATCCCGCTCATGATCTGGGACTCGGAGCGCGACGTCGAGCTGGCGCGCTCGGACGGCATGCACCGCTCCGACGAGCGGCAGATGTGGGTCCCGCGCGAGGGCGCGCCCGTGCTCTGGGGCGAGGACGAGCGCGTCTCGCCGCACGGCTTCCGCGGCCGCGACCCCGATCCGCGCGCGGAGCCGCGCGTGCTGACGCTCGGTGACTCGAGCACGTTCGGCTACGGGCTGCCCGCCGCGCAGGCGTACTCCGCCCTGCTCGAGGAGGGCCTGCGCGGCGCGCTCGGCGCCGGCGGCGCGTCCGTCCAGGTGCTGAACGGCGGCGTGATCGGCTCCACGATCGTCCAGGGGCTGGCGCGCTACCGTGCGCTCCGCCCCGCGTGGAAGCCGGCGGTCGTCGTCGAGGCCTTCGGCGCGATCAACGAGCACTTCCCGACGCGCGACCTGCCGGACGTCCAGAAGATCGATTGGCTGCAGCGGCACGGCTCGCTCGCCTGGCGCGCGTGGCGCCTCGTGCGCAACGAGTCGCGGCTGGTGGGCCTGGGCGCGTGGCTCTGGGACGAGCGGCGCGGAGGGCGCGAGGCGCGCTTCCTCTCGTTCGTGCAGGAGGAGCGGGACAAGCGCCTGGCGCTGCAGGACTACGCCGCGCTCGACGACTACCCGCGGCGCGTGTCCGCCGCGGACTTCCGGCAGTGCCTCGTGGAGCTGCGCGAGGCGGTGCAGCGCGACGGCGGCCGGCTGATCGTGGTGCAGATGCCGCGCCGCGCGGAGGTCGAGACGAGGCTGCCGCCGGTCCTGGACTACGACGCGGCGCTGGCGGCGTTCGTCGCGGAGACCGGGGTCCCCTGCGTGGACGTGCGCGCGGCGCTCCGCGAGCGCGTCGCGGCCGGCGCGCCCGAGGAGGACCTGTTCCTGGACAGCGTCCACCCGACCGCCGCCGGGCACCGCATCCAGGCCGAGCTGCTCCTGCCGGAGGTCCTGCGCGCCCTCGGCAGCGCGCAGGCGCGCTGAGCGCGCGGAGAGCCGGCCGCTCAGGCTCCCGCAGGGCGCGCGTAGGGCGCCTCCGCCCGCTCGCCCGGGCGCGCCGCGCGCAGCAGGAACACGACGTCCTCGCTCAGCGCCAGGCGCCGGTGCAGCGCGCGCGGCACGAGCTCGTGCAGGCGGTAGCCGGCGCCCGTCAGGCCGGCGGCGGCGAGGCGCTCGGGGAAGTCCTCGCCGTAGTCGAAGCAGTGGTCGTTCAGGAGCGGGTTCGGGCCGCCGAAGGCGATCGTCTCGCGCCGGCCGAGCGTCATCGGCACGCACAGGAGCAGGCGCCCGTCGGGGTGCAGCACGCGCCGCAGCTCGCCCAGCGCGCGGCGGTCGTCGGGCACGTGCTCGAGCACGTGGAAGGCGGAGGCGAAGGCCAGCGAGCCGTCGGCGAAGGAGAGCCGCTGCAGGTCCTCGAGGTGGCGCACGTGCTCGTTCACGCGCTCGATGTCGGCGCCTTCCAGGCGCTCGATCCGGCGGCCGAGCAGGCGCAGCATGCCCGGCTCCGGCGCGAACACGAGGCGCAGCCCGGGCACGTCCGCCAGGCGCGCGAGCTCGTCCGCGAGGCGCTCCTCGAGCAGCCAGGCGAAGCCGCGGTGGCGCGGGTACGAGCGGCAGCGCGGGCAGAAGGCGTTGCGGTCCACGTAGCCGATCGCGCAGTGCGTGAGGAAGCTCGCGCCGCGCCAGCCGCACAGGTTGCACTCGACGCCGTCCGCGCCGGTCGCCGAGCGCAGCCGGATCCAGCCGTTGCGCAGCCCTTCCTCGCGCACGAGCGTCCACGCCGCGCGCGGCCCGCCCGCGCGCGCGATCGCGGCGGCGCGGCGCAGCTCGCGCAGGGCCTTCGCGAGCTTCATGCGGGCCGCCGCCGCGCTCGCCAGGGGACGCGCGCCGCGCTCATGGCGTCGCGTTGAAGTCGGCCACGGCGATGCCCCAGCAGCCGGCGTTCAGGAGCAGCGTCACGCACGCGCCGAGGGCCACGCCGTTCGCGCTCGCGCCGAGCCCGCGCCGGCGCAGCGCCAGGAAGAGCGGGATGGCGTAGACGAGCTGGAAGGCGCCGATCAGGACCAGGAACACGGCCACCGAGCTCTCGATCGGCAGCAGCCCGGCGACCAGGCACGCCAGCAGGTGTCCGGCCACGAGCAGGAGCGCGCCCAGCGGTGCCGAGCCGCGCCGGGCGGGGGCGGCAGCCGAGGCATCCTCGCGCTCGCTCACGCGCCGTCCCCGGACCGCGCGGGCTCGCCCTCGGCGCGCGACGGCACGGAGCCCCGCGCGCGCGCCATCCGGGCGAGCGCGGCGGGCCCGAGCGCGAGGGTCACCGGGAAGCGCACGCCGCGCAGGGTAGCCCCTGCGCGCGCGGGCGCCACTGCGCCCTGCGGCCGCGGCGGTCGCGAGCGGCCGGCCCGGGGCATCAGCCCTCCTCGTGCGCGCCAGAGGCGCGCGGCGGCGCGACGGCGATCCCGTCGCGCTCCAGGTCCGCCGCCGCGGCGAGCTCGGCGCGCGTGCCGGCCGGCGCCTCGTACCAGCCGGGGTCGCCCTCGCCCTCGAGCGCGTCGCGCACCTTCAGGATCGTGAACATGCCGCCCATCGTGATCGCGTCCCAGGGGCCCTCCGCGCCGCGCATCGGGATCGAGTTCTCCGGGACGCGCATGTGCATCGTCGCCATCTCGCCCATGCCCTCCCGGCCCATCGTCATGTACTCCGGCAGCAGCCGCCGCACGCGCCGGTCGAGGTCGCCCACCTGCGCGCCGATCATGGTGGGGATGCCGTGCCCCATCTGGTTCATCGCGTGGTGGGTCATGTGGCAGTGCATGGCCCAGTCGCCGGGCGCGTCGGCGACCAGCTCGACGGTGCGGGTGCTCCCCGTGGGCACGAGGACGGTCGTCTCCGGCCAGCGCGCGGACGGCGGCAGCGTCCCGCCGTCGGTCGCCACGACCTGGAAGGCGTAGCCGTGCAGGTGGATCGGGTGGTGGTCCATCGCGCTCAGGTTCCCGAAGCGCAGGCGCACGCGCTCGCCCGTGCGCGCGACGATCGGGCTGGTGCCCGGGAACGCGCGCGCGTTCAGCGTGAGCACGTTGAAGTCGGTCATCTCGTTCGGGTCGGGACGGCGCGTGCCGGGCCGGATCGCCCACTCCGAGAGCAGGAAGGCGTAGTCGCGCTCCGGCGGCGTCTCCTCGGGCGCGCGCGGGTGCACGACGAAGAGGCCCATCAGGCCCAGCGCCATCTGCGTCATCTCGTCGTGGTGCGAGTGGTACAGGAAGGTGCCGTGCTGGCGCAGCGTGAACTCGTAGCGGAACGTCTCGCCCGGGCGGATCGAGCGCTGCGTCAGGCCGCCGACGCCGTCCATGCCGTTCGGCAGGAGCACGCCGTGCCAGTGCGCGGTCGTCGGCGCGGGCAGGCGGTTCGTGACGTAGATGCGCACGCGGTCGCCCTCGACGGCCTCGATCGTCGGGCCGTGCACGCGGCCGTTGTAGCCCCAGCACTCCGCCACGAGGCCCGGCGCGAGCTCGTGCGTGACCGGCTCGGCGACGAGGTGGAAGACCTTGACGCCCTCGACGACCCGCCACGGGAGCGCCGCGCCGTCGGGCGTGACGACCTGCCGGTAGTCGGCGCCCGGCAGGCCCGGCGGGAGCGGCGGCGCGTCGGCGGACAGCGTGCGCGCCGGGGTCGCGGTCAGCAGGCGGGCGGCGCCGAGGCCGGCGCCGAGGGAGAGGACGCTGCGTCGCGTGAGCGGGTCCATGTCAGTGGTGGGCGAGGGTCGCTGCGGTGGTTCCGGACATCGGGGCGAGCGGCATGGACGCGTCCGCGTCGCGCGGCGGGGCGCCCTCGAGCAGGCCGTCGAGCTCGCTCGCGGCGACCCAGTAGGCGGTCAGCGAGTCGACGTGGAGCACGGCGGTGGCGAGCTGCTCGCGCTTCGCGTCGAGCAGCCGGAACGCGCCCGTCTGCATGGCGTTCAGCTGCAGCTGGATGCCGTCGAGCACGCGCGCGCGCAGGGGCAGGAGCACGTCGCGCAGGAAGCTCGCGCGCGCGTGCAGCGCCACGACGCGCGCGGCCGCGCGGCGCGCCCGGCTGCGCAGCTCGACCGCCTCGGCCAGGTAGGTCTCGCGCAGCTCCTCCAGGCGCGCCGCGGCGCGGCGCCGCGCGGGCTGCCCCTGCGCGAAGAGCGGCAAGGGCAGCGCGAACGAGGGGCCGAGCTCCCGGCCGCCCTCGCTCTCGCGCTCGGCGACGACGCCGGCCTCGAGGTCGGGCACCAGGCCGCGCGCGTCCGCCAGGTCCAGCGCGCGGCCCGCGCGGCGGATCTCGCTGCGCAGCGCGCCGAGCGTCAGGCTGCTCTCGACGGCGCGCGCCTCGAGGCCGTCCGTCGTCCCCGCCGCGGCGGGCAGATCGGGCAGGCGCGCGCTCACGCGCAGCTCCGCCGCGGGTCCGTAGAGGCCGAGCAGGAGCACGAGCGCCTCGCGGCGCTCCAGCACCGCCAGCTCCGCGTCCGCCAGCGCGACGCGCGCCTCCTCGCGCTGCGCCCGCGCCAGCGCGACCTCGAGGTCGAGCACGTTGCCCGCCTCGAGCAGCGCCTGCGCGAGCTGGAGCGCCGCGTCGGCGGCCTCGAGCGACGTGCGCAGGAGCTCGCGCGCCTGGAGCGCGCCCTGCAGGCGGCGATACGACGCGCGCACGTGCGCCGCCAGGCCCAGCGCGCTCGCCGCCAGGCGCTGCTGCGCCGCCTCGAGCCCGTCCTGCGCCATGCGCTCGCGCCGCGGCATCCAGAGCAGGCTCAGGAAGGACTGCTCGAGGCCGAGGTCGAGCGCGCTGCGCCCGCCGCCCGCGGGGAAGCGCACCTCGCCGTGCAGGATCGGATTGGGGAGCCGCGCCGCCGCGAGCACCTCCGCCTGAGCGAAGCCGAGCTCGGCGTAGAGCGCCTGCAGGCGGCGGTTCGCGAGCAGCGCGACGCGCACGGCGTCGTCGATCGAGAGCTCGTCCAGGACGAGCGCGCGCACGCGCTCGTCGAGCGCCGCGTCGGCGGGGTCGAAGCGTCGCCAGGCGAGCTCGAGCCCGCCGTGCTCGCGCACGAGCGCGGCCGTCTCGGCGAAGCCGGCGTCGGGGGGCACCGACCGGCAGGCGCCGAGCAGGGCCGCGGTCGCGGCGAGGGCCCGCGCGGCGATGGCGGCGCGGGCGCGCGCGGGATCAGCGCTCATGGCGGTGCTCCACGACCTGGTCGCGCGGGACGAGCCACATCCCGCACTGCGGGCAGCGTCCGGGCTCGTCGGCGCCGACCTCGGGATGCATCGGGCACAGGAGCCGCGCCTCCGACGGCGCCGGAGGCTCGACGGCGCCGAGGTCGGGCGCGGCGCTCGGCGGCGCGCCGCGCAGCGCCGCGCCGACGTCGGGCACGCGCGCGACCGGCGCGCCCGGACACGCGGGATGACAGCCCTGCAGGAGCGAGGGCGCGCGCGAGGGCGTGCGGCACGCGGCGGCGAGGGCCCCGCACAGGAAGAGGAGACCGAAGGAGCGGAGCGTTTGCATGAGCGGAACGGGCTGGAGCCGGGGACGGTGGGGGACGCGCGTGGGCAGAGCGCGTGCGCGGCACGCGGAGAGCCCGGCCGTGCGCGACGCGCGCGCGAGGCGAAGGGCGCGCAGGGACGCGGCCGTCCGCGCTCGTGCGCGCGGGCTCGAAAGCGCGCCGCGCTCCGTCAGCCGGAGGAGCGGCGCGCGCTCCGTCTCAGCAGAGCAGCGCTCCGAGCGCGGCCGCGCGCGCGGCGCCGCTCGTCCGGTCGCGGCCGGGCGGTCCCCGATGGGTGTCGCTGCGCGCGCGGGCGAGCGGAGCGGCGAGGGCGCCGGCGGCGAGCGCGGGCGCCGCCACGCCCGGGAGAGCCGCTCGCGGCGCGTCCGGCGCCGCGAGCGCGCGCGGTGCGGGCAGCGCGGGCTCGGGCGCGTCCTGCGGCGCGACGCAGCGGCACGGACGCGCCGCCGACCGGAACGCGGGGCCGTCGCTCGGCGCCTCCGCGGGCTCGCAGCAGCCGCGAGCGGGCCCGGCCTCCGGCGTGCATCCCGCGCACGCGCACAGCGGCGCGTGCAGCCAGCCCGAGACCTGCGCCGCGCCGACCGGCCCCAGTCCCACGAGGGCCAGGGCCAGCCAGACGAGCAGGGTCTGCGCGCGACGCGTCACGACCGAGCAGGATCGCAGAGGCTTCCGGGCCGCGCAAGCGCGCCTCGCGTGCGGGCGCCGGAGACGCGAAATCCTCGTCTCCGTCCAGGAGCCGTTCCGAGAGGTTGCCAAGGACCGCGCTCCCACGCGACACGGTCGCGCCCGTCGTCCCGGCGCGCACACGCCTCCTCCGTCAGCGGGCCGCCGCCAGGACGTCGATGATCCGGCGCACGTCGCGGCTCTCGGCCAGACGGATCACGATCGCCCCCAGCGTCAGGAGCAGCCCTGGCCAGCGGATGCCGCGGCCGCGGCGCGCGACGGCCTCGTCCAGCGCTCCGACGGTCGTGGGCCATCCGTCGGGGCTGCGTGCGGCGAGGTCGAGAGCGACGTCCCAGGCGGCGTTCCGAGCTCGCTCGAGGCTGAAGCGCACCATCGCCTCGTCCTCGCGACCGCCGAGGCGATCGAGCAGGCCGAGCCACGGCGAGACCCGGGCGACGCGCTCCTGGGAATCGTCGACGAGCTCGGCCAGGATGGCGCCGACGGCGTCGAAGTCGCGCCGCAGGGACGCGAGCGCGGCGCCGGGAGCGCTCTCCGCGGCGGCGACGCCCAGGTCCAGGTTGATGTGGGCATTGATGCCGATCAGAAGGTGCTGGAGGACGATGAGGCGCCGGTTGCGGGCGTCCGCGAGCGCCTCTCGCCACGTCCGGCTCGCGCTCCCGCCGCCGGCGAACCGGTCGACCTCGTCGAGGTAGCGCCGGGCGAAGCGGACGGCGAAGCGCTCCATGCGCGCGCCGTCCTCGAAGCGTCCCGCGGCGATGCCGGCGCTGACCGCGAGGGTCACGCGCCGGTAGAGGGCCAGGAAGAACCCGGCGCGGCTCCGCTCCTCGCGCGCTCGCGCGAGGTGGGCGTCCATCGTCCGCACGACCGCCTCGAGCGTCTCGACCGCGGCCGGGTCCTCCGCCGCGTTCACTCCCGGCAGATCTGGATCGAGGCCAGGCAGCCGCGCGCG
>CADEGS010000015.1:0-14375 GCA_902826945.1 uncultured bacterium | reverse complement strand
CCTCCGCCGCGTTCACTCCCGGCAGATCTGGATCGAGGCCAGGCAGCCGCGCGCGGCCTCGAGCAGCGCGCGCACGCGCTCGTCGTGCTCGCGCACGCAGACCGCGGTGCCGTCGCACAGCACGATCCCGATCAGCCGGCCGTGCGCGTCGAAGCGCAGGCAGCAGATGCGGCCCTGCACGGCCGGGCCGCCGCCGGCGGAGGCGACCACCTGCACGGGCGTGACGCTCTCGGCCGCCGGGTAGTAGAGCAGCGGCTCGCGCCAGCCGACGAAGGCGTCGGGCGCGACGCGGATGCGCGCCTCGCCCTGCGACTCGGTCCAGGCGTCGAGCGCGAGGACCTCGATGCCGCGTCCGAACGAGACCTGCGTCGCGCGCCCCAGGGTCGCGTCGACCAGCTCGACCCGCACGCGGTACTCGCGTCCCTGCTCGTAGGTCGTCGGATGCACGCGGAAGCGCGGGTCGCGGATCCGGCCGACCTGCACCTGGGCGTACACGGTCCTGTGGATCGAGCGGCCGCCGTCGAGCACGCCGTGCACCTCGACCCGGATCAGGTTCAGGCCCGGCTGCGCGACGGGCACGCGGCCCGAGAAGGTTCCGTCGCGCGCCGGCGCGAGCTCGACCGTCGCTCCGCCCAGCACGTGGGCGACGGCCCGCAGCTTGCCCGCGGCCGGTCGGCCGGCGATGGTCGGCGCCGCGCTGACCGTGACCTCGCCCGGCGCGGCCAGCCGGAAGGGGTCGACGCGCACGCCCAGGACGAACTCCTTGAACACGCCGCGCGCCAGCAGGTCGCACGTGGTCGGGGTGCCGCCGCCGTGGGACACGCGCACGCGCCACGTCCCCTCCTCGGGCGAGGCGATCTTGAGCAGCCTGGCCGTCGGCACGGCGACGGTTCTGGTGCCCGCGCTGGCGGGGACGAACACCGCCCCGCTGGGCGCGGTGGCCTGCAGCGCGACCTCGGCTCGGGACGAGGCGACCAGGCCCAGCAGGAGGACGCGGGTGCTGCCGTCGACGTCGACCTCGAAGTCGCGGTGATCGACGTAGGCGCCGAACGTGCTGCCCCCCTTCGGATTCGGCGCCGGCAGGCCGAACTGCTCCCAGAGCAGGCCGGAGGGCGTGCCCCCCGCGGGACGCAGCGGGAGGATGCCGTTGTCGTCCACGAGCGAGGCCGCGTCGCTCATGATGATCGTGGTGCAGTTCGGGAACTTGCCCGGGCCCAGCTCGCTGTAGGGGAAGAGCACCTTGGTGTAGCTCCCCGGATGGCCCAGCACGGAGCCTGCCGACGAGCTGGGGTCCACCGCCTGGTCGGTGAGGTCGCGCAGCAGGACGGCCAGGGCGTCCAGCCCCACGCCCCAGGCCCGCAGGCGGATCCCGCGCCCGTTCAGGAGGCTCGCGAAGCTCACGCCTTGCTCCGCCTCGTAGCCGGCGCGGTCGCGCGTGCCGTTGTGCGCGACGGTCTGGATCCCGTCGCTGAGGAGCAGGATGTAGCGCGCGTCGGGCGCTCCGAACGACGGAGCGTTCGCGATCATGTAGTCCGACGTCCGGCGCACGGCGTCGTACACGTCCGTGAGGCTGCCCACCGCCGCCTGGCTGGCAGCCTGGTCCTCGATGGCCGCGACGGCGGCCGACATCGCGCCGAGCGCGGCGGCCGCTCCGGCGTCCGTCGAGCTCACTTGCGCGCCGCCCGGCAGGAGCTGGTAGCTCTGCGCGAAGCGGTGCACCGAGAGCGCGAACTGGCTGCCGGGCGTGATGCCCATCTGGTCCAGGACGTTCTCGACGAAGAGCTGCGCTCCATCCGACGCCTCGGAGATCTTGTCGTTCGCGTTCCCTCCCGCGACGGGCTGGAACATCGAGCCCGAGCTGTCGAGGAGCACGGCGATCTGCTTGCTCATGTGATTCTCCCTCCTTGTGTGCGAGCGAGGCCGCCGCCCGTTTGCGAGCGACGCGGCGGCCTCCCCGCGGTGGTCTCAGAAGAGCGGTTGCGTCTCCCCGAAGACGTG
This sequence comes from uncultured bacterium, assembly GCA_902826945.1. Next base: position 12,377 of record CADEGS010000015.1, on the reverse strand, counting down.
GCTCACGGCCGTCGTGTTCGTCGCGTGGCACGAGAAGCAGTTGAATCCGCTGTTCCCGTTGCTGGAGCCCTGGTCGTAGGTCTCCATCGTCGTGTTGCAGAGCAGGTTCGTGCCGACCTGGTTCGAGCCCGACGGCGCGGCGCCGTTGATCGTCCAGGTCGTGCCGGTCTGCACGTAGTTGCCGCGCACGTCCGCCGGATCGAGCGCTCCGCGCACGCTGTTGTTGATCGAGATCACCTGGGCGTTCGAGGACGGGCTCGGGTGCGCCTTGCCCCACGCCTTCCAGCGGATCGTGTCGCTCGGGCTGATCGAGTGGCCGGCCGTCGCGACGATGTCGCCCGTTCCGGAGTCGAAGGTCATGTGGGGCTCGTTGAAGGGCCCGGACGATCCGCTCGAGCAGAACAGCCAGAACCCTTCGGTGTCCTGCGCCACGGACGTGGCCGACCCGCTCGAGCTCGTGTACGAGTACGCGGCGTTGGGCGTGTTGCTGACGTGCTCGAAGGTGCCCCAGAGCATCTCGGGGTGGCCGGCGGTGCTGCCGACGACGTGCATCGCGACCATGGCCAGCGTCGTGGTCTTCTGGCCGTTGCGGACCCAATGCGCGGGGTTCGACATGTCGTAGGTCGGGATCGTCCCCTGCATCGTGATGAACCGGTCCGGATCGGGGAGCCCCGCGGCCTCGATCCAGGCGGTCTTGATCTCGATCGCCAGCGCCTCGGGATCGACCAGCGTCGTGCCGTGCGTCGCCGCGAAGTCGATGATGTCGTCCAGCTCGCCCTGCGTGGTCGGGAAGCGGGTCGTCGGCGGCACGCTCGCGCCGAACATCGAGCGGTAGTAGGCGAACACGTCGTTGACCGTCGTGCGGTAGTAGACGAGCGAGCCGTTCTGGGCCATCAGCACGGCGCCGGTGAAGGCCTGGCCCTGCTCGACGTCGACCGCGTTGCCGGCCGGCCCGAGGAAGATCAGCAGGTCCGGATCGAACCGGAAGCGCTGCACGACGCGCGCGTCGCGCAGGCTCTCGAGCAGCACGGGACGCGCGCCCTCGATCCGCTCGCCCTTCTCGTCCAGGAACACCGGCCGGCGATCCCTGCCGAGGGAGGCCCGGTGGACCTCGACCTGGGCCCCCTTCGCGTTCTTGACCAGCGGCCGCCCGCGCGGGCTCAGGACCGCGTCCACCACCTCGAGGCCCTGGCCCTTGCGGTCGAACACGATCGGCAGGCCGTGCGCGCCGCGCTGCGCGTCGCGCACGGTGAGCAGGCCGAAGGAGCCTCCCGCGTTGCGCGTGAAGGTCCGGTGCCCGTCGGCATCGGGCGGCGAGACGTCGAAGAACGATCGCGAGCCGAAGATCCGTCCCCCGCCGCCGCCGTAGCGCGGCGGCGCCGGCGAGGTCAGCCACAGGAACATCTGCTCGGTCCACTCGTAGAAGTCGCAGTTCGGGACGTCGGGGAACAGCACGCTGTCGGCCGGCTTCACGACGCCGTCCAGCGTGATCAGGCCCGACTCGAACCAGCCCTCGATCGTGCTCGTGGAGACGGCGCACGCCGGCTGGGGGTCCGACGGCACCGAGAGCACCGCGCAGGCCCCCGCGGCGAGCAGCGCCGCCGACGCGAGCAGCGCGCCTCCCACGCTGCCGAAGCTGCCGCGCAGGCGCCGCGCCAGCGTCGTGGGGGCAGGGTCCTCCCTCGTGTCGTTCGCGCCGCCTGTTCCGCTCGGGTGCGTACCGTCAGAGCTCGTCGGTCGAGTGCTCGTCATTCGTCTCCCCCCTGTGGGCGCCCTCGCGACGCGCGCCCGCTCGGCCTGCGCCGGAGGCGCCGCCGGTCTTTTCCTCGCATGCCCGGCCGGTCGCGAGCGGCCGGGGCGGCGCTCCACGCGCCGCTTCGGATTCCGGGATCCGTTCCGCTCGCCAAACACGCAGGCTCGCCGAAGCGCGGGAAGAATCCGGAGATTCCGGTGCGCGCGCAGGCGACGCGATCACCGCCGCTGCCCGCGGCACGCCCGACGGCGACCGGGATCCCGGGGAACGCCCGCTCGGCTTTCCCACCTGCGCTCGGCGCTCGGGTCCAGCGCTCGGGTCCTAGCCGATGCGCACGAGCAGCACGGCGCAGTCCTCGCTCTCGCCCTGGATCTCGAGCTCCTCGCCGCCGGCGAGGCCGCGGCCCCACAGGCTCTCCTCGGCGGCGAGGGCGAAGGGCTCCTCCTCGCCGGTCGCGCGCACGCGCGCGCGGCCGCGCAGCACGTGCAGGAAGGCGTGGCCCGGGCCGATCGGCTCGCGCAGGCGGCGGCGGCCGAGGCGCAGCGCCTCGAGCGCGGCCTGCGCGGCGCCGGCGCGCAGCATCACGTTGCAGTCGCGCACGGGGCCGCGCGGGAGCTCGGCCGCGGTCGGCCAGTCGCCGGAGAAGCGGTAGGGCTCGAAGGGGCGCAGGCGCGCGCGCGGCGCCGCCTCGCCGTGGTCGAGCACGAGCGCCTCGCCCTCGGTCACGACCAGGATGCGCTCGACGCCCGGCAGGGACGAGAACGGTCCGGGCTCGTCCACCGGCGCCTTGGCGATGCGCCACAGGAAGTCGCCCGTCGCGAGCGACGCGCCCGCGGGCCACACCGCGAGCTCCTCGGTCGTGCCGCGCCCGTTCTTCCACGGCAGGCGGCGCGTGTCGGCGGCGCGGCGCAGCAGGAACTCGCGCTGGACCAAGCGCGCTCATGGTACGCACGCTCGCCGCGAGCGCCACGCCGGGAGGGCAGGGAGCGGGGCGTCCCGCGCGCCGCCGGCGGGCGTGCTACCGTGGCGCGCTGGCATGACGGCCGAGTCGGTCTTGTTCCAGGTGCTCCTGGCCGCCGGGGTGCTGCCGCTCGCGCTGCTGCTGCGCCGGCGCGGCGCGCGCGCCGCGGGGCTCGGCGCGCTCGCGCTGTGGGCCGGCGCGGCGGGCTGGGCGGCGAGCGGGCGCGCGCCGGTCGGCCGCGCGCGGCCGGCGCCCGACGACCGGCCGCTCGCGGTCGAGGGCGAGGGCTACGTCTCCTCCGACGCGTGCCGCGCCTGCCACCCCGAGCAGTACGGCTCGTGGCACGACTCCTACCACCGGCGCATGACGCAGGTCGCCTCGCCCGAGGCGATCGTCGCCGCCTTCGACGGGCGCGAGGTCTCGTTCGACGGCCTGCGCTACCGGCCCGAGCGCGTCGGCGACGCGTTCTGGTTCGAGATGCCGGACTTCGACCGGCCGCGCTCGCCCGCGCGCGTGCGCGCCGAGGTCGTGCTCGTGACCGGCTCGCACCACGAGCAGGACTTCTGGGTCTCGGCGGGCGCGGGGCGCGGCGTGCGGCGCGTGCCGATCGTGTGGCGCATCGAGGAGGCGCGCTGGCTGCCGAACGAGGCGGTCTTCCTGCGCCCGCCGCTCGCCCGCCACGGCGAGGAGACGATGCCGCCCAACGAGTGGAACGTGAGCTGCATCAAGTGCCACGCGACGCGCGGGCGGCCGGGCTTCGCGCCGGGCAGCGACGCCTGGGCCGACACGGTCGTGGCGGAGCTCGGCATCGCCTGCGAGGCCTGCCACGGCGCCGGGCGCGAGCACGTCGAGGCGAACCGCTCGCCGCTCGCGCGCTACGGGCAGCACCTGGGCGAGCCCGCGGAGAGCGCGCTCGTGGATCCCGCCGCGCTGACGCCGGCGCGCTCCGCCGAGGTGTGCGGGCAGTGCCACAGCGTCTCCGGCCTGGACGGCGCCGACGCCATGCGCGCCTGGGCGGCGCACGGCTCGACCTTCGCGCCGGGGGAGGAGCTCGAGACGGGCGGCCGCTACGTCGTGCGCGCCGACGAGGCCGCGCGGCGGCCCGCGCTCGCGCACCAGCTCGAGCGCGACCCGAGCTTCCTCGCCGACCGCTTCTGGGACGACGGCACCGTGCGCGTCTCGGGGCGCGAGTACAACGCGCTGGTCGCCTCGCCGTGCTTCCGCGACGGCAGCCGCGCCGGCGACATGTCCTGCCTCTCGTGCCACCGCCTGCACCAGGCGGACGACGACCCGCGCGCGCCGGCCGAGTGGGCCGACGACCAGCTCGCTGCGGGCATGGACGGGGACGGCGCCTGCCTGCAGTGCCACGCGGTCGGCCCGGAGCACGCGCACCACGCCGCGGGCACGCCCGGCGGACGCTGCTACGACTGCCACATGCCCTACACGACGCTCGGCCTGCTCAAGGCGATCCGCAGCCACCGGGTCGAGAGCCCGAGCGTGGCGGACAGCCTGCGCTCGCGCCGCCCCGACGCGTGCGGGCTGTGCCACCTCGACCGCAGCCGCGCGTGGGTCGCCGAGCGGCTGACGGAGTGGTACGGCGCGCCGCCCGTGGCCGCGGACGACCCGCACGCGGACGCGCCGCTCGCGCTCGTCCTGGCGCTCTCGGGCGACGCCGGGCAGCGCGACCTCGCCGCCTGGCACCTCGGCTGGGAGGGGGCGCGCGCCGCGCTCGGCGGGGGGGACTGGGTCGCGCCGCTCCTGATCGAGCTGCTCGACGACCCCTACGCGGCGGTGCGCTTCAACGCCGGGCGCTCGCTCGAGCGCTGGCCCGGCTTCGAGGGGCTCGGCTACGACTTCGTCGCCGAGCGCTCCGAGCGCCGCGCCGCGCAGGAGCGCGCGCGCGGGATCCTGCGCGCGGCCGGCCGCGCGGGCGAGCTCGCCGGCCTGCTGCCCGGCGGCGACGCGGCGACGATCGACGCCCTGCGGCGCGCGCGCGACGAGCGCGCCGTCTACCTGCGCGAATGAGCCCCGACGAGCCCTCGACCGACCTGCGCCGCCGCCACCTGGTCTTCGGCTGGTGGTCGCTCTTCGTGTTCCTCGCGCTCGGCCTCGCGCTCGAGGCGCTGCACGGCTTCAAGCTGCGCTGGTACCTCGACGTCGGCAACGAGACGCGGCGCCTGATGCTGACGCTGGCGCACGCGCACGGCACGCTGCTCGCGCTCGTGCACCTCGCGTTCGCGGCGACGCTCGAGCCGCGACCGCCGTCCGGCTCGGCCTTCGTGTCGCGCGCGCTCCTCGGCGCCAGCGTGCTGCTGCCCGGCGGCTTCGCGCTGGGCGGGCTGTTCGTCTACGACGGCGACCCTGGCCTCGGCGTGCTGCTCGTGCCGGCCGGCGCGCTGCTCCTGCTCGCCGCGGTGCTGCGCCGCGCGTGGAGCGCGACGCGCCGGGCGGACGGCGCGCGCCCGGGCGCGCCATGAAGGATTCCTCATTGAACCGGAAGGGCGGGGACTCGCATCCGGAGCGCGCTCCGGTTCGAATGCTCGCGAAATTCCGGTCCGAGACGGCGGGTCGCTCCGAAGCAACGGAGCACGGCGAGCCCTCGTCGCCGGCCTGCTCCGCGCAGGCGTCCGCCCCCGGACACGTCCCCTTCCCCTGACAACGACAAGAGAGATCCATGGAGCAACGCAGAATCTCGGGCGGCCTGGCCGCGCAGCTCTTGACCTTCGCCGTCGGTGGCATGCTGGTCGGCGCGACCTCCGGCTGCAAGAGCCACGACCACGGCCACGAGGCCTCCGTCGCGGCCTCGAAGCACGCCTGCAAGGGCATGAACGCCTGCAAGGGCCAGGGCGCCTGCAAGACGGCGAGCAACGCCTGCGCCGGCAAGAACGCCTGCAAGGGCCAGGGCGGCTGCGCCACCGCCGCGCACCACGCCTGCAAGGGCATGAACGCGTGCAAGGGCCAGGGCGGCTGCAAGACCGGCGACAACGGCTGCGCCGGCAAGAACTCCTGCAAGGGCATGGGCGGCTGCGCCGTCCCGGTCAAGAAGTAGGACCGCCGAGGCTCGCCCCTCCGGCGCCCGAGCCGGAGGGGCCGGCACTCCCGCCGGCGCGCGCCGGCCCGCGATGGAAGCGAACAACCGCTGGAACCTGCCCGACCTTGGCCTGGGCGTCGGCCTGCGCACCGAGCACTACGCGCACGTGCTCGAGCAGCAGCCGGACGTGGACTGGCTCGAGATCGTCTCGGAGAACTTCCTGCACACCGGCGGGCGACCGCTCGAGATCCTCGACCGCATCGCCGAGCGCTACCCGATCGTGATGCACGGCGTCTCGCTGTCGCTCGGCAGCACCGATCCGCTCGACCGCGAGTTCCTGGGCGAGCTGCGCGCGCTGGCGCGGCGCGTGGACGCGGTCTGGATGGGCGACCACGTGTGCTGGACCGGCGTGGCCGGGCGCAACACGCACGACCTCCTGCCGCTGCCCTACACCGAGGCGGCGCTGGCGCACATGGTCGAGCGCACGCGCGCGGTGCAGGACTTCCTCGAGCGCCCGCTGGTGCTCGAGAACCCCTCGACCTACGTCACCTTCCGCGACTCGACGATGGCGGAGCCGGAGTTCCTGGCGCGGCTGGCCGAGGAGGCCGACTGCGCGCTCCTGCTCGACGTGAACAACGTCTACGTCTCGGCGCGCAACCACGGCTTCGACCCGCTCGCCTGGCTCGACCCGATCCCCTGGGAGCGCGTCGTCCAGATCCACCTGGCCGGGCACACCGACCACGGCACGCACTGCATCGACACGCACACGGGCTCGGTGATCGAGCCGGTCTGGGAGCTCTACGCCGAGGCGATCCGCCGCGGCGGCCCGAAGGCCACGATGGTCGAGTGGGACCAGGACATCCCGCCCTTCGAGGTCGTGCTGCGCGAGGTGCAGCGCGCGCGCGACTTCCTGCCCGCCGTGGAGCGCGCGCGTGGCTGACGGCCTCGACGCGCTCGAGCGCTGGTTCCAGGAGGTCGTCACGCACCCCCTGGGCGTGGCCGAGGGCGCGCGCGCCGCGCGGGCCGTGCTGCCGCGCGCGCTCGACGAGGTGTGCCTGCCCTCCGAGCGCCTGGCCGCGAGCGAGCGCGTCGGCATCTACGCCGACGCCTACGTCCTGCGCCTGCTCGAGGTCCTGCAGCAGGACTTCCCCGCGCTGGTCGCCTTCCTCGGGCCCGCGGCGAGCGAGCGCCTGTTCCGCGAGTTCCTCGCGCGCCATCCGTCGCGCCACAAGAACCTGAACCGGCTGGGCGCGCTCCTGCCGCGCTTCCTCGCCGAGGAGGCGACGGACGTCGTGCGGCGCCCCTTCGCCGCCGAGCTGGCGCGCCTGGAGCGCGACGTGCAGGAGGTCTTCGACGCGCCGCGCGCGGAGACGCTGGCGGAGGACGAGCTGCTCGCGATCGCGCCGGAGGACTGGGGCGAGCTGCGCCTCGCGCTCGTGCCCGCCTTGCGGCTGCTCGCCTTCGAGCACCCGACCAACGCCTGGTACCAGGCCTGGCGCGACGAGGAGCGCGCGCCCGAGCCGCCCGCTCCGGGCGCGACCTGGCTCGTGCTCTACCGGCGCGACTGGCGCGTGTGGCGCGCGGCGCTCGGCCCCGAGCAGCACGCGCTCCTGGGCGCGCTGGGCGCGGGCGAGACGCTCGGCGGCGCGCTCGAGCGGCTGGCGAGCGAGCCCGGCTTCGCGCTGGAGCGCGTCGGCCCGGCGCTCGCCGAGTGGTTCCGCGAGTGGAGCGGCCTGGGCTTCTTCGCCGCGCTGGACGGCGCGCGCTGAGCGCGGCGCCTCAGACGACGCCGCGCACCAGCGACGCGCCGGCCGCCGGCTCGGGCGTCGCCTCCGGCGCCGCGCCGCGCCCGACGACCGGTCCGCGGTAGACCGCGACGACCTCGGGGTCGGGCAGGAGCGACACCTCCGCCGCCTCCTTGCCCTCGTAGTCCGAGCGCGAGAGCGCGTAGCGCATGCTCTCCAGCCGCGCGCGGCGCTTGTCGTTGCCGAGCACGATCACCCACGGGCTGAGCTCCGTGTGCGTGTGGAAGTACATCAGCTCCTTGTAGCGCGAGAACTCCTCCCAGCGCCGCTGTGCCTCGGCGTCCACGGTGCTGAGCTTCCAGCGCTTCAGCGGGTCCGTCGTGCGCGACACGAGCCGGCGGCGCTGCTCGTCCGGCCCGATCGAGAACCACAGCTTGACGAGCTGGACGCCGTCCTCGATCAGCATGCGCTCGACGTCGACGACCTGGCGCAGGAAGGTCTCGTACTGCGCGCTCGAGCAGAAGCCCATCACGGGCTCGACGACGGCGCGGTTGTACCAGCTGCGGTCGAAGAACACGATCTCGCCGCGGTTCGGCAGGTGGCGGAAGTAGCGCTGGAAGTACCACTGGCCGCGCTCGACGTCGGAGGGCGCCGGCAGCGCGGCGACGCGCGCCGCCTTGGGGTTCAGGTGGCGCGTGAAGCGCTGGATCGCGCCGCCCTTGCCGGCGGTGTCGCGGCCCTCGAAGAGGATCGCGACGCGCTCGCGCCGGCGGCGCACGTGGTCGAGCCACTTCACGAGCTCGACCTGCAGCAGGCGCAGCTCGCGGCGGTAGAGGTCCTGCGTCTCGCCCATGGCCGGCGCCCGCGCGCGGGCGGTCGATCAGGATAGCGGCCGTGCGGCGCCGCGCGAGGGGCGGACGAGCTCGGCGGCCAGCCGCTCCAGCTCGGCGCGCGCGGGCGCGTCCAGGCCGGCGTCGGAGCGCCCGCCGTAGCGCGTCGCGAGCAGCCGCTCGAGCAGCGCGGGCGCGCGCCCGGCCGCGGGCGAGGGCACGCCGGCGGCCTCCAGGCGCTCGCGCAGCCCGCGCACGTGCACGCTCGCCTCGGGCGCGTCGAGCAGCGCGGCCAGGAAGCCGACGAAGGCGTGCGCGAGCTCGTCGGCGGGAGCCGTCGTCGCGCGCGCGCGCAGCAGCTCGGCCGCGCGCCGGCGGCGCTCGAGCGCGTCGTCCGCGACGCGGCCGGCGCGCGCGCGGCGGGCGCGCACGGCGGCCAGCGCGGCGAGCAGCGCCCCGATGGCGACGATGGCGGCGACGAGCGCCGGCGGCCGCCACGGACGCGCGTCCGTCGCGGGGGCGGGGGTCGCGGGCGGCGCGGCCGGCGGCAGCACCTCGAGCGGCGGCCCCGGGCAGACGACCGTGCGGTAGCGCGCCGCCTCGGGGTCGAACACGACGAACCGGACGTCGGGCGCGGCGCGCGGCGCGGCGCTCCCGGGCACGAGGTCGTAGACGAGCTCCAGCCCGTCGGGCAGCGCCCGGCGCAGGACGCCCTGCACGCGCCAGCCGGGCGCGTCGAGGCGCGGCGCGACGAGGCGCTCGAGGTCGCCGTCGCTCGCGAGCGCGACGACCAGGCGCACCGGCTCGCCCGCGCGCACGACGGGCGGCACGACCGTCGCGCGCGCCTCGAGCGAGCCGACGAGCCCGCTGAACTCCGGCGGCCGGCCCTCCTCGGGCAGCGCCGCGACGCGCAGCGCGAGCGGCTCGGCGCGCACGAAGGCGTCCTGCCGGTCGAGCGGCACGCGGCCGCGCAGGAGGTCGTCGCGGAAGCGCGTGGCGGACGCGAAGCGCAGCAGCGGTCCCTCGAGCTCCGCCGCGAGCGGCTCGGCGGGGCGGAACGCGAGCGACAGCTCGAAGGCGACGCGCCCCGGCCCCGCCGGCGCCGGGCGCGCCTCGACCACGCGCTCGTCGAGCGCCAGGCTCACGCGCTCGCGCGGCGCCCCGTCGAGCGTCTCGGGGCCCGCCGCCGGCCCGGCCAGCGGCTCGCCCAGCGCGTCCAGCCCGCCGGTCTGGATCTGCACCGAGAGGTCCAGCGGGCGCGCGAAGAGCTGCACGAGCTCGTCCGCCAGGGCGCGCTCGAGCTCGACGCGCCAGGTCACGCGCAGCGTCTCGCCCAGCCACACGCTCGGGCGCGGCGAGGAGAGCCGCAGCGCCGCCCGCCCCTCGGCGGTCGCGTCGTGCACCCCGAGCGTGCCGAGCGTCGGCACGCCGCCCTCGTCCTGCGCCGAGCCCTGCGCGGCGCCCGGGAGCGCGAGCGCGGCCAGCGCGGCGAGCGCCGGCGAGAGCCTCGTGCGCATGCCGCGACGCTCGACCATCGCGAGAGCGTAGCGGGCCGGGGTGCGCGCGCGCGACGGCCGGCGAGCCGGTGCGCCGGGCTCGCATCCTCGGTCTGCGAGCCTCGTCTCTCCGCAGGCTCCGCCGGACAGCGGCCGCGGAGCCTTCGGCCGCTTCCTCGCCGCGCTGCCGCCCCGGGGCGGCGACGCCGGCTCTTCGGGCTAGCCCCCGACGCGCTCCTCGCGGGCGTGGGAGGGCGCCGCGGCGCTCCCCGCGCGCTCCGGCTGCCCGGCCTCCGCCGCGGCGGCGATCGCGCGCAGCATGCCGCGGAAGACGAGCTGGTGCAGCGGCCACACGCCGTACCAGTACGCCAGCCCGCTCAGGCCGACGGGATCGAAGAGCGCCGTCTGGTGGATCACGCTGCCGGCGCCGCGGGGATCGGGCTCGACGCGGAAGTCGAGCCACGCCCGGCCGGGGAGGCGCATCTCCGCCGCCAGCCGCAGGTGGCGGTCGGGCTCGAAGGCCTCGACCCGCCAGCAGTCGAGCGCGTCGCCGACGCGCAGGCGGTCGGGGTGCGCTCGCCCCCGACGCATGCCGACCCCGCCCAGGAGCAGGTCCAGCCAGCCGCGCAGGCGCCACAGCCAGTCGGCGAAGTACCAGCCGCGCGCGCCGCCGATGCCTCGGACGGGGCGGAAGGCCGCGGCGGGCGGAACGCGCACGCGCCGGCTGCGCGCGTCCACCAGCCGGCCGCCGAAGCGCACACCGCCCCACTCGCGCAGCCCACCGCCCGACGAGAGCGCGTCGCACCAGCGCGTGGCGGCCAGCTCGCGGTCCTCGTCGGCGAGCGCGGCGGCCACCGCCGAGCGCAGCCCCGCGGGGCGGACGGCGAAGGCCTCGGCGGCGGAGTCATCGGTGACGACCGTGGCGTGGCGCATGCCGTCCACCAGCTTGCGGCCCACGCGCGCGTAGAGGGGCGTGACCAGGCCCAGCCACAGGCCCGAGAGCCGCGGCGAGAGCACGGGCACGCGCAGCATCAGGCGCCGCAGCGCGCGCTGGCGCGCGACCTCGCGCATGATGCCGCCGTACGAGACGCGCTCGGCGCCGCCGATCTCGAAGGTGCGGCTCCCATCGGCCGGCACGTCGAGGGCCTCGACCAGATAGCGCAGGAGGTCGCCGATCGCGATCGGCTGCGCCGGCGTGTCCACCCAGCGCGGCGTCACCATGACCGGCAGGCGCTCGACCAGCGCGCGCACCATCTCGAACGACAGGCTGCCCGAGCCGATCACGATCGAGGCCCGCAGCTCGATCACGCACGCGCCGCTCGCGCGCAGCACCGCGCCCACCTCCTGGCGGCTGCGCAGGTGCGGCGACAGCTCGGGCCCGGGACGGCCCAGGCCGCCGAGGTAGACGATGCGGCGCACGCCGGCCGCGCGCGCGGCGCGGCCGAAGGCCTCGGCCCCGCGGCGATCCTGCTCCTCGAAGTCGCCCGCCGAGCCCATCGAGTGGACGAGGTAGTAGGCCGCGTCCACCCCGCGCAGGGCGGGCTCGAGCGACGCCGGGTCGAGCACGTCGCCGGCCACGACCTCGGTCCGCGGGCCCGTCCGCCCGCGCAGGTGCTCCGGACGGCGAGCCAGGCAGCGCACGCGCCGGCCGCGCGCCTCGAGCTCGCGCAGGAGCCGTCCGCCGACGTAGCCCGTGGCGCCCGTCAGGAGGATCGGGCCGACCGCGGCCTCCACGCCGCGCCGCTCGACCCCGGCGGCCGCGCCGCGCGGGCGGAGAGGCTCGGGTGCCTCGCTCATGCCCCGGGGTTCGCGCCGGCCTCCCGCGCGGATGCACGGCGCTGCGCCGCCGCGCCCGCGATCGGCGGCGGGGGATGCCCTATGCTCTCGCCGCCACGATGGACCAGCGCGGGCTCTTCGTCGCCTCGATCCTGGAGGCGAGCGCCAAGGCGCTCGCGGTCGGCGCCGTCGAGCGCACGCCGCGGGAGGGGAGCGAGCCGACGGCGCTCGACCTGTGGGGCTTCGAGGCCTGCGTGGCCGACGCGGAGCGGCGCGTGCGGGCCCTCGCCGGCGCGCTCGCCGTGGGCCGGCCGGAGCTGCTGGCGCTCGACGTCGGCTGGCTGCGCGCCACGCACGCGGCGCACGGGCTGCCGCCCGCCGTGCTCGACGCGACGCTGCGCGCGCTGCGCGAGGAGCTGGCGCAGAGCCTGCCGCCCGATGCGCGCGCGCTCGCGGAGCGCTTCCTGGCGGCGGCCGATGCGGAGCCGGTGCCCGACGCCGCGACCAGCGCGCTCCGCGGCGCGCGGCGCGCGCGCGCGCGCACGCTGCTCGACGAGCTCCTCGCCGGCCGCCGGCGCGGCGCCGAGGAGGTCGTGCGGGCGGCGCTCGACGAGGGGCTCTCGCTCGCCGCGCTGCACCTGGAGGTGATCGGGCCCGTGCAGGAGGAGCTCGGACGCCTGTGGCAGACGGGCGAGATCGACGTGGCCCAGGAGCACCACGCCTCGGCGGTCAACCAGGACCTGCTGGCGCTCGCGCGCGCGCGGCTCGTCGTCGGCGCCGGCGCG
>CADEGS010000014.1 GCA_902826945.1 uncultured bacterium | reverse complement strand
GCGCTCAGTCCGCCGGCACGACGTCGATCTCCGTGAAGAAGGTGCCCTCCCCCAGGTCCTCGGCGACCCACAGGAGCCAGCGGAAGGGCCCGAGCGTCGCCTCTCCCTCGCGCGGCACGACCGCCGAGGCGTGCACGCCTCCCTGGCCGAGCGGGCGCGTGTCCACCACCGCCAGGAGCGTCCACGCCTCCGGCGCGCCGTGCTGGAAGCCGGGCGCGGGCAGCTCCGGGGCGTTCGAGCCCCACAGCGAGAAGGCCTGCGGCGCGCGGTTCGCGCGGTGCCACGACCACGTGCACACGCCGGCCAGCGTCTGGCTGCGCCCCAGGTCGGCCCAGAAGCGGCCCTCGTTGTCGTACCAGACGCAGCGCGCGGTGTCGTCGGAGTCCTGCGCCACGACGCCGTCGGCGAGCCGCGGCAGGCGACCCTCGGCGTCCATGCCCGACGCGGGGTGCGGCGGGTACTCGCCGTCGCCGAGAAAGGCGCGGAAGACCTCCTCGCCCGGCGCGGAGGGAGGCGGGCCCAGCGCGAGCGCGGCGAAGCTCTCCGCGCGCTCGACCTCCGCGCGCGCGACGGGCGCGACGCCCTCGTGCACGGGTCGCGGCGGCGGCGGGTAGACGTGGCGCAGCGCGAGCGGCCCGCGCCCGTCGAGGTCGTCGTAGAGCGGCGCCGTCGGCCGCACGCCGGGGCCGCCGCTCGCGACGCTCGCCGCCAGGATCTTGACGCGCGGATCGTCCGGCAGCGTCAGCGTGCGCGCCCCCTGCGGCAGGTCCAGGCCGTAGTCGAACAGGTAGCTGAAGCGGTACGTCTCGTTGCCGCGCTCCGGCGCGTGGCGGTGCGTGGCGAACCAGGCGATCGGGTCGCGCAGCACGAAGCCCGGCTCGAAGCCGACCACGTGTCCCTCGCCGTAGTAGTCGACGCGCTCGAACGGGCGATCCCACAGGCGCTTGTCCCACTGGCCCACGAAGCCGGTCCAGGGCTGCACGGAGAGCGTCTGCTCGCGCGCGCCGACGCGGAAGGTCGCCTCGACCGCCTCGTCGGCGGCGGCCAGGAGCCGCACGCGGTCGTACGCGCCCTCGGGCAGCGCGATCGTCTGGCCCCGGCACGCGACGGCGTTCGAGCGCCCGTCCTCGGTCGAGCCCAGCACGAAGCGCACGCCGCCCGAGACGAGCGCGTCGGGCAGCATCTCGGCCGGCAACGAGCGCCCCGTCGCGTCGAAGGCGCCGTCCGCGGGCGCCGCGTCGCGGCTCGCGACGTCGCGGTCGAAGGGCAGCGCGACCGGCGCGCTCTCCACGCCCGGCACGCGCGCCGCGGGCGCGGCGAGCCGCAGCGCGAAGCTGCGCGGCTGGTAGGCGCCGAGGTCGGTCACCAGGCGCCCCTCCTCGACGCGCGCCGGACCGATCGCCCGCTCCTGGCCGTCCACCTCCCAGGCGGCCACGACCGGCGCCGCGAACGACACGGCGAGCCCGCGCGTCGCGCGGCCCTCGAGCTCCTGCAGGCGCACGATCACGTCGTCGGAGCGCTCGGCCAGCTTCAGCGCGCGCAGCTCGACCTGCTCGGAGCTCGTCGCGCACAGCGCCAGGCGCCGCCCCAGCGCGCCCGCGTGGCGCGCGTCCTGGAAGCCGAGGAGCGGCGCATTGAGCCGCCGCGCCTGCCAGTGCGTGCCCGCGCGCCAGTCGCCCTCGTGCGCGTAGAGCCCGTACACGAGCTCGTGGCGCCCCCAGTCCTGGCTGTGCTGGTCCTGGTAGCCCTTGCGCACGCCGGGCGTGAAGAGCAGCGTCAGCCGCAGCTCGCCGTCCGACGGCTTGTCCGAGGCGGTCTTGCAGTCCTCGAGCAGCGACACGCCGAAGGCGCCCGAGGCGTCGGTGAGGTCGAGCCACTCGTGCGAGGGCACCTCGTACTTCTTCGGGTCGTTGTTGCCGCGCCGGATCGTGCCCAGGCCGAGGTTGTAGGTCGCCTCGGGGCTCGCCGCGACGAGCGGGAACGAGGCGCGCAGCGCGCACTCGGCCGACTGCCAGTCCACGCGCGTCGCGAGCTCCAGGCGCCGGCCGGCGTCCCCGCGCGCCAGGCGCAGGGTCTGGGTGACGGTCGAGTTCCCCTCGGTGCGCTCCAGCTCGAGCGCGACGCGCACCGGGCCGCGCTCGACGACGCGCGCGCGCAGCGGGGCGCCGAAGGCCCCGATCGGCGGCTTCTGGCGGTCGTCCCAGTCCATGTTCCAGGCCGGCCACTGCTGCGGCGTCTCGGGGGTCAGCACGAGGCGCGCCGGCGCGGCCAGGAGCTCGCGCCCGCCGCGCTTGTCGAGCACGCTGGCCAGGTCGCCGTTCGCGTCGATGCGCACGCGGTAGGACTCGTTCTCGAGCGAGCGCTCGTCCACCGAGAGCGCCGCGGGCAGCGCCTCGGGCGCGCCGGCCTGCACGTCGTACACGCTCCAGGAGAGCGCCGGCACGCTCGGCAGGAGGAGCAGCGAGAGCGCGTCCGCCTCGCGCGCCAGGACCTGCACCGGCACCTCCGCGCCGTCGGGCCCGACGACGCGCACCGCCTCGGGCGGCGTGCCGTCGAAGCGCACGCGCGCCTCGAGCGGGTCCGTGCGCGCGACCGACAGCGGGTTGCACACGACCAGCGGCACGCCCAGGACGCGCGTGTCGAGCCCGCGCGCGACGGCCGAGGCCGAGTCCTGGACGACGGCGGCGAAGCCGTTCAGCGCCACGAGCTCGTCGTTCCAGGCCAGGTCGTAGGCGAACGGGACGCACGTGCCGGGCAGCATGTCGTGCATCTGGCTGCCGAGCAGCTCGATCCACGAGCGGTTCAGCCGCTCGCGCGGGTAGTCGGCCGCGCCCAGCCAGTCGGCCGCGACGGCGGCGCGCTCGGCGGCGTCCGCCAGCACCTCGTTCTTGCGGTTCCAGCGCTTCATCGCGGCCTGGCTCGTGAGCGAGCCGGCCGAGTGCTGCGTCAGGAGCAGGTCGCCCTCGTAGCGCGGCAGGCGCGCCGCGTCCGCGGGATCGAGGTCGCGGAAGAGGCGGTCCGACGAGCACAGCTCGACGTGGAACAGGCTGTCCTCGTTGTCGATGCTCGCGACGTAGTTCGCGACGTCCTCCGCGCGCGGCGCGCCGCCGACGTCGCCGACCCCGTAGTAGTGGAAGTCGGCCCACACGCCGTAGCGCTCGCCGTTCGTGCGGATGCGCTCGGCCCAGGCCTCGTTCCGGTCCACGCGCCCCTCGATCGCGCCCGCGTACGGGCCGGGGTCGAGCGCGGCCACCACGCCCGCGCCGTCCGGCCCGACCCAGCGGCCCAGCGGGAAGGGGATGCCGACCGCCGAGCCCCAGGCGAGCTTCTGCGTCGAGAAGCCCAGGATCCCGCAGTGGTGCAGGATCGAGGGCAGCGAGGCCGGGAAGCCGAAGCAGTCGGGCAGCATGTAGTCCGCGCTCTCGCGGTCGAACGTGCGCCGGAAGTACTCGTTGCCGTAGAGCACCTGGCGCAGGATCGACTCGGCCGAGGGCGAGTTCGCGTCGCACTCGTCCACCGAGGAGCCGCTGACGTGCCAGCGCCCCTGCGCGACGTAGCGGGCCAGCCGCTCGAAGCGCTCGGGGAAGTACTCCTGCATGAGCATGTAGCGGCGCGACCCGGTGAAGTTGAACACGTACTCCGGGTGCGCCTGGAAGCGCTCGAAGTTGTCGTCGAGCGTCGCGCGCAGGTACTCGTCGATCGTCGTGGCGTAGTCCCAGCGCCACTGCGTGTCGAGGTGCGCGTAGCCGACGCAGTAGAGCACCCGCTCGCGCGCGGGCGGCGCCGCGGCGTCGGCTGCGTCGGGCGCGGCGGCGTCCTGCGCGGCGGCGGGGAACGCCGCCAGGGAGAGGAGCACCGCGCTCGCGCGGAGCGCTCGCGTCGCCTTGCGTCGGGTGTCGGCTCGCAGGTCAGCTCGCGGGTTCATCGGCTCGCTCGGGGAACGGAGGGGTGGCGGGGACGGCGGGCGCGGACGCGCCCTCGAGGACGGACAGCAGGCTGGCGGCGTCGGGCGCCGCGAGGACGCGCGCGCGGAAGGCCTCGTCGACCAGCCGCCGCGCCAGCGTCGAGAAGAGGCGCATGTGCTCGCGCGCGTCGCCGGAGGCGCGCACCGCGAGCAGGATCGCGCACGAGACGGGCTGGCCGCCCTGCGCGTCCCAGTCCACCGGCCGCGCCAGGCGCACGACGGCCAGCGAGGTGCACAGGAGCGCGTCCGACTTGCAGTGCGGGACGGCGAAGCCGCCGCCGACGCCGGTCGAGTACGCCTCCTCGCGCGCCCACACCGCGCGCTCGACCGCCTGCGGGTCGTCGGTGCGCAGGGCGGCGTGCAGCAGGTCGACCAGCTCCCCGATCGCCTCCGCCTTCGTGGCGGCGGACGAGTCGAGCAGCACGAGCTCGGGCGCGAGCGCCGGCGCCGCGGCGGCCGCCGCGGCGCCGGCGTGCTCGGCCAGGAGCGCTCCCACCTGCTCGGCGTCGGCGCAGGCGAGCGCGCGCGCCAAGAGCGCGCGGCAGGCCGCGGCGTCGAGCCGCGCCAGCGCGCGGCGCAGCGCGGGCAGCGCGGGCGGAGCGGCGCTGATCTCGTCCAGCCCGAGGCCGACCAGGAGCGGCAGGAGGCGCACGTCCCCCGCCATCTCGCCGCACAGGCCGATCCAGCGCCCGCGCGCGCGCACGCCTTCCACCACCTGCGCCAGCAGGCGCAGGAAGGCCGGCTGGCGCGGGTCCTGCAGCGCGGCGACGCGCGGGTTCTCGCGATCGGCCCCGGCGAAGTACTGCAAGAGGTCGTTCGTGCCCAGGGAGACGAAGTCCGCCACGGCGCACAGCTCGTCGAGCGCGAAGGCCGCCGCCGGCAGCTCGAGCATGATCCCGACCGGGAGCGCCGCGTCGAACGGCACCCCCGCGGCGCGCAGCGCCTCCTGCTGGCGCGCCAGCCGCTCGCGCACCCAGCGCACCTCGGCCGCCGTCGCGACCATCGGCAGCATCAGCCGCACGCCGCCCGCCGCGGACGCGCGCAGCACCGCGCGCAGGTGGAGGTCGAGGAGCTCGGGCTCGTCGGGGTAGACGCGCACGCCGCGCCGGCCGAGCGCCGGGTTCGGCTCGGGCGGCGCCGCCAGCCAGGGGAGCGCCTTGTCCCCCCCCACGTCGAACGCGCGCACGATCAGCGCGCGCCCGCGCGCGGCGCGCGCCGCGCGCGCGAGCTCCGCGTGCTGCTCCTCCTCGCCCGGCGCCTCGGCGCGCCCGAGGAAGAGCATCTCCGTGCGCAGGAGCCCGATCGCCTCGGCGCCCTGCGCGAAGGCGTGCTCGACCTCCAGGGCGCCGGCGGCGTTCGCGGCCAGCTCGAGGCGCACGCCGTCGCTCGTGCGCGCGGGGCCGGCGCCTGCGGCCTCGGCGGCTTCGTGCGCCAGGCGCGCCGCACGCGCCGCGCGCACGGCGATCTGGCGCGCGTAGAAGCGGCGCGCGCGCGGCTCGTCCGCCGCCAGCGCCAGGCCGCGCTCCGCGTCGACGACGACCTCGACGCCCGCGCGCAGCGCCGCGCGCGCCCCGCGCACGCCGACCAGCGCCGGCAGGCCGAACGAGCGCGCCAGGACCAGCGCGTGCGCCGTCCTGCCCGCGCGCTCGAGCACGAGCCCGCGCAGGAGGCCGCGCTCGAGCTCGAGCAGCTCGCGCGGCCCGAGGCTCTCCGCCACGAGCACGCTCGGCCCGTCCAGGACGAGCGGCGGGCGCGGCGGCAGGCCGCCCGGCAGCCGCTCGAGCAGCTCGCGCGCGAGCTCCTCGACGTCGGCCACGCGCTCGCGCGCGAGCGCGCTCGACGAGCGCTCGAGCCGCGCCGCCAGCCGCTCGCAGGCCTTCGCCACGGCGCGCGCCGCGCCGCCGCCGCGCTCGAGCTCCGCCTCGACGGCCGCCGCGAGCGCCGCGTCGCGCGCCAGCGCGACGCCCGCCTCGAGCATCTCCGCCTCCGGCCGCCCGCGCCGCGCCGCCGCGCGCGCGTCGCGCGCCTCGCGCACGGCGTGCAGCGCCGCGCGCGCGAGCTCGCGCTCGCCCGGCGCCGCGGGCGCGGGCTCGCGCCCCTCGAGGAGCCCGCTCCAGGGCGCCGCGCCGCCGGCCAGGACGACGCGCCCCATCCCGATGCCCGCGCTGGCCGGCGTGCCGCAGAGGACGCGCGCGCCGGCCTCGCGCAGCGCGCGCGGCAGCTCGCCCGCCTCGGCCGCGGCGGGCCGCTCGAGCGGCACGTCGCAGCCGGGCAGCACGTCGCGCACGAAGCGCTCCAGCGCGTCGCGCGCGCCCAGCTCGTCGGGCCCCTCGCAGCGGAGCCGGCACGGGTCGCCCGCGCGCACGTCGAGCGCGACCAGCTCGACCAGGCTGCGGGCGTCGGCCTCGCCCCCGTCGCGCTCGTTCACCAGGCGCACGGCGCACGGGAGCCCCGCCGCGAGCGCGACCAGGTGGCTCGCCGGCCGGGCGTGCAGGCCGCCCGCGAGCGGGCAGCGGAAGGAGAGCTCCTGCGCCATCGCTCGCGCGGCGCCGTCAGCTCCCCTGGGCCAGCCGGCGCAGCACGGCCTCCGGGGCGCCGATGGCCTCCTTCATCGAGACCTCGAGCACGCGCTTGCCCGCGAAGCGCTCGCGCCCCTCGACCGCGACGTCCGCGGCCAGGAGCACCGCGTCGCAGGCGCGCACCTCGGCCGCGCTGAGCTCGTTCTCGGCGCCCAGCGCGCCCTGCGTCTCGACGCGCAGCTCGTGCCCGAGCGCCGCGGCCGCGCGCTCGAGCAGCTCGGCCGCCATGTACGTGTGCGCGATGCCCGTCGGGCACGCGGTGATCGCCACGATCCTCATGCGTTCGCCTCCGTCCCGGCGCGCGCGCGCGCCAGCGCCTTCCAGCCGTTGATCGCGAGCGCGGTCACGAGCGCGCCCGCGACGATGGCGAGCGCGTACACGAGCGGCCGGTCCACCACCGGCAGCACGATCGGCCCGCCGTGCGGCGCGTGGTCGCCCACGCCGCCCAGCATCGCGATCACCGCCGCCAGCATCGAGCCCGAGACGATGCACGGGATCACGCGCAGCGGGTCGGAGGCCGCGAAGGGGATCGCGCCCTCGGTGATCCCGATCATGCCCATCGCGAGCGCGGCCAGCCCCGCCTCCTGCTCCTCGCTGCGCCACAGGCCGCGGCGCAGCACGGTCGCGAGCCCGAGCCCGAGCGGCGGCGTGCAGATCGCCGCGGCGCAGGCGCCCATCACCGCGTAGTTCCCCTCCTGGATCATCGCGGCGCCGAAGAAGAAGGCGGCCTTGTTCACCGGCCCGCCCATGTCGAACGCGATCATCCCGCCCAGCACCGCGGCCAGCACGGCCGCGTTGCCGCCCGAGAGCGTGCGCAGCCAGCCCTCGAGCCCGCTCATCGCGCCGGCGATGGGCGCCCCGATCACGCGCAGCATCAAGACGCCGACCAAGAGCGACGAGAGCACCGGCACGACCAGGATCGGCAGGATCGGGCGCAGCGGACGCGGCAGCGGCAGGCGCTTGAGCGCGTTCGCGGTCCAGCCCGCGACGAGCCCGATCACGAGCGCGCCGAGGAAGCCCGCCTGCACCTGCCCGGCGAGGTGCCCGCCGACGAAGCCGGGCACGAGCCCCGGCTTGCCCGCCAGCGCGTAGGCGACGTAGCCGCCCAGCACGGCCGGGAAGAGCTCGAACGCCGCCGCTCCGACGTCGAGCAGGAGCTTCGCCAGCGGCGCGCCCGCGAAGTCCGGCCCGCCCTCGCCCATCGGCACCAGCGCGATCGCGACCGCGATCAGGATCCCGCCGCACGCGATCAGCGGGATGACGTACGACACCCCGGTCAGCAGGTGCTGGCGGACCTTCTTGAGCGCTTCGATCATGACCGGCGCCGGGACCCTGCGGCGCCGGGGGCGGGCGCGGCGATCCTACGGGCGATCCGGGCCGGCGGCCAGGGGCTCAGCGCGGCGTGCGCGCCAGGCACAGGACGACGCGCGCGCGCGAGCGGTGGTCGGCGCGCGCGAGCGTCGCCAGCAGCTCGTCCCGCACCGCCCCCCACTCCGCGCCGCACACCTCGCGGGGCAGCCGCATGCGCTCGAGCCGCCGGGACCAGGCCGCGAGCACGTCGGGCGCGGCCGGGCCGTCGAAGGCGAGCTCCGCGTCCTCGAGCGCGAGCGTGCGCACCTCCGCGAGCCCTGCCCGAAGCGCGTGCGCGGCCAGCTTCCCGCCCATGCGGAAGTCGTAGAAGCCCGCCGCCAGGGCGCGCGCGGCCGTGGCGTCGAGCAGCTCCCTCGCGCGCGCGGAGAGCGGCTCGTGCCCGAAGAGGTCGTCGACCTCGACCAGGGCCACCCAGCCGCCCGGGACGACGCTCCGCGTCCACGCCGCGAGCGCCGGCGCGAGGTCGGGGAAGTAGGCCGGCGCGAAGCTGCACCACAGCCCGTCGGCCACCACGCCGGGGTCGATCGCCGCGCGCAGGTCCGCGCGCTCGAAGCGCGCGCCGGGGAGCGCTCGCGCGCGGGCGGCGCACAGGAGCTCCTCGTTCGCGTCCAGGCCGACGACGCGCGCGCCGCGCGCCGCGAGCAGCGCCGCCTGCTCGCCCGGCCCGCAGCCGAGGTCGAGCACCGTCTGCCCGCCGAGCGGCGGCAGCAGGTCGAGCACGCGCGCCCACGGCCGCCAGGCGCTCTGCCGCCGGTACTCCTCCGCCAGGTCCATGCGCAGCGAGCCGCGGATTCTAGCCCGTCCGCGGCGCGCTCATGGCCGCCGCGCCCGCAGGGAGGCGACCTCCGCGCGCAGCGTCGCGATCGCGGCCTCCTGCGCCTTGACCGCCTCGACGAGCAGCGCCGTCACGCGGGCGTAGTCGACCGAGCGCGCGTCCACGCCGTTCTCCTCGTACTGGACGAGCTCGGGCACGACCTGCCCGACCTCCTCGGCGACGAAGCCGAGGTCGGCGCGCCCGCTCTCCCTCCAGCGGTAGCGCACGCCGCGCAGGGCGAGCACCGCGTCGAGCGCATCCTCGATCGGGCGCACGTCCTCCTTCCAGCGCCGCGAGCTGTACGTCGTCCAGGCGTCGGCGATCGGGTCGGTGGCCGAGCCCTGCTCGACGGTGAGCACGTTGGCGGGCGAGGCCACGCCGAGCCCGACGTTGCCGGCGCCGTCGATCGTGACGCTCGCCGTCGGGCCGAGCACGACGCGCTGCCAGGTGTCGGGCGCGAGGTAGAGCTCGTCGGTGCCGAACGAGGTCAGCGCCAGACGCGACACGCTCGCGGTGTCCTCGGCCTCCAGGCTCGCGCTCGGCCCCAGGCGCAGCGCGCCCTGGTCCACGCGCACCGCGTCCGAGCCCGTGCCGCGCACCTCGAGCGGCGCGTCCGGCGTCGGCGTGCCCACGCCCAGCCGGCCCAGCGCGTCGACCACCACGTTCCCTCCGGGCCCCACGAACAGGCGCTGCCAGGTGTCGGGGGCGAGGTAGAGCTCGTCGGTGCCGAACGAGGTCAGCGCCAGGCGCGACGCGCTCGCGCCGTCCTCGACCTCCAGGCTCGCGCTCGGCCCGAGCCGCAGCGCGCCCAGGTCGACGCGCACCGCCTCCGCCCCGGTGCCGTGCACCTCGAGCGGCGTCCCCGCCGACACCGTCCCGACGCCCAGGTGTCCCAGGCCGTCGACGGAGACGTTCCCGCCGGGGCCGAGGAACAGGCGCTGCCACGCGTCCGGGCCGACGTACAGGTCGTCCGTGCCGAAGCAGGTGAGCGCCGTGCGCGGCACCTCCGTCGCGTCCAGCGCCTCGATCCCGGCGCTGGGGCCCAGGCGCAATGCGCCCTCGTCCACGAGCAGCGCGTCCGAGCCGGTGCCGCGCACCTCGAGCGGCGCGTCCGGCGAGACGGTGCCGATGCCGACGCCGCCGGCCGGGTCGATGGCGACGTTCCCCGAGGCGCCGAGGAACAGGGTCTGCCAGGAGTCCGGGCCGAGGTAGAGGTCGTCGGTCCCGAAGCACGAGAGCGCGGTGCGCGCCACGCTCGCGTCGTCCAGCGCCTCGATCCCCGCGCCGCTGCCCAGCCGCAGCGCGCCTTCGTCCACCTGCAGCGCGTCCCCGCCTGCTCCGCGCACGTGCAGCGGCACGGCCGGGAGCGGCACGCCGATCCCGAGCCGGCCGGCGGCGTCGATGCACACGTTGCCGCCCGGCCCGAGGACGACCTGCGACCACGCGTCGACGCCGACCAGGAGATCGTCCGTCGCGGCCAGCGCCTGCCGGGGCGCGCCGAGCTCGTCGGCGACGAGCAGCTCGACCCCGGCCTCGAGCAGCGCCGCCGCCCCGCGCACGACCAGCGCCAGCGGAGCCGAGCCGGCGACGTCGAGCGTCGCCGCCGGCGCGACGGTGCCGATCCCCACGCGGCCCGCGGGGTCGATCGAGAGCTCTTGCCCGAGCGGGTAGAGGCGTCCGAGCGCGGGAGCGCTCGACGCGAGCAGGCACCCGCCGCCGGCCTGGTCGCGCAGCGCGGCCGCGCAGGCGAGCGCGGGCTCCTCGTCTCCGAGCGGCCCGAGCGCGTCCAGGAGGACGGGCTGCGGCGCGCCGGCCCCTGGGCCGGACTCCGGACGCGCCACCGGTGCCGGAGCCGCGCCGGGCCGCCTCGGCCGGTCGAGAGCGAGCGTCGCGGGAGGGGCTCCCGACGCGCCGTCCGCGCGGGGCTCGCCGGCATCGGTCCCCGCGGCGACCGCGAGCGGCGCCGGCGACGACGCTCGCTCCGCGCGCGCGACCGGGACCGCCTCGAAGCGCCCGCGCCGGTTGCGCCAGGCCTGCAGCCCGCCCTGCGTGTCGAGCACGAGGTCCATGGCCCCGTCGCGGTCGAGGTCGAGCGCGGCGGCCGCGAGCACGACCGCGCCCGGCGCCAGCCCGGCGTCGGGCGTCCCGTCGGAGAACGAGCCGTCGGGCTCCTGGAGCCACACCCGCGTCACCTCGCCCGCCTCCAGCAGGTCCGCGCGCCCGTCGCCGTCGAGGTCTTGCCACAGCACGTCGCGCACGCCCGCGTCGATGTGCAGGCCGCGCTCGCGCGTCACGTCGGCGAAGCCGCCCTCGCCCAGGTTCTCGAGCAGGGCTCCGCCCTCGCCGGCGCGGAAGGTCACGAGATCCTCGTCGCCGTCGCCGTCGGCGTCCGCGCCGACGATCCGGAGCGGCGGGCGCTCCGCCGGCGGGGGGAGGCTCGGCGCGACGCGCGAGGCCTGCACGAACGGAAGGAGCACGAGCGCGAACGTCGAGAGCATGGACGCCTCCTGGGATCGTGGGGAAGAGGGAGTCGCGAGGGCCGCAGCCTAGGCTCTGCGGGAGGCCTGGACCACGCTCGGGCCGCGGACGCCGTGCGCGCCGCGGCGCTCTCCCGCCGCTACCATGGCGCGCCATGCTCGAGGCTCGCTCGCTGCGCAAGGGCTACGGGAGCCTGCAGGCCGTGGACGACGTCTCGTTCACCGTGCAGGCGGGCGAGGCGTTCGGCCTGCTCGGGCCGAACGGCGCCGGCAAGACGACGACGATCCACATGCTGGCGGGCGTGCTCGTGCCCGACGCGGGCGAGGTGTGGATCGGCGGGCGGCGCGACCCGACCGACCCGGCCGTGCGCGCGCAGATCGGCGTCGCGCCGCAGGCGCTCGCGATCTACGACGAGCTCACCGGCGAGGAGAACCTGGCGCTGTTCGGCGCGCTGTACGGCCTCTCCGGCGCGCGCCTGCGCGAGCGCGTCGACTGGGCGCTCGACTTCGCGGGGCTCTCCGAGCGCCGCAAGGACCGCACGCTGGCCTACTCGGGCGGCATGAAGCGGCGGCTGAACCTGGCCTGCGCGCTGGTGCACGAGCCGCGCGTGCTCGTGTGCGACGAGCCGACGGTCGGCGTCGACCCGCAGTCGCGCAACCACGTCTTCGAGAGCATCGAGGCGCTGCGCGCGGGCGGCATGACGCTGCTCTACACGACGCACTACATGGAAGAGGCGCAGCGCCTGTGCGACCGCGTGGCGATCATGGACGGCGGCCGCATCCTGGCCCTGGACTCGGTCGAGGCCCTGATCGAGGCGCACGGCGGCGCCTCGCTGGTCGAGGCCGAGCTGGCCGCGCCGCCGCCCGCGGGCGCGCGCCTGCCGGGCACGCTCGAGGGCGACCGGCTGCGCGTCGACACCGAGCGGCCCTTCGAGCTCGTGGCGGCGCTCGGGCGCGAGGCGCTCTCGATCCGCTCGCTGCGCGTCGAGCGTCCCGACCTCGAGCGCGTCTTCCTGCAGCTCACCGGCCGCCGCCTGCGCGACGAATGAGAGCCGTCCTCGCCCTGGCCGCCAAGGACCTGAAGCTGCTCGTGCGCGACCGCTTCGCGCTGTTCTGGATCCTGGCCTTCCCGCTGATGTTCGCGCTCTTCTTCGGCGCGCTCTTCGGCGACGACGACGGCGGGCGCGGCGCGCTGCCCGTGGTCGTCGTGGACGAGGACGGGAGCGACGCCTCGCGCGCGCTGGCGGACGCGCTCGCGGACAGCGCGGCGCTGCGCGTCGAGCGCGGCGCCGCGGACGCGGCCACGCCGCTCCCCGCGCTCGAGCGGGCGCGCACGGCGGTGCAGAAGGGCGACCGCGTCGCCTACCTGCGCATCCCCGCGGGCTACGGCGCGAACCCCTGGGCGCTGTTCGGCGCGGGCGGCGACGAGCGCCCGCGGCTCGAGCTCGGCATCGACCCCGGCCGCCGCGCGGAGGCGGGCCTCCTGCAGGGGGTCGTCATGCAGGCGAGCTTCGCCGCGCTGCAGGCGCGCTTCGGCGACCGCGAGCTCCTGCGCGCGGACCTGGCCGGCGCGCGCGAGAGCCTGGACGGCTCGGACGGCATGGACGCCGGGCAGAAGGCGGTGCTGCAGGGCTTCCTGGGCGCGCTCGACACCTTCGTCGGCTCGTTCGACCTGGACGCGTTGGCCGATGGCACGAGCGGAGCGGGCGGCGGCTTCGGCCCGTCGCTCGAGCTCGTCGACGTCAGCCGCGACCGCACCGGCAAGCCGCGCTCGACCTGGGACATCACCTTCCCGCAGGCCTTCGTGTGGGGCCTGATGAGCGTCGCCATGGGCTTCGCGATCACGCTCGCGCGCGAGCGCGCCTCCGGCACGCTCTTGCGCCTGCGCATGGCGCCGGTGCGGCGCGCCCAGCTCCTGGCCGGCAAGGGCGTGGCGTGCTTCGCGGCCTGCCTGGGGACGATGGCGCTGCTGCTCGCGATCGGCGTGGTCGCCATGGGCATGCGCCCCGACCGCCCCGACCTGCTGGCGCTGGCCATGGCCTGCACGGCGGCCTGCTTCACCGGGCTGATGATGGTCTCCTCGGTGCTGGGCAAGAGCGAGTCGGCCGTGGCCGGCGCGTCGTGGGGCCTGATGATGCCGCTGGCGATGATCGGCGGCGGCATGATCCCGCTGATCGCGATGCCCCGGTGGCTCGTGACGGCCAGCGCCGTCAGCCCCTTCAAGTGGGCCATCCTGGCCGTCGAGGGCGCGCTGTGGCGCGGCTTCTCCGCCGCGGACATGGCGCTGCCGTGCGCGATCCTGCTCGGGACCGGCGCCGCGCTCTTCGCCGTCGGCGTGCTGCTGTTCCGGAAGCTCGACGGCTAGGGCGCCGGGCGCTCCATCACCTCGCGCACGCGGCGCGCCAGGTCGGCCGGCGTGAAGGGCTTGCGCAGGAGCGCCACGCGCGTGTCCACCAGCTCGCGCAGCAGGATCTCGTCGTCGGTCGGGCCGGAGAGGTAGAGCACGCGCAGCCCCGGACGCCGCGAGTGCAGGAGCTCGGCCACGTGGCGCGCGGTCCAGCCGGGCAGGAGCATGTCGGTCACGAGCAGGTCGATCGCGCGCGGCTCGGCCTCGATCGTGCGCAGCGCCTCCTCGCCGTCGACGGCCTCGAGCACCGCGTAGCCGTACGAGCGCAGCCCGGCCACCGCCATGCGGCGCAGGGCGGGGTCGTTCTCGACGACCAGGACCGTCTCGCGTCCGCGCACCTGGCCCGCGCGGGGCTCCTCCACCGCAGCGCCCGTCGGGCGCGGCTCCTCGACCGCCGGCAGGTAGATCGTGAGCGCGGTCCCACGACCGGGCGCGGAGGCGACCGAGAGGTGACCGCCCGACTGCTTCACCATGCCGTACACGGTCGCGAGCCCCAGTCCCGTGCCCTGCCCCACGGGCTTGGTCGTGAAGAAGGGCTCGAACGCGCGCCTGCGCGTGGCCTCGTCCATGCCGTGGCCGTTGTCCTTCACCTCCAGCGTGGCGTAGCGCCCCGGGGCGAGCTCCGCGAGCGCCGGCTCGGGCTCCGAGGAGACCTCGACGCAGCCCAGGCACAGGCCCAGCCGGCCGCCGTCCGGCTGCATCGCGTCGCGCGCGTTCTTGACCAGGTTGACCAGCGCCTGCTCGAAGGCCGCGGTATCGACCGACACGTGCAACGGACCCGGGCCCTCCGCCAGGTCGAGCTCGACGCGGCCGCCGAGCAGGCGGCGCATCAGCCCCTCCAGGCCGCGCACCAGCGCGCCCAGCTCGACCGTGCGCGGCCGCAGCACGCGCTGGCGGCTCAGCCCCAGGAGCTGGTCGGTGAGCCCCGCCGCCCGGCGCGCCGCCTCCAGCACGTCGTGCACGAGCGCGGACTCGACGCCCCCCGGCTCGAGCGCGTTCTCCAGCATCTCGCAGCAGCCGAGGATCACCGTCAGCATGTTGTTGAAGTCGTGCGCGACGCCGCCCGCCAGGCGCCCGACGGCCTCCATGCGCTGCGCCTCCCGCAGGCGCTCCTCGGCGCGCCGCAGCGACTCGCGCGCGGCGCGCTTCTCGCGGCAGTCGCGGAAGGCCATCACCGCGCCGGTCGTCTCGCCGCCCTCGTCCACGATCGGCGCGGCGCTGTCCTCGATCGGGATCGCGGCGCCGCGGCGATCGACCAGGTCCAGCTCTCCCGGCAGGTGGACGGCCGCGCCCAGGCGCAACGCCTCGACGATCGGGTGCGGGGCCGGTCGCCGGGGGTCGAGGACGAGCCGCATGACCTCCTCCACGGGCCTGCCCTCGGCCTCGGCGGCCGGCCAGCCGGTCAGCGCCTCCGCGGCGGGGTTCATGAACGTGACGCGCCGCTCGCGGTCGGTCGCGACGACGCCGTCGCCGATGCTGCTCAGCGTCGTCGCGTAGCGCGCCTCGCTCTCGCGCAGCCTGCGCTCGACGAGGTGGCGCTGCAGCGCGATCTCGATCGCGACCACGAGGTCCTGCTCCTGGAACGGCTTCAGGACGTAGCCGAAGGGCGCGGTCTTCTTGGCGCGGTCCAGGGTGGCCTTGTCCGAGTGCGCCGTCAGGTACACGATCGGGATGCCGGCCCCGAGCGCGATCCGCTCGGCCGCCTGGATCCCGTCCGCGACGCCGCGCAGGCGGATGTCCATCAGCACCAGGTCGGGCGCCAGCTCCCGGGCGGCGCGCACGGCGCCCTCGGCGGTGGCCTCGCCGCCGACGACCTCGTAGCCGCGCTGGAGCAGCCGCTCCGCGATCTCCTCGGCGATCAGGGCCTCGTCCTCGACGACCAGGATGCGC
Source organism: uncultured bacterium (assembly GCA_902826945.1). The sequence continues at coordinate 25,710 of CADEGS010000014.1, read as the reverse complement.
GCCCTGCGCGCGGCGAACGGCTTCATCGGTCCGGATTCCTCGGGAAGGTCAGCCGCGCGTCCGTGCCCGGCTCGCGGCGGGAGAGCTCGAAGTCGCCCTGGAGCTGGCGCGTGAGCGAGCGGATCAGGCGCAGCCCGAGCGAGTCGCCCTCGCGCGCCGACAGGCCGCGCGGGATGCCGACGCCCGTGTCGCTCACGCTCAGCGTGCACGTCTGCGGGCGATCCTCCTCCAGCCGCACCTCGACCTCTCCCTCGCGGCCGCCGGGGAAGCCGTGCGTCAGGGCGTTCGTGATCAGCTCGTTCAGGATCAGGCCGCAGGGGATGGCGGTCTCGATCGACAGGAGCACCGGATCCAGGCGCGTGCGCAGGTGGATGCCGCTCCCGCCGCCGTAGGTCTGGAACAGCCGGTGGCAGAGCTCGGAGGCGTAGCGGCCGAAGTCGATCGCCGCCAGGCTCTCCGAGCGGTACAGGCTCTCGTGCACGAGCGCCATGCAGCGCACGCGCTCCTGGCTCTCCTGCAGGATCTTGATCGTGCCGGCGTCCTGCGTGTACTGCGACTGGAGGTAGAACAGGCTGGAGATCACCGCCAGGTTGTTCTTCACGCGGTGGTGGACCTCCTTGAGCAGGACCTCCTTCTCGCGCAGCGCGTCGAGGATGCGCTCGGCCTGCTTGCGCTCGCTCAGGTCGCGGATCGCGCTCGAGACGAGCACGCCGCGCTCGGTCTGCAGCGGGCTGAGGCTGATCTCGACCGGGAACTCCGAGCCGTCCTTGCGCAGGCCGTAGAGCTCCAGGCCGGCCCCCATCGGCCGGAACGTGGGGCTCGCGAAGTAGGCGGCGCGGAAGGTCGGGTGGTCGGCGCGGAAGCGCGCCGGGATCAGCATCTCGACCGGCTGGCCCAAGAGCTCGACGCGCGGGTAGCCGAAGAGCGTCTCCGCCTGCGCGTTGGCGAGCACGATCGTGCCGGACTCGTCCACGATGACCATCGCGTCGGGCGCCGACTCCAGCAGGCCGCGGAACATCTCCTCGGCCTTGCGGCGCTCGGTCACGTCGCGCACGACGCACAGCACGGCGGCGTCCTCGTGCGCCGAGGACACCGGGCTGAGCATGATGTCCACCGGGAACTCGCTGCCGTCGCGGCGGCGCCCGAAGAGCTCGAGCCCGGCGCCCATCGGCCGCGTGTTCGGCGCGCGCACGTACTCGGCGCGGTGATCGGCGTGGCGCTCGCGCAGGCGGACCGGGACCAGGTCCTCGATCGTGAGACCGATCAGCTCGCCCTGCGCGTAGCCGAACAAACGGCCCACCTGGCCATTGACGCGCCGGATCGCACCGTCGCGGCCGACGACCAGGAGCGCGTCGGGAGACGCGTCGAAGACGAGCTGGTGGATGTCCATGGGCCGAGGTCGGGAAGGCCTCCTGCCGTGGGGCGCGAGCTTGGCTTCCTGGAGGGCCGCCGCGCAAGAGCGTACGCGAGCCTCGTGGGCGCCCGCGCGTGGCGACCGCTCGGCCGCTGCGTATTAATCCTCAGTCTCGACGCCGGAACGACCCGGCGAGCGCACGCCCGTACGGCGTACGGGCGCGCGAGCTTCCTACGGCCGGCGCGACGCTCCTAGCGCGTTCCGCCGTGCAGCTCCAGGACCAGCTCGTCCGCCCCGTACACGACGCGCAGCGCCTCGACGATGGCGCGCGCGTCGACCGAGACCGCGCGCGCCTCCTCGTCGGTGTAGGCGAAGTCGCCGGTGAGGCTCTGCAGGTTGCCGTCGAAGATCAGCCCCACCACCTCGCCCTCCGCGTCGATCGTCGGCGAGCCGGAGTTGCCGCCGATGATGTCGGGGGTCGAGACGAAGTCGTAGGGCGTCTCGAGGTCGAGCGCCTCGCGGCGCTCGAGCCAGCGCTCGGGCAGGGCGAAGGGCGGCGTCGCGCCGCGCGCGCGCATGCGCTCGTACATGCCGCCCAGGTCGGTGAAGGCCGGCACGACCTCGCCGCGCTCGCGGTAGGAGCGCACCGCGCCGTAGGCCAGGCGCAGCGTGAAGGTCGCGTCGGGGTAGACGCTCTCGCCCTCGACGGCGAACTTCGCGGCGGCGATGCGCGCGTAGGACTCGCGCTCGACGCTGGTCACGCCGTCCTCCCAGCGCTGGCGCACCTCGCGCGCGGCCGGGTCGAGCGCGCGCACGAAGCGCAGCAGCGGGTCGTCCGAGGCCTCGACCGCCGCGCGCCCGCCCTCGACCAGCGCGCGCCGCACGGCGAGGTCGCCCAGGCGCGTGCCGCCGACGAGCGCGGTCGCGCGCGCGATCGGGCTCTGCCCGTCCAGCACCGCGGCCGCCAGCGGATCGTCCGCGCCGAGCGTCTCGCACAGCCGGATCAGGTCGCCCTCGAGCTGCAGCGTCTCGTACGCCGCCAGCACCGGCGTCTCCGCGTACAGGCCGAGCAGCACCGAGTCGAGGTTCGAGTCGCGGTACTCGCGCAGGCGCTCGCCGCTCGGCTTCTCGCGCTCGGCGGTCAGGCGCACGATCGTCGTGGCGTAGCCGGCGAGCTTGCCCCCCAGCGCCAGGCCGGGGCCGCCCAGCGCGGTCAGGCGCGGGTAGAGCGCCGCGGCCTTCTCCTCGGCGGCGGCCAGCCGCTCCCAGGCGTCGCCCCACTGCTCCTTCCAGCGCGGGTTCGCCTCGACGGCGGCGCGCAGCGCGGCCTCGGCGCGGCGCTTCTCCCCCATCAGCGCGGGGTCCAGCAGGCCGCCCTGCAGCCCGACGTACGCCTTGCGGCTGTTCTGGACCGAGAGCAGGTCGGAGCTCGCCGCCAGCGCGTTCGCGTCGCTGCGCGCGGCGAAGGTCGAGAGCCGCACCTCGGCGCGGCACAGGCGCGCGAGCACGCTCGGGTAGCGCACGTCGCGCAGGAACTCGAGGTGCGCGACGGTGTTCAGGCGCTCGGTGCGGCCGGGGTGCCCGGCGACGAGCACCAGCTCGCCCTCGCGCACGCCGTCCTCGCTCCACGTCAGCCAGTGCTCGGCCTCGAGCGGCGCGCCGTCCTCCCAGATGCGGAAGAAGGTCATGTCCAGGCAGAAGCGCGGGAACTCGAAGTTGTCGACGTCGCCGCCGAACGCCGCCACGGCGCTCTCGGGCGCCATCACCAGGCGCACGTCGGTGTAGCGCTTGTACTCGTAGAGGTGGAAGCGCGCCCCCTGGTAGAGCGTGACCATCTCGCAGTGCAGCCCCGTGCGCGCCGCGGCCTCCTCCTCGATGGCGGCCATGGCGGCGCGGCGCGCGGCCTCGGCCTCGGCGGCGGGCTTGCCCGCGCCGGCGGCGAGGACGCGCTCGCTCTGGTCCTCGATCGCCCACAGGACGAGCATCTCGAGGTCGGGGCAGGCGAGCTCCTGCGCCGGCTCGTGCGCCAGGAAGCCCTGCTCGAGCAGGTTGCGCTCGGGCGTCGAGAGGCGCTCGAGCACGTCGTGCGCGACGTGGTGGTTCGTCATCACCAGGCCGCGCGGCGACACGATCGAGCCCGAGCCCCCGGTCGAGACGCGCACGCAGGACTTCTGCACGTGCTCCAGCCAGGCGGGCGAGGGCTCGAAGCCGTAGCGCTCCTTCAGCCGCTCGAGCGGCGGGCGGTTGAAGAGCCACATGCCCTCGTCGCGCGCGTGCGCGGGCAGGACGACGAGGAGGGCGAGGGCGGCGGGCAGGAGGGCGGGGCGGAGCGGCTTCATGTCGGTTCCTGGGCAGCGGGGGGGTGCACCGTTGTACCCGCGCGCCGCCCGGCCGGCCACGCGGGCCGGAGCGGGCGCGTCAGAGCGACCAGGACAGCGTCAGGGCGGCGCCGCCCTCGAGCACGCTCAGCGTCACCTCGGGCACGCCGGGCTCGGGCAGGCCCAGGAAGGCGTCGTGCACGAAGCGCGTCAGGAAGCTCGCGAGCGCCGCCCCGACGAGCACGTCCGCCGGGTAGTGCGCGCCGGACTCGACGCGCGACCACGCCGTGCCGAGCGCGATCGCATAGACGCCGGCGCGCGCCGTCTCGCGCAGCGCGCCGGGCATCGCGATCGAGTCGAGGTTCCGCGCGGCCAGCGTCGCCGAGGCGAAGGCCGACGAGCTGTGCCCCGACGGCATGCTGCGGTCGTCCTCCTGGTTCGGCCGCGTGCGGTCGAGGGAGCCCTTGAGCGCGTCCGTCGCCTCCGAGGTGATCGTCTTCGCCGCCAGGCCGATGGCCAGCCCCTCGGCCTTGGAGAGCAGCCAGCGGCCGGGCTCGTCGCCGCTCGGCGTCAGGAGCGCCGTGGCGACGAACGCGTCGTTCGCGGCCGCGCGCAGGCGTCCGGCCCAGTCCTCGGCGTTGTCGGTCGAGCCGAAGAGCGGCTGGTGCTCGCGCGCCCAGGTCGAGAGCTCCTGGTCCCAGCGGTCGATCGCGAGCACGCCCGCCAGGGCCAGCGGCCCCCAGGTCCAGGGGCTCGACGCGGCGCGCAGCGCCGAGCGGCCGAGGCGCCCCCAGCCGGGCGCGAGCGTGGCGTCCTGGCCCCAGCGGCGCCCGTCCGGGAGCGTGCCGCAGGCGCCCGCGAGCGCCGCGACCAGCGCGAGCGAGACCCATCGGCGCGAGCGGCGCATGGCGCCAGAGTGACACCGCGCGCCGCCCGCCACAAGGACGGGCGCGCGCCCGGCGCGCTCCGTATGATCCGCCGCGTGACGGCAGCCGACCGAGCGCGCCCGGCGCGCACGATCCTGCACCTCCTGTCGCTGACCCGCGGCAACGGCACCGCGTACATGGCCGCGCGGCTGTGCCGGCTGCAGGCGGCCGCCGGCGAGCGCGTGCTGGTCGGCTCGCGGCCGGGCGCGAAGGTGCGCGAGTGGACCGCGGGCTCCGGCGTCGTGCACCTCGAGGGGCTGACGCTCCTGCACGGGCTCCACCCGCTGGCCATCGCGCGCGACGTGGCGCGCCTGCGGCGCGTGCTGCGGCGCGAGCGCGTGGACGTCGTGCACGCCTGGCAGTCGGCCGAGACCTGGATCGCGGCCTGGGCGTGCGTCGGCACGAGCGCCCGGCTGGCCGTCATGCGCGCGATCGACAAGCCGGTGCGCCGCACGCTCGCGCGCGTCTGGCTGCATCGCCGCCTGGCGGCCCTGTTCGTGACCTGCCGGCGCATCGAGGAGACCGTGCTCGCCGCGGGCGCGCCGCGCGCGATCGTCTTCCGCCTGACGGACGGCGTGGACCAGGAGCGCTTCCGCCCGCGCCCCGAGCGCGCGGCGCTGCGCGAGCGCCTGGGCCTCGCGCCCGGACAGGTCGTCGTGGCGAACGTCGGGCGCCTGGAGCGCGTCAAGGGGCAGGCGGTGCTCTTGCGCGCGCTGGCGCGCGCGCCGCAAGAGGTCGTGGCGCTGGTCGCTGGCGCCGGCTCGCTCGCGGGCGAGCTCGAGCGCGAGGCGCGCGCGCTCGGCGTGGCGCAGCGCGTGCGCTTCCTCGGGCAGCGCTCCGACGTCGAGGAGCTGCTGGCGGCCTCCGACCTGTTCGTGCTCGCCAGCCTCGGCTCGGAGGGCTCGAGCCGCGCCACCCTCGAGGCGATGGCGAGCGGGGTGTGCGTCGTGGCGAGCGACGTCGGCATGCTGCCCGACCTGGTGCAGCACGGCGAGACGGGCGTGCTCGTGCCGCCCGGCGACGCGGACGCGCTGGCCGCGGCCCTGACCGGGCTGGCGCGCGACGGCGGGCGGCGCGCGCGCCTGGCGGACGCGGGCCTGGCGCTCGTGCGCCGCCGGCACGGCGAGCGCGAGATGCTGGAGAGCGTGCAGTCGGTCTACGAGCGCGTGCTGCCGCCCGTCGGCGCCTCCGGCGCGGGGCCGCGCGCCGGCGTCGCGCTCTCCGAGGCCGTCGCGCGATGAGCGCGCTGCCCGCGGACTGGGACGAGCGCACGCGCTTCCTCGAGTGCGACGCGCGCGACACGGCCTGCCTGGAGTGGCTGGTCGGCGCCGGGCGCCCGAACGTGCTGGCGCTGGCGGCGACCGAGCGCCTCGAGGCGCTGCGCGCACGCGCCGGCGGGCTGGCGGCCAAGCTCGCGCCCTGGGAAGGCGCGCGCCAGGCCGCGGGCGGGAACGACGCCGAGGTGCTGGTCCTCTCGGGCGACTCCGCCGCGCTGCTGCGCGGCCGCCGCTCGTTCGCGCGCGCCCGCCACGTCCTCGTGCCGCGGCGCGCCGGGCTCTTCTTGCCGGTGCTGGCGCGGCGCGCGCTCGGCAACCTGCGCCTGCGCGGGACGCTCGGCGTGCCGCTCGCCGGCGGCGGCGCGCGCGAGCACTGGCTGCTCGAGGGCGCCGGGCGCGTCAAGGAGCGCGCGCGCCTCTTCCTCTCGCCCGAGCTCGGCGCGCAGGCCTTCTTCGCCGCGCTCGCGCGCCGCGGCGTGCGCTACGCCGTCCTGCGCTGGTTCGACGACCTGCCGCGGCTGGCGCCGGGGAGCGACGTGGACCTGCTCGTCCACGACGAGGACCGCCCCGCGCTGCTCGAGGCGCTGGGCACGGGCCCGGGGACGATCCCGATCGACGCGTACTGCGTGTGGGGCTCGCAGGGCGGCGCGTACCGCGGCGCGTGCTACCTGCCCTCCGCGCTCGGCGCGCGCCTGCTCGAGCGCGCGCAGGACAACGGGCGCGGCGTGCGCGTGCCCTGCCCGGAGGACGCGTTCCTGTCGCTCGCCTTCCACGCGCTCTACCACAAGGGCGAGGCCTCGGGCCTCTCCTCGGCGACGCCCGGCGTGCGGCCGCGCGCGCCGAAGCACGACTTCGCGGCCGTGCTGGCGGCGCGCGCGCGCGCGCTCGGGATCGCGCACGACGACTGGAGCCTGGAGGGCCTGGACGCGCTGCTCGAGGCGCGCGGCTGGAAGCCGCCGCGCGACACGCTGCGCAAGTGGGCGCGCCGCAACGCCTGGATCCGGCGCCGCTTCTTCGCCGGCGGCGCGCGCGCCGAGCGCGCCGGCGTGGCGGTCTTCGTCGTGCGCCGGCGCGCGCTCGGGCAGGGCCTCCTGCCGCGCGTGGCGAGCGCGGTCGAGCGCCACGGCTTCGAGGTGCTCGAGACCCACGCGCTGTCGCCCGAGGCCGCCGCGCGGCTGGCGGAGCGCACGCGCGGGGGCAACTGGGCGCGCGGCGACTTCCCGGCCGACGGCGGGCCGCCGGCGGCGGTGCTCTTCGCCTGGGACCCCTCGCCCACGCGCCTGCGGCGGCGCTACCGCCGGCGCTACCCGGACATGGACAACGGCCGCATCGTCTGCAAGCGCGCGATCCGCGAGGAGCTGAACGCCGCGCTGCCCGAGGCCGAGCGCTCGAACTTCCTGCACAGCTCGGACAACGCCGAGGAGGCCTGGGAGTACGTGCGCCACGCCCTGCCCGAGCGCGAGGAGGCGCTGCGCGCGCTCGTGCGCCGCCGGCGCGGCGTTTGACCGGCGCGGCCGGGCCGCCTACCGTCCGGCGACGCGCGCGGCGTGCGCCGGCGACCCGCGCGCGATCTCGCGATGTCCCGCCCACGGCCCCTGCCGCGGCTCGCCCGCGGCGCGCTGCTCCTCGCGTGCGGCGCCGCCTGCGGCTTCCTCGCCGCGCGCGGCGGCGGGCCCGGGCGCCCGGGCGGCGCCGCGGACGTCCCGCCGTTCCCGGCCGATCCGCGCTACGTGGCGCTCCCGCGCGCGACGCCCGACGCGTTGATGGAGGAGCTCGAGAAGGTCGGCTACGCCGGGCAGACGGCGCGCGCGAGCGGCGCGGACGAGGGCGTGACGCTGCACGACCCCGAGCGGAGCGCGCCCGGCGCGACGCTGGTGCTCGCCAGCCACGCGGCGCAGGCGCTGCTCGTGGACGAGCGCGGCGCGACGCTGCACGCCTGGCGCTATCCGTGGTCGGCCGTGCCGGGCTCGCGCGACGACCGCGAGGGCAACTGGCGCCGCGCGCGGCTGCTCGACGACGGGCGCTGCCTGGCGCTCTTCGACCAGCGCGGGCTGATCGCGCTCGACCGCGACTCGCGGCTCCTGTGGAGCCGCGTCGGCCCCTTCCACCACGACCTCGACGTGGCGGAGGACGGCACGCTCTGGGTGCTGGCGAGCCAGAGCCGCGTCGTGCCCGCGTTCAGCGCCGAGCGCCCGACGCTGGAGGACTTCCTGGTGCACCTCGACGCAGGCGGGCGCGAGCTCGGGCGGCTGTCCCTGCTCGACGCCTTCGCGGAATCGGAGTACGCGCCGCTGCTCTGCAAGGCCGCCGCGGGCGGCGACGTGTTCCACACGAACTCCCTGCAGCTGCTCGGGGGCGGGCTGGAGCGGGCCTCGCCGCTCTTCGCCGCCGGCCGCGCGCTGGTCTCGGTGTGGGGCCTGGACGCGCTGGCGATCGTGGACCTCGAGACCGGGCGCGTGGCGTGGGCGCTGACCGGCAAGTGGCATCGCCAGCACGCGGCCTCGGCGCTCGCGAACGGGCACGTCCTGCTCTTCGACAACCAGGGCGCCGCGCCCTGGGCGCGCGTGCTCGAGATCGACCCCTTCACGCAGGAGATCGTCTGGGCCTGGCGCGGCGACGAGCGGAACGGCTTCCTCTCGCACGTGCTCGGCTCGGCGCAGCGCCTGCCGAACGGCAACACGCTGATCGCCGAATCGCTGCGCGCGCAGGCCTTCGAGGTGACGCCCGCGGGCGAGACCGTCTGGCGCTTCGTCAGCCCCTTCCGCTTCCCGCGCGAGACCGCCGACCGCCCCGTGCTGCTCGACGTCGAGCGCTACGCACCCGGACACCCGGCCGCTCTCGTGCCGGCCGGCGGCCGGTGACGAGGGGACGGGCGGATCAGCGGGTCTTGACGGGCGGCGGCGGGCGCTTCGGGAGCGCGGCCGAGCGCGTCGCGAGCTCCTCGAGCAGGACCTCGACCGCCTTCTCGAGCTGCGGGTCGCGGCCGTCCAGGATCGAGAGCGCGTCGTTCTCGACCACGATGTCGGGGTCCACGCCGTGGCCCTCGACCGCCCACGAGCCGTCGGCCGCGTTGTTGCCGAACTCCGGCACCGAGACCGAGCCGCCGTCGATCAGCGGTCCGTGGCCGGAGATCCCGACCACGCCGCCCCACGAGCGCTTGCCGATCAGCTTGCCGAGGCCCGCCTCGCGGAACATCCAGGGGAAGATGTCGCCGTCCGAGGCCGAGTTCTCGTTGAGCAGGCACGCCATCGGGCCGGTGAACACCACCGACGGATAGGTCTCCGTGTAGTCGCTGTTGCGCGCGAAGCCGGTCGAGAGCAGCTTGCGCGACAGGCGCTCGATCAGCATCTGCGAGACGTTGCCGCCGCCGTTGTTGCGGTCGTCCACGACCAGGGCCTCCTTGCGGACCTGGCCGTAGTACCACTTGATGAACTCGCGGATGCCGTTCGCGCCCATGTCGGGCACGTGCAGGTAGCCGAGGCGTCCGCCCGAGAGCCGCTCGACGCGCGCGCGGTTCCGGAGCACGTACTCGAGGTAGTAGAGCTCGCTCTCGCTCCTGCGCGGGCGCACGCGCACCGAGCGCGCCCCGCTGCCGTCCGGCGCGGACGAGAGCGAGAGCTCCACGGGCTGGTCGGCCTTGCCGCGCAGCAGCCGGTAGGGGTTGTCCGAGGCGCCCAGCGGCCGGCCGTCGATCGCCAGCAACCAGTCGCCCTCGCGCGCGTCCACGCCGACCTCCGTCAGGGGCGAGCGGTAGCGCTCCTCCTCGTTCTGCCCGGGCAGGACGTGCGCGATGCGGTAGCGGCCGGACGCCGCGTCGAGCGCGAAGGTCGCGCCGAGCAGCGCCACGGGCACGCGCTCCGGCTCCTCCCACTCGCCGCCGCTGACGTAGGCGTGGCCGATGTTCAGCTCGGACACCATCTCGCCCAGCACGTAGTTCAGGTCCGCGCGGTGCGCGACGTGCTCGAGCAGCGGCTCGTACTGCGCGCGCAGCGCCTCCCAGTCGTAGCCGTGCATGTTCGGCACGTAGAAGTAGTCGCGGTAGCGCCGCCACACCTCGGCGAAGATCTGGCGGAACTCCGGCAGCGGGTCGCGCAGGCAGCGCAGCCCGCCGGTCGAGACGTCCTTGGCCGAGCCCTTGCCGCCCTTCTTCGCGTCGACGAGCACGAACGCGTCGCCCTTCTGCGCCAGGCACTTCTCGCCGTCGGCGCTCAGCGCGTAGCCGCCGCAGTCCTCGACCAGCGGCTCGGCCTCGCGCTCCTCGATCGAGAACGCCATCAGCGTGCTCGGCCGCTCGCCGTCGCGCCCGTAGTAGCCGGCGCCCGAGACGATCCAGAAGAGGTGCTTCGCGTTGGCGGCCAGGTTCGAGAGGTTGTCGGCCTCGACCGGCAGCGGCGCGACGCGCTGCGCCAGGCCCTCCCAGTCGATCGCGACCGGCGCGACCGCCGGCGGCGCGCCGCCCGCGTCCGCCTCGCCCTGGCCCTCCTCCTCGGCCTCGTCCTTCTTCGCGTCGTCGGCGCCGGCGGGCTTGACCTCGTCGCTGCGCGGCGGGAAGGGATGCGGCACGTCCCTGCGCAGCGCGAGCGAGAAGACGCCCGTCGAGCGCGCGACGGCGTAGTTCCACTCGAAGCCGGCGAGCTGCGGCTCGAACGTCCGTTGCGAGAGGAACCACAGGTACTTGCCGCCCGGATCGAAGACCGGCTCGGTGGCGTCGAAGAGCTCGGACGTGACCGGGTGCAGCGTGCGGTCCTCGAGCCCCCAGATCGCGATCGAGCGCAGGTTGTTCTCGCCCTGCAGGCTGAAGGCCAGCCAGCGCGAGTCGGGCGACCAGGCGTAGTCGCCCGCGTTGCCCGAGCGGTCGCGCGCCACGTCCACGATCGCGCCCGTCGCGGCGTCGGCGAGCTTGATCCAGCCGCTCTTCTCGCCGAAGGCGATCTGCTTGCCGTCGGGCGACCACAGGAGCCCGCTGCGCCGCTCGCTCCCGCCGCGCGTGAGCTGGCGCGGCGCGGAGAGGCCGTCCTGCGCCGCGAGCCAGATCTCCTCCTCGCCGCTGGCGTCGGAGAGGAAGGCCACCTGCCGTCCGTCGGGCGACCACACCGCCGAGCGCTCGTGCGCGCCCGGCGTGCGCGTCAGGTCGCGCGTCGGGCCGTGCTCGATCGGCGCGCTGAACACCTCGCCGCGCGCGGCGAAGAGCGCGCGCTCGCCCGCGGGGCTGAGCGCGTAGGACTCGACGTGCCCGGCGGCCGACACGGTCGCCGGCCGCGTGTGCAGGCCGTCGTCGGGCACGACGATCGACAGGTGACGCACGCCGCCGCCGCGCGTGTCGTAGATCTCGAGCTCGCCCGCCAGCTCGTACACGATCTCGCCGTCCTCGCCGCGGCTGGGCCAGCGCACGTCCCAGCGGTCGCCGTGCGTGCGCTGCTCGACCGCGCCCGAGGCCGGGTCGAAGACGTACAGGTCCAGCGTGCCGTCGCGGTCGGAGGCGAACCACACCTTGCCGTCGATCCACATCGGGTCGCGCTCGGTGCGCACGCTGTGCGCGACCGGCGCGAGCGTGCGCCGCGCGAAGTCGAAGACGTAGAGATCTTGGGCCCAGCCGCCCTGGTAGCGCTTCCAGGTGCGGAAGTCGCGCGTCAGCGGCGAGTAGACCAGCCGCTCGTCGTCGGGCGAGAGCTCGCCCCCGCCGGCGACGGGCACGTCGAGCGGCCGCGGCAGGTCGCCCTCCAGCCCGACGGTGAAGAGCCGCGTGTCGGTCAGGCTCCAGCCCTCGCGCAGCGAGCGGAACAGCACGCGCCGGCCGTCGCCGGTCCAGCCGTGGACCTGGTGGTCGAAGCCCCAGCGCTGCGGCAGCGGCCCGCGCGCGGGGTAGAAGGTGAGCTGGCGCGGCACCCCGCCCTCGCTCGGGATCACGTACACCTGCTCGTCGCCGTCGTACTGGCCCGTGAACGCGATCCACGTCCCGTCGGGCGAGAACTTCGGGAAGACCTCGATCCCCGGGTGCGCGGTCAGGCGGCGCGCGGTGCCGCCGCTCGCCGGCGCGAGCCACAGGTCGCCGCCGTGGCAGAACACGACGCGCTCCCCGTGCACGTCGGGGAAGCGCAGGAGCTTCGTCGGTCCCTGCGCGAGCGCGGGGCCGGAGAGCGCGAGGACGGAGAGCAGGACGTGGCAGAGCGGGCGGAGCGTGGGCATGGCAGGCGGCGTTCCTCGGGTCGAGGGGCGGCTCGGGTCAGCGCGTGAAGCGCTCGATCGCGCGCTCGACGGCGCGCTCGCACACCCGGCAGAAGGCGCTCGGGTTGCGCGTGAACATGATGCAGTCGACCTCGGGCCGGTACAGCCCGCGGGCCTGGTAGAGGGCGCCCTCGAAGGCGCCGACGCGCGCGGCGTGCGCCTGCGCGGCGAGCAGCGGCGCGGTCTGCGCCTTGATCTCGCGCATCAGGGCCTCGCTCGCCTCCTCGCTCCCGCCCTGGCGCAGGAGCGCGCCGCGCTTCGCCTGGTAGGCCAGGTCGAGCGCGTCGTAGCCGGCCTGGTCCCAGGGCGTCGGCAGCGGCGTGCCCGGCTCGACCAGGTCGCGCCACTTGAGCCGCGCGGGGTCGACGAGCGCCGTCACGTTCGGCTCCCAGGGCTCGCTGCCGGCCGGCGCGAAGTCCTCGTAGGCGACCTGCGACGAGTAGTACTCGTCGCCCAGCCCGGCGAAGCTGTGGCCGAGCTCGTGCACGAACACGTACGCGGCCGGCTCGGTGTCCGCCGCGCAGGTCGCCCACAGGTTGTAGATCCCGCCGCCGCCGTACTTGCGCGCGTCGAAGAGCAGCACCAGCGCGTCGCAGGGCGCCTGCGCCGCGAGCTCGCGCAGCGCGCGGTCGGCGAAGGTCAGGACGTAGCGGTCGCTGTCGAAGGCGTTGAAGGAGCACCCGAGCGGCGTGCGCCGCCAGACGCCCTTGCGCGGGTCGGAGATGCCCTGCTCGGCGCTCGGCACGAACAGCGTGCGCACGCTGACGTCGGCGCGGTGGCGCGCGAAGGGCTCCGTCGCGAGCAGCGCCTCGACCAGGCGGCGCGCGTCGCGGTCGAACTTCTCGTGCGCGCGCTCCTGGTAGCCCTCGGCCAGCACCAGGAGGTCGAGCGTCGTCGCGGGCGGGCCGCCGTCCGCCAGCGTCGCGAGCGTGCCGACGGCGGCGACCGGGCTCTCGTCCACGAAGCGGCCGGAGGGCTCGACCTCCTGCGCGAAGACCTCGCGCCAGCCGCCCTCGTCCTGGCGCTTGGCGAGCGCGAGCCGCACCGGCGCGCGCGGCTGCGGGAAGCGCTGCGACTCCTGGAAGGCGCGCGAGAGCGTCTCGGCCTCGGCGCTCGTCTCCCACTCGCCGTAGATGCTGGCGAAGCCGCGCGCGAAGAGCAGCGCGCCGCTCCCGGCCTCGCGCACCTCGAAGCGGTACTTGCCGAGCTCGTCGGAGTCCACGAGCTGCGTGCGGCTGCCCGCCCAGGCCCCCTCGAGGCGCAGCCCGTCGGGGCTGATCGTCTCGGCGCCGCGCGCGCCCGCGTGCACGTAGTCGAAGCGCAGCGTGCGCCCCGTGAAGCGCTGGTCGAAGGGATCCGCGGCCGACTGGAGGGCGAGCAGGAGGGGCAAGCAGCACCACATGGAGGCAGAGAGTAGCGCCCTCGCGACGCGGGCGAGCGCGCGAAGGCGGCCGGCCCCCGTAAGCAGCGCGTAGCGCGCCGCGCGGCCGGCCGGACGCTCCGGCCCGCGACGGCCCGGCGCGCCGCGCCTGGAGCCGCGCGCCGCGGGCGGTATCATCCGCGCGCGCCGCGGCGCAGGGGGAACCGCCATGCAGGACTTCTGGAAGTCGATCCTCTCGTGGGCCCGGGAGCACCTCTCCGAGTGGCCCCTGATGAAGGTCTACGTCGCCTGCGCGATCGCGGGCGGCACCGTGATCCTGGGCCAGACCGGCCTGCACCTGTTCGGCCTCGGCGGCGACCACGACGCCGATCCCGACGTCTCGACCGACGTCGCCGACGGTCACGAGGGCGGCGGCCTGCAGGTGCTCTCGGTGCGCACGATCGCCGCCTTCCTGACGTTCTTCGGGCTGGTCGGCTGGACCGGCACGGAGGCCGGCTGGCACCCCGCGGCCGCCGCGGGCGCGGCCTTCGGCGCGGGGCTCACCGCGATGCTCGCCGTCGCCTCGCTGATGCGCATGTTCGCGCGCATGACCACGAGCGGCACCGCCGACCTCGACCAGGCCGTCGGCCGGCCGGCGCAGGTCTACCTGCGCGTGCCCGCGCGCCGCTCCGGCAAGGGCAAGATCACCGTCTCCGTCGCCGGGCGCAGCCTCGAGCTCGAGGCGATGACGGGCGGCGACGAGCTGCCGACCGGCAGCGCCTGCCGCGTCGAGCGGCGCATCTCCCCCACCACCTTCGAGGTCTCGGCCCTCGACTGACCCCCCGCGGAGCCTCCGATGACGCCTCTTCCCTGCGCGCCCGTCCTGGCGGTCCAGCTCCTGGGCTGGAGCACGCCGTTCACGATCCTGGTGCTCGCGGTCCCGGTCGTGTTCCTCAGCCTGCTGGCGGCGTTCTCGCGCCGCTTCAAGCGCTGCCCGAGCAACCGCATCCTGGTCATCTACGGCCGCACGGCCAAGGGCCAGTCCTCGCGCACGCTGCACGGCGGCGGCGCCTTCGTGTGGCCGCTCTTGCAGGACTACGAGTACCTCTCGCTGGACCCGATGCAGATCGAGATCCCGCTGCAGGGCGCGCTCTCGATGGAGAACATCCGCGTCTCGGTGCCGAGCGTCTTCACCGTCGCGATCGGCACCGAGGAGGAGACGATGAACCACGCGGCCATCCGCCTCCTGGGCCTGAAGACGGCGGACATCATGAAGCAGGCCGAGGACATCATCTTCGGCCAGCTGCGCCAGGTGATCGCCTCGATGCGCATCGAGGAGATCAACCGCGACCGCGACACGTTCCTGGCCAAGGTGCAGAGCTCGCTCGAGCCCGAGCTGGCGAAGATCGGGCTGGTGCTGATCAACGTCAACATCAAGGACATCACCGACGAGTCCGGCTACATCGAGGCCATCGGCCGCAAGGCGGCCGCGACGGCGATCAAGCAGGCCGAGATCGACGTCGCCGAGCAGGACAAGCTGGGCGCGATCGGCGTGGCCGCGGCCGATCGCGAGAAGGCGATCGAGGTGGCCAACGCCGACAAGGTGCGCGACATCGGCACCAAGGAGGCCGAGCGCGAGCGCGCCGTGCGCCTGGCCGAGCTCGACAAGGAGAAGATCCTCGGCGAGCAGAGCGCGCAGTTCGAGCAGGAGTCGCTCCTGCGCGATCGCCAGCGCGAGATGCGCATCAAGGTCGCCGACGCCGACGCCAAGGCCGTCAGCGGCGAGAACGAGGCCAAGGCGCGCATCGCCGTGGTCAACGCCGACCTGCGCGTGCAGGAGGCGGACGCCTACCAGCGCGCGGAGACGCGCAAGCGCGAGGCCGACGCCGCCGTGTCCGAGGCGCAGTTCCTGGCCGAGGCGCGCGCGGCCGAGGCCAAGGCCAAGAAGGTCGAGGCCGAGAAGCGCGCCGAGCTCGAGGCGGTCTCGCGCGCCGAGAAGGCCAAGACGATCGTGGACGCCGAGGCGCAGGCCCAGATGCGCCGGCTGGAAGCCGAGGGCGAGGCGTCGGCGATCTTCGCCCGCCTCGAGGCGGAGGCGCGCGGCCAGTTCGAGATCCTGGCCAAGAAGGCCGACGGCCTGAAGCGCATCGTGGACGCCTGCGGCGGCGCGCAGCCGGCGTTCCAGATGCTGATGCTCGAGCACGTCGAGAAGCTGGCCCAGACCTCCGCGCAGGCGATCGCGAACGTGAAGTTCGACAAGGTCGTCGTGTGGGACGCGGGCCAGGGCCAGAACGCGGCGGCCGGCTTCCTGCGCGGCCTGGCCGGCTCGCTGCCGCCGGTGATGCAGCTCCTGCGCGACGTGGGCGGCGTGGACATGCCCGAGTACTTCGGCAAGCTGCGCGTCGATCCGTCCACGGCGGACGGCGAGCCCGCCGGCGCAGGCGCCGCCGCGAGCGCCGCCGCGGCCGCCGGCGCGAAGCCGGGCGCGGAGCCGCCCTCCGGCGCGCAGGCCTGACGGCGCGGCGCGCCCGCGCGCCGCAGACGGGGCGCGGAGCGCGTGCTAGCCTCCGCGGCCCCGAGCGCGAGCGCTCCGCGCGCGCGCCGCTCTCACCACCAGCACTCCGCGAGCGAGGACCGACGCCATGCCGAGCGCCACGCGCACCGCGACCCGCAAGAAGACCGCCCGCGCCGCCGGCGCGAGCACGCAGGCGCGCGCGACGCGCGCCCCGGCGCGCCGGCGCGCGACCGGCGGCGGCCGGCTCGTGCTCCTGCTCGGCACCGCCAAGGGCGGCTTCGCGCTCGAGCGCGGCGCCGGGCGCGCGGGCTGGCGCCTGCGCGGCCCGTTCCAGTTCGGCGCGCGCGTGCACGACCTGCGCCTGGACCCGCGCGACGGGCGCACGCTGCTCCTGTGCGCGACCGGCGGGCACCTGGGCCCGACGATCCACCGCTCGCGCGACGGCGGCCGCACGTGGAGCGAGGCCGCGCGCCCGCCGCGCTTCGCGAAGCGCACGGCGCGCTCGCCGCGCGGCAAGGCCGCGCGCGCCTCGACCGGCCACAGCGTCAAGACGAACTTCTGGCTCGAGCCCGGCCACCCCGCCGAGCGGGACACCTGGTACTGCGGCACGAGCCCGCAGGGCCTGTTCGAGAGCGCCGACGGCGGCCGCACGTGGCGCGGCGTCGCCGGCTTCAACCAGAACCCGCGCTGGTCGGCGTGGGTCAACGTCGGCCGCGACGGCACGCCCGACGGCCCGGTGCTGCACTCGATCCAGGTCGACCCGCGCGACGCGCGCCACCTGTGCGTCTCGTGCTCGAGCGGCGGCACCTTCGAGAGCCGCGACCGCGGTCGCACCTGGCTCCCGATCAACCGCGGCATCGCGACGGACTTCCTGCCCAGCCCCGACGTCCTCTACGGCCACGACCCGCACTGCATGGTCATGCACCCCGCGGCGCCCGACCGCTGGTACCAGCAGAACCACTGCGGCATCTACCGCCTCGACCGCGACCGCGGCGAGCGCTGGGAGCGCATCGGCGAGCGCATGCCGAAGGCGATCGGGGACATCGGCTTCCCGCTCGTCCCCCACCCGCGCGATCCCGACACGGCGTGGGTCTTCCCGATGGACGGCACGAGCCTGTGGCCGCGCACCGCGCCCGGCGGGCGGCCGGCGGTGTGGGTCACGCGCGACGGCGGCCGGAGCTGGCAGCGCCAGGACCGCGGCCTGCCCCCCGCGAACGCGTGGTGGACGGTCCTGCGCCAGGCGCTGGCGGCCGACGACGGCGCGCGCGTCGGGCTCTACTTCGGCACGACCTCGGGCGAGGTGTGGGGCAGCGCGGACGGCGGCGGGCGCTGGACGCTCCTCGCCGCGCACCTGCCGCGCATCTACTCGCTGCGCACGGGGCGCCTGCGGTGAGCGCGCGCCGCGCCCCGCGCGGCGCGAGGGTGCGCGTGCACGTCTCGAGCATCCTGCACGCCTACACCGGCGGCGCGAGCGAGCTCGAGGCCGCCGGCCGCACGCTGCGCGCGGTGCTCTCCGACCTCGAGCGCCGCCACCCCGGCCTCCTGTTCCGCATCGTCGACGAGCAGGACCGCCTGCGCCCGCACGTGAAGGTCTACGTCGACGGCCGCTTCGTGCGCGACCTCGGCGCGGCGGTCGCGCCGGGCGCCGAGGTGCACCTGCTGCAGGCGCTTTCGGGCGGGTAGCGAAGGCGTTCCCGGGATCGGAACGCCGCGCGCACGCGGTTGCGAAACGCTCAGGGGCGCGGCGCGGACGGACGATCGTGGCTGCGCTCTTCCCCACCCTCTTCGGAGACCCGCATGCGTCCGCGCGCCTTCCCCGCCCTCGGCCTGCAAGACGCGCAAGAAGCTGATCGTCGAGGAGCGGATCCTCTTCGGCGTGGACTAGCAACGCCCGGTGCCGGTGGCTGCGCCGGGCCGTCTTCATCTCGCGACCGCCGCTCGTCGCCGGGGCTGATCGCGGGGGGCTTCCGGCAGAGGTAAGGCGCGCGTATAACTCGATTCGTGCGGGAGCCCCGCAGGGGTCGCCCGCGGGGGTCGCGCGCCATGCGTTTCCCTTCCTCCCCTGCTGCGGCGCGCCCGGGTCTCCGGGCGCGCTCGGGTCTCTTCCTGCTCGCGCTGGTGGCGTGCGCCGAGCCGCCGGAGGCGGTGCGGCCGCTGCGGCCCGAGGGGCTCGAGCCGGAGGTCGCGGCGCTGCTCGACGAGCGCGTGCGCGCCGTCGAGCGCGCGCCGGCGGACGCGGCGGCGCGCGGCGAGCTCGGGCTCGCCTACGAGGCGAACGGGCTGTGGCCCGAGGCGCAGGGCTCGTTCGCGCAGGCGGCGGCGCTCGACCCGGGCGAGCCCGCGTGGGGGCTGCACGCCGCGATCGCGGCGCTGCAGGCCGGGGACCTCGACGCGTCGCTGGCCACGCTCCAGGCGCTGGTGGCGCGCGCGCCGGACTACGCGCCGGCGCAGGAGCGCCTGGGCGACCTCCTGCTCGAGAGCGGGCGCGACGCGGAGGCGGCGGCGTGCTTCCAGCGCACGGCGCAGCTCGCGCCGCGCTCGCCGCAGGGAGCGGTCGGCCTGGGGCGCGTCGCGCTCGCGCGCCAGGACCACGCCGAGGCGATCCGCTGCCTCGAGCGCGCGCTGCGCCTCGACGCGCGGCACGCGACGGCGCGCTTCCTGCTGGCGCAGGCCTACCGGCGCGCGGGGCGCGAGGCCGACGCCGAGGCGCTCGGCGCGCGCGCGCAGGCGCCGCGCAAGCGCTTCCTGCCCGACGAGGCCAGCGCGCGGCTCGAGGCCTACGCGCTCGGCACGCGCGCCTGCATGACGCGCGCGAAGCGCTGCCTCGAGAGCGGCGACGCCGAGCAGGCGGTGGCGATCCTCGAGGGCGTCGCGCAGGCGAGCCCCGGGCGCGAGGACGTCGCGAACAACCTGGCCGTGGCGTACGCGCGCGCGGGCCGTCCCGAGCGCGCGGTGCGCGTCCTGGAGCAGGTCTGCGCCGAGGGCGAGGCGGGCGCGCTCACGCACGTCGCGCTCGCGCTGGCGTGCCTCGACGCCGGCGACCCCGCGCGCGCGCTCGCCAGCGCGCACGCCGCCGTCGAGCGCGATCCCGGGTCGAGCCGCGCGCACTACGCGCTGGGCAGCGCGCTGCTGCGCCTCGCGCGCCCGGACGAGGCGCGCACGGCGCTCGAGCGCGCCCACGCGCTGCACCGCAAGGACCCGCTCGTGCGCCTGGCCTTGGGCGAGGCCTGCCTGGCGCTCGGCCGGCACGAGGAGGCCGAGCCGCACCTGCGCGAGGCCGTCCTGCGCCTGGCCGACAGCGCGCACGCGCGCACCTGCCTGGCACGCGCGCTCCTCGAGGGACAGCGGCTGGACGAGGCGCGCGCGGCGCTCGAGGACGCCAGGCGTCTCGCGCCGCGCCACCGCGACGTGGCGGAGCTCGAGGTCCTGCTCGCGGCGCGGGAGCGCGAACGGTGACGCGCGCGCGCGCGGCCGCCGTCCTCGGCGCCTGCGCCGCGCTGGCCGCCGGAGGGTGCGGGGAGAGGCCCGCGCCCGCGGCCGCGCCGGCCGCGGCCGCCTGGTTCGAGGAGCGCCTGCCCGCGTCGGGCATCGACTTCGTGCACCGCTCGGGCGCCGACGGACGCTTCCTGTTCCCCGAGGTCATGGCCGGCGGCGCGGCGCTCCTCGACCACGACGAGGACGGCGACCTCGACCTCTACCTCGTGCAGGCGGGCGACCTGCTCGCGCCCTCGAAGGCGACGCCGGGGAACAAGCTCTACCGGAACGACGGCGGGCTGGTCTTCCGCGACGCGACCGAGGCGGCCGGCGTGGGCGACCGCGGCTACGGCATGGGCGCGGCCGTGGGCGACGTGGACGGGGACGGGCACGAGGACCTGTTCGTGACGAACGTCGGGGCCGACGCGCTCTACCGGAGCCGCGGCGACGGGACGTTCGTCGAGTGCGGCGCCGCGGCCGGCGTGGCGGGCAACGCCTGGAGCACCAGCGCCGCCTTCCTCGACGGCGACGAGGACGGCGACCTCGACCTGTGGGTCACGCGCTACGTCGTGTGGTCGGCGAGCGAGGAGCGCACCTGTCGCACCAAGACCGGCGAGCGCACGTACTGCAGCCCGCGCAGCTACGAGGCGCCCGCTCCCGACGCGCTGTTCGTGAACGACGGCGGCGGCCGCTTCGCGGACGGGAGCGAGGCCGCCGGCCTCTTCGCCGCCTACGGCAACGGGCTGGGCGTGGCCTGCGGCGACTTCGACCGCGACGGGCGCGTCGACGTGTACGTCGCGAACGACGGCAACCCGAACCAGCTCTGGATCAACCGCGGCGACGGGACGTTCCAGGACGAGGCCGGCCCGCGCTCGTGCGCGGTGGACGGGAGCGGCGTGCCGGAGGCCGGGATGGGCGTGCAGGCGCTGGACGCCGACGGCGACGGCGACCTCGACCTGTTCCTGACGCACCTGCGCCACGAGACGAACACCTTCTACCGCTGCGAGGGCGCCTGGTTCCAGGACGCGACCGCGCAGCTCGGCCTGGCCGCGCCGAGCTTCGCCTCCACCGGCTTCGGCCTCGGCTTCCACGACCTCGACCACGACGGGCGCCTCGACCTGTACGTCGCGAACGGGCGCGTCGTGCGCTGGGACCCGCCGCCCGACCCGCGCGACCCCTACGCCGAGGCGAACCAGCTCTTCGTCGGCGGCGAGCGCGGCTTCACCGAGCATCCCTCCCCCGAGGGCCCGGGGCGCGCGCGCCTGCACGCGAGCCGCGCGGCCGTCTTCGGCGACCTCGACGACGACGGCGACGTGGACGTCGTCGTCGTCAACCGCGACGCGCCGCCCTACCTGCTCGCCAACGTGGCGCCCAAGCGCGGCGGCTGGGCGGTGCTGCGCGTGCTCGACCGGGACGGGCGCGACGCGCTCTTCGCCGAGCTCCGCATCGAGGCGGGCGCGCTCGCGCTCGCGCGCCGCGTGGACCGCGCCTACGGCTACTGCGGCTCGAGCGACGCGCGCGTGCACGTCGGCCTGGGCGACGCGGCGCAGGTGGACCGCGTGCGCGTGCGCTGGCCCGACGGAGGGCTGGAGTCGTTCGGCCCGCTGGCCGCGAACGCGCGCCACGTGCTGGAGCGCGGGCGCGGGCGGCCGGGCGAGTGAGCGGCTACGCCGCGCGCCGCCGCAGCCACAGGCTGGGCCCGAGCGGACGCAGGCAGCGCTCCGGCAGCCGCCGGCCGAGCGCCTCCCCGCGGTGCGCGAAGAACGACGGATGGAGCAGGATCTCGAAGGCCGCGTTGTACTGCAGGAAGGCGCGCACGGCGTAGGCCTCGTTCCATGCCCGGCCCTCGTACACGTCGCCTTCGCCGTACTCGAACGGCCAGGTGACGTCGTGCACGTGCACCAGGACGCCGGGCGCGAGGCGCGGCAGCACCTGGAAGAGGAGGTGGCACACGTCGCTGCCGGTCTTCGCCACGTGGCTCGAGTCGATGAACAGCACGTCGTTCTCGCAGAGCGGCGCGAAGGTCTCGAGCGGGACGTCCTGCACGCGCGCCTCGAGCACGCGCGCGCGCGCCAGGTCGCGCGCGAAGCACAGCGCGCGCAGCCGCTCGGGGTGCGGCTCGACGAAGGTCAGCTCGGTGCGACCGCCGAGCCAGCGCTCGTCGGCCTCGAGCATGACGGCCGAGGAGAAGCCCGACCCGACCTCCACGATGCGGCGCGGCCGGAACAGGCGCAGGATCCCCGCCAGGAAGAACGCGTCGCAGAAGGGGAAGTAGTTGTTCGCGGCGTGGTAGCGGGCGCCGGGCTCGGCGTGCTCGGGGAAGTCGATCGTCTCCTCGAGCGCGAGGATCGCGTCGAGCAGGGCGACCTGCGTGCCCAGGTTCAGGTCGATCCCGGGCAGCTCCGCCACGCGCCGGTCGAAGACGCGCGCGGCGTCGGCGCGCACCTCCGCCTCGTCGGGGATGGGCGAGTAGTAGTGCCCCGGCGGCACCCACAGGCTCGGCCGCCGGCGCAGGTGACGCACGGCGCTGCGCAGCGCCTGCCGCTCGGCGAGGATGCCGCGCAGCCCGGGGACGGAGCGGGAGGGAAGACCGGTGGGGCGTGCGGGAGCGGTCATGGCGGACCGGCGAGCAACGCGCGTTCCCGAGCAGCGCGCGGCCCGCGCGAGCGGCCCCCAACGGAGTCGCGCAGCGCCGAAGCCGCGCACCCGGCTCCCGCCGCGAGGATCCGCTCCCTCCGCGACAGGCACCTTGTAGAAAGCGCGTCCCCGAGCGCGGTGCGAGCCCGGCGGCGCAGGGTCCCTCCGTACAATCCGCGTCCCTTGGCCCTGTCCGCCGACGCCGCCCGCAAGCTCGCCGTCTGCTGCGCCACCCTGGCCCTGTGCGAAGCGCTGGCGCTCGGCTGGCTGGGCGCGCGCTTCCTGCGCGAGCGCGGGCTGGCGCGGCTGGGGCGCGGCGAGGACGCGCTGCGGCGCGAGGCGGAGCTCCTGACCGAAGGGCCCTACGCGGTCTCGGACGACCCCGTCGTCGGCTACGAGCTCAAGCGCTCGTTCGCCTATTCCTTCCACGACGCGCTCGCGCACGTCGACGCGGACGGGCTGCGCCGGCGCGCCGGGCCCGAGCGCGCTCCCGACGCCCCGCGCGTGCTGCTCGTCGGCGACTCGGTCGCCTTCGGCTACGGCGTCCTGGACGACGAGACGTACGCGGCGCAGCTCGAGCAGCTCCTGGCCGGAACGCTCGACGATCCGGCCGCGGCCCCCGTCGTGCGCACCCTCGCCTGCCCGGGCTGGAACCACCGCAGCTCGCTGCGCAAGCTGCGCACGGAGCTCGCGCGGCTGGCGCCCGACGTCGTGCTCTACCTGGCCGTCAACAACGACCTCGACGACGCCACGACGGTCACGGAGACGGGCCAGCGGCGCGTGTGGGTCGATCCCGCGGGAGGGCTCGACCGGCCCCAGTCCTCCACCGAGTCCTTCCACGCCTTCTGGACGAGCGTCGAGGGGCTGCCCTCGCTCGCGTGGGCGGAGGAGCTGCGCCGCGTCGGCCGCCGCGCGGTCGAGCGCGTGCTCGCCAGCGGCCTCACGCCCGAGTCGCTGCGGCGCTGGGACGCGCTCGTGCAGGACGTGCTCTACACGCGCGCGCGCGTCGCCTCGGCCGGAGGCGTCTTCGCCGTCGTGCTCGGCTACGACGACGACTTCGAGCGCCGGCTCGACCTGCGCCTGGCGCAGGCCGACCCCGAGCTGCCGGTGCTCGGCCTCTTCACCGGCTTCCGGAGCGAGGACACGCTCGTCGACGACCCCCACCCCAACCCGCGCTGCGTGCGCGCCGGGGCGCTCCGCATGGCCCGCTTCCTGATCGAGCGCGGCTGGATCGCCGGCGCGCGCGCCGAGCGGCTCCCGCCGCAGGACGAGCGCTACGACGGGCGCGCCTGGGAGCGCCCCGGCGCGGCCGAGCGCGAGCGCTGGCAGGGCGAGACGGACGCGCTGCTCGAGCGCTTCCTGGAGCCGGAGGTCGACCTCGCGCGCGTGGTCGGCATCCACCAGGTCTACGGCGGCGTGCAGGGCGACGGCACCGTGGCGCGCTGCGCCTGGGTCGCCTTGCGCAACCGGAGCGGCGCGACGCGCGTGCAGGTCGAGCTCGTGCCCGTGCCCGGCGTGCCCGACCCGCTGCTCGTGCGCACGACCGTCGGCGAGCGGCTCGCGGCGACGACGGAGGTCGCCGCCGCGCGCGGCGGCGAGGCGGTGCGCTTCTCGGTGGCGCTCTTGCCCGAGGAGGCCGCGGCCGCGTTCGTCGAGGTGCGCGTCACGAGCGAGCGCGCGGTGCTCGAGGACGGCCCGCGCGGGCGCCGCCTGGCGGCGTTCCGGCTGCACCGCATCGGGCTGGAGTAGGGGCGGGCCACGCCAAGCGCGCCCGCGTGGGAAAATGGCGCGGCCCCGTCCGTCCTCGCTGCCCCGTCCGCGGCCCCGCCCGCCGATCCCATGCGACACGTCGTCCTGGCGCTCGCCCTCCTGCTCCCCTTCTCCCTCGCGCTCGCGCCGCGCCCCGCTCCGCAGGCGGATCCCGCCG
Organism: uncultured bacterium; assembly: GCA_902826945.1. Next base: position 1,697 of record CADEGS010000014.1, on the reverse strand, counting down.
GCGGCATCGCGACCCTGTGGGCGCGCGACGCGGTCGGCGCGTCGTTCGGCCTCGACGCGGGCGGCCCGGCGGCGCGCGTCGCGCAGGGCGAGGTCATCCTCGCCGGCGCGCAGCTCGTCTACGGGGCTTTCGCCGAGGACCGCCTCTCCTACGGCTTCGACGATGCCGAGCTCGTGGAGGTGCTCGACCTGGGCGAGCTGGTCGTCGCGCCGCGCACGCGCGCCGCGGACGCGACGCTCGAGTACCCGATCCCGGTCTTCGAGACTCTGCGCCTCGACCGCGGTCGCTTCGTGGTGCAGGACGCGGAGGGCCAGGAGCGCCGGCTGCGCGACGCCGACCGGCTGCTCGGCACGCTGCCCGACGACGGCCTGCGCCACCTGGTGCCGGTGCCCGGCCACACGCTGCTCCTGCGCACGCGTACGCGCAGCGGGAGCCGGCGCGACCGCGTGGCGAAGCTGCTCGTGCTCGCCGCGCGCCCCGGCGAGAGCCTGACCCTGCGCTGGGCGCTCGTCGCCGAGCTGTAGGTCAGCCCTGCGCGCGGGCGGCCTCGAGCGCGGCGCGCAGCGACGGGTGGTGCTCGACCGGCCGCTCGCCGTCGAGCAGCCCCGCGCGGCGCAGGACCTCGAGCGGCTGCGCGCGCAGGCCGGCCAGCGAGACGGCGATGCCGCCGCTGCGCAGGCGGTCGAGCGCCGACTCGAGGTTGACGAGCCCCGTCGCGTCCAGCGCCGGCACGTCCGTCAGGTCGAGCACGACGCGCCGCACGCCCTCGCGGTTCATCGAGAAGAGCTGGCTGGTCGCCTTGTGCGCCGCGCCGAAGAAGAGCGGGCCGGCGATGTCGTAGACGAAGAGCCCCTCGGGCAGGTCCTGGTCGTGCTCGGGGTGGCGGCGCGCGAAGAGCTCGGCGCCCGAGATCTCGACCATGCGGCGCATGAAGAGCAGCGAGGCGAGCAGCACGCCGGCCGTGACCGCGATCGTCATGTCGAACACGACCGTGGCGCCGAAGCACGTCAGGAGCACCGCCGCGTCCGAGCGCGGCGCGACGCGCAGCACGCGCGCGAAGTGGCGCAGCTCGCTCATGTTCCAGGCCACCATCAGGAGCAGCGCGGAGAGCGCCGCCATCGGCAGGTGGCCGAGCGCGGGCGCCAGCGCCAGCACGGCGGCCAGCACGAAGGCCGCGTGCGTCAGTGCCGCCAGCGGCGAGCGCGCGCCGCTGCGCACGTTCGTCGCCGTGCGCGCGATCGCCCCGGTGGCGGCGAAGCCGCCGAAGAAGGGCGCCACGACGTTGGCGACCCCGATCCCGAGCAGCTCCGCGTCGGGGTCGTGCTGGAAACCGGTCATGCCGTCCGCCACGGTGGCCGAGAGCAGCGACTCGATCGCGCCCAGCATCGCGATGGCGAAGGCCGAGGGCACGAGCGCGCGCAGGAGCGCGAGCGAGAGCGGCGCGCCCGGCCCGCCGTCGGGCCCGGCCAGCGTCCACGGCAGGAGCGCGTGCGGCGCCGTGCCCGGGATGCCGGCCGGGACCGCGGGCGTGCCGAAGCGGCCGGCGAGCGTCTGCGGCCCGTGGCCCGGGAAGAGGCGCTCGAGGAGCCAGCCCGAGAGCGCCGCCGTCTGGAAGTTCGTGATGGCGCCGCCCCCGCAGTGGCTAGGCGAGGAGCAGCCCTACGAACAGGATTGTGTTCGAACACGTGCCCGGCGCG
>CADEGS010000013.1 GCA_902826945.1 uncultured bacterium | reverse complement strand
GCCCGGCTCGAGCGCCCGCTCCGAGGCGAGCCCGAGCCCCGCGCCCGCGAGCACGGCCAGGACGGCGAGCGCGCGCGCCGGGCCGCGCCGCAGCGCGCCGCGCAGCAGCGCGTCGGCCGCGACGGCCGCGACCACCCTCGACGGCACGAGCGCCTTCACGAGCGGCTGCCCGCGCGAGAACCCGAGCCCTCCGTGCTCGATCGCCAGGCGGTAGGCCGCCGGCCACACCGTCAGCAAGAGGCACGCCCCGACCCACGCCAGCGCCGGCCACAGCCGCCGGCGCAGCCCCGGCGCGAGCGCGACGAAGAAGAGCGCGAAGAAGAGCGGCGTCAGCGCGAAGCCGTTGAAGAGCCGCTCGCCCTCCGCGTGCGCCGGGTTGCCGGTCCACAGCGGGTCGAAGCGCTGCTGCACGAAGGTCGCCCAGTCGCGCCAGCCCTCCAGCGCCGGCAGGCGGCCGACGAAGAACGCGGCGTCGGCCTCCGAGCGCCACGAGCGCCGCACGGTCTCCAGGAGGTCGATGTAGACCGGCGCGACGCTCGCCAGGCCGACGCCGGCCGCCGCGGCGAGCCCGGCCAGGCGCGCCGCGCGCGCGCGAGCGCCGAGCGGCGAGCGCAGCGCGCGCCACAGCGCGTAGCCCGCGACCAGGTACGCGGCGTAGACCGTCTGCTGCAGGTAGCCGGTCAGGAGCAGCGCGTGCACGCAGAAGGCGATCGCGAGCCCCCATGCCGCGCCCGGGCGCTCGAGGAAGCGCGTCGTGCCCCACAGGAGCGCCAGCGTCCAGCAGATGCCCCACAGGAACATCGGGAAGCACAGCCAGTACGCCACGAACACGCCGCAGGCGAGGCCGATCGCGCCCGCCAGCCGCGCGGCCGGGTGCAGCCCGAGCGCGCACAGGAACAGCCAGGCGAAGAGCCCGATCCCGAGCGCCGCCGCGGTCGCGAGCGCCGTGACCATCCACGGCGCGTCGTCGATCCACCACGAGAGCGCGTGGAACAGGACCCAGGCCTTGCTGAAGCCCGAGACGTTGTAGGTGCGCCGCCCGAGCTCGGTGCAGGGGTTCCAGGTCGAGATCCAGCCCTCGTGGTCGCCGTGCAGGTGGTGGTGGACCTCCGGCAGGAAGACCAGCCCCTGGTCGGCGAAGCGGCGGTTCGAGACGAAGCCCTCCGACGGCGCGACGCCGACCTCGAGCGCGTTGTCGTGCGCGACGAGCACGCGCCGTCCCGCGAGCTGCGGCAGGAAGAAGACCCCCAGCACCGCGAGCAGGAACGCGATCTCCAGGCGCCGCCCTTCCCCCATCCCGCCTAGTTCAGCTTGCGGCGCAGCAGGTTGGCGCGGTCGAGCCAGCTCGCGCGCACGAGGTCGAAGTGGGCGCGCGGGACGCGCCACTCGCGCGCCTCGTCGCCCAGGTCGCCGGGCAGGTTGCGCGCGTACTCGAGGAAGAGCGAGGCCAGGAAGCCGAGCGCGTAGCGCGGCGTGCCGAGCGCCTCGAGCGTGGCGCGCAGGTGCGGGCGCTCGAAGCCCTCGGCGAAGAACTCGTCGAGCTCGCGCACGCGGCCGCCCGGCTCGGAGCAGGTGCGCAGGCGCTGGTTCGCGATCGCGTACAGCTCCTCGCCCGTCCAGTCGAGGTTGTGGACCAGGTTCGACTTGTCGAGCCGCATGCGCTTCAGCTCGGCCGGCGGCGCGTTGCGGTAGATCTCGTCGAGCTCGATCGGCAGGAACATCTTCAGCCCGAGACCCGGGAGCTGCAGCAGCTTGTGGTCGAGCATGCGCTCGACGAAGCGCCGCGCGCCGGTCGAGGCGGCGTTGAGCGAGGAGGGCTCGTCGACGCGGTCGAAGAGCACGTACCACGAGGCGTAGCCGAAGGCGCCGAGCAGGCCCAGGAAGCGCTGCAGGAAGTCGAAGCGCGTGGCCTCGTCGGCGACGCGCGGCAGCGCGAACTCGCGCCGCAGCCCGGGCGGCAGGCCGCGCAGGATCTGCGCCAGCTGCTTCCCGTCGCGCGCGACGACGCGGATGCTGCGCGTCGTGCGGCGCACCGCGCGCAGGACGCCCAGCCGCGACCAGCCCGCCTGCAGCCAGACCGCGGAGAGCAGCGCCCCGCCGCCCGCGTACCAGGCCCAGGCCGGGCCGGGCGCCGCGAAGCCCAGGCGCGCGTCGACGTGCGGGAGCGCGGCCACGGCCAGCGCCACGAGCGAGAGCAGCACGCGCAGCACGAGCAGGAGCCCGCTGCGCGGCGTGCGGAAGCCGACGCGCGCGCGCAGCCGCGCCAGCACCTCGGCCGTCGCGTGGCGTCGCGACTGGCAGTAGAGCGCGGTCAGGAGCAAGAGGTCCGCCTTCTGCTTGCGCGTCAGGCGGCCGGGCTCGAGGCCGGTGTCCACGACCTCGTCGGCGAGCTTCGTCACGCCCAGCGAGAGCATCGCGTCGAGGTGGTCGGCGGCGCTCCACTCCTCGAGCACGCGGTCGGCCACGGCGCGCGCGTCGCCGGTGGCGCGCACCGAGCGGCGGAACTGCTCGACGAAGCCGTCGAAGTCGTTGTACTCGACCCAGAAGACGCGCGCCTCGGGGTGCTCCTGGTTGTAGGCCTCGAGCTTGCGCTTCATCGTCAGGCGCAGGCCGCTCTTGCCGCTGCCCTTCTCGCCGAACACGATGCCCGGCGCGGGCGAGGCGGGGTCGCCGAACAGGCGCTCGAAGGCCGAGTGCACGGCCGCGGAGTCCATGCGCGTGAGGATCAGGTCCTTGTCGGCGTCCTCGCAGGCGAACGGGTCCTGGGAGAGGCCCCAGTGCTTTCTCCAGCTCTCGATGAACATGCGGCTCCTCGGCGTGGCGGGCCGCACAGGGTAGCGGAGGAGCCGGCGGGGTGCCCCCCCGCGGGGCGCGGACGCGCGGAACGAGCGGCGCGCGGCGCGGGCGTCAGCCGCCGGCCTCGACGACCAGCGCGGCCGGCGCGCCGTCGGCGTCGATCCCGAGCGCCAGGACGTAGGCGCGGCCGGGGCGCAGCGCGACGCGCGCGCGCACGGTCGCGCTGCGCTCCCCGACGCGGCACTCGAGCACGAGCTCGTGCGCGCCGGGCGCGAGCTCGAGCGTGGCGCCGGGTGCGGGCTCCGCGAGCGCGACGCCGTCCAGGGCGACGACGCGCGCGCAGGCCCCGCTCGCGCCGTCCACGCGCGCGGCGAGGCGCGCAGGCGCGCCGTCGGGCGTGGCCGGCGGGCGCGCAAAGCTGCTCGCGGAGCGCGCGGGCGGCGCGCCGTCGGCGGGCCCCACGACCGCGGGCGCGCGCGGGCCCGCGCCCGCCGCGCACGCGGCGAGCAGGGCCAGGAGCGCCGCCGCGCCGCGCCGCGGCGATCGGACGCGCGCGGACCTCCGCATCGCGCTCTTCCCGCGCCTAGAACGGCGCGCCCTGGCCGCGCAGGTGCTGGAGCAGCCAGCGCAACGCCTGCGGCTCGTTCACCGGCGGCGCGCCGCCGTCCTGCGCGGTCTCGTTGACGCCGTGGCAGGAGGCGCAGGTGCGCACCTCGCCGGGCTGGAAGGTGACCCAGAAGCGCTCGCGCACGACGGCGTGGCCGCCGGCGTCCTCGAGCTGCCACGAGAGCGCGCGGCGCGCGGGCACGAGCGCCGCCATCGAGCCGTCGGGCCCGATCTCGACCGCGCCGGTGCCGCCGGCCGTGACCGGGTTCCAGTTCGTGGCCGAGGTGTCGTGCATCTCCTGCGCCAGCACGCGGCGGCCGGGCAGGGGCTGCGTGGCGCCGGGCACGAGCCCGATGCCGCGGATCTGGTCGCCCTGGAAGAACTGCATGAAGGCCACGTCGTAGACCGTGCCTCCCGCGCCGGTCGTCTGCGCGCCGCCGCCGGCGACGTGCAGGTTGTAGGGCTGCTGCTTGTCGTTCCGATCGCGCGACGTGACGTTGCGGCTGACGACGAGCGCGAGGTCCTGGCTGCGCAGCCAGTCCTGCAGGTCGTCGAGGTCGACGCCCTCGTCGGCCAGGATGGCCGCCTCGGGCGCGTCGAGCGTGCCCGTGGGCTTGGGCGGGACGGGCTTCGCGACGACCTCGACGGGATCGAGCTCGAAGAGCGGGCCGGACCAGCTCGCGAGCTGCGTCGGCGTCCAGTACGTCACGTCCTTGACGATCCCGGTCGTCAGCGAGGGGCCGGGCCCCATGTAGACGCCGTCCGGCTCCATGATGCGCAGGCGGAAGTCGTGGATCACGCCCTCGCTCGCGTCGAACGGGTTCTGGCGGTGCGTCTCGAAGGTGTGCGAGACGACGATCTGCCCGTCGGCGAGCGGAACCGGGTTGCGGTAGAGGCCCGTGTGCGACGACGAGGGCGACTGGTTCGGCGGCGTGCCGTCGTGCGTCTCGCGCGGCGTGACGAAGCCCACCGTCATCTGGTTCGGATTCATGGACGGCGCGCCGTGGATGCGCAGCACCTGGCCGGCCGTGTGCGTGTAGAACTCCGGCGCGTCCACCGCCAGGTAGTCGCCCGGCTGCAGCGGGTCCTCGCGCAGCTGCATCACGTTCTGGATGAACTGGCGGTTGGCGACCTGCGCGGGCGCCGTGCCCTGGCCGACGACGTTCGGGTCGTCGTTGATCGAGCGGTCCACGAAGCCGCGCAGCTCGTGGCGGCCGACGTGGTTGAGCGTCTCCTCGCGCGTCCCGTCCTGGTTCACCGTCCACGGGAAGAACAGGTTGAACCCGTTCCCGACCATGTTGGACTCGTAGCCGTTGAAGTCGCCCGAGAAGCCCGGGTTGTTGTTCACGAAGTAGACCCACGGCGCGCGCGGCTCGGGGAAGACCTCCTCGGCGTTGCCCGTGCTGACGGCGCCGGCGCTCTCGTCGGTGTAGTTGAAGACGCCGTACGCCTCCGTGCCGCCCAGGAAGGCCGAGATCTGCTCCAGGTCCTTCTGCTGGTCGCGCTCGAGGTGGTCCCAGCGCTCGTAGACGACGCGGCCGAAGCTGTCGACGATCGGCTCGAAAGAGCCCGAGGGCGAGTGCTGCACCAGGAACAGGTCGCCGCTGCCCGGATCGAGGCTCCAGATGCCGGTCAGGGTCGGCACCTCCTCGTACTCGTCGAGCTGCGGGTAGAGGTGCGCCGAGCCGTCGCGCGGGCGGTCGCTCGTGAACAGGATGCGGCCGTCGCTGCCGTAGCAGGGGCCCATGTTGTTGTAGCTCGCGGGCTGGTTCGGGACCTTCGTGATCACCGGCGTGTCGTTCTTGCCGAGGCCGGTGATCTCGTAGAGCTGCCAGAAGAAGACCGTCCCCTGGTTCTGGTTCGGCGCCCCGACGACCATGCTGAAGACGGCCTTCGCGCCGTTCCAGTGCACCATCGGGTCGCGCACGGCGATCGCGTTCGGGCCGGCCTGCAGCCCGTCGATGCCGTAGCCCGCCGCGCGCGTCAGGTTCTTCAGCGTCTTGTCCGGGTAGCGGATCCACAGGTCGCCGCCGCGCGGCACCTTCGAGGGCAGCGTCTCGTGCGAGCCGAAGGCGGACGTGATCGTGCGGAAGACGTCGCGCACCGGCACCTGCGTGACGAACATGACGGGGTTCGCCGTCACGGCCGAGCCGTCGTTCTGGCCGCCGCCGCCGCCACCTCCTCCTCCGCCGCCGCTGCTCGAGCTGCTGCCGCCGCCGCACGACGCGAAGAGGGAAACGAGGAGGACGATCGAACGACGAAGGGTGCGCTGGGCCATGGTGCTGCTTCCGATCCCCGGGACAGGTGGGATCCCCTGCGGGTCCCCTTCGGGCCCTGCGCAGGCGCGTCTTGAGCGCGCGCGTGGAAGCTCCTTCCGCTTCGGGCGAGAAGCTCGAAAGGGTTGCGTATGGCGCGGCGGCGACCGCCGGCTCGCCCGCGCCGGGGCCCGAGCGCATCGGCCGCGATGCGTGCGCTCGGCCCGATCGCCGGGCCGCGTGCGCCGCGGGCGACGAGCGCAGCGCGCCCGGACCCGAGCGCCGCAGCGGTCGCTGGCCGGCCGCTCAGCGCGCCGGCGGCGGACCGCCCGCGAGCTCCGCCTCGAGCCCTTCGAGCTCCGCCTGCCAGCCGAGCGCGCGGTAGCAGCCCGCGAGCTTCCGTCCGGTGTCGGCGAGCGTGGCCTCCGTGCGCTCGGGGTGCGCGCGGTGCAGCGGCAGCAGCCTCCGCAAGACGCCCACCGCCCGCTCGTCGTCGCCCGCCGCCATCAAGGAGTCGGCCAGGCCGACCAGCACGATGCCGTGCCGCGCGTCGGCGCCGTCCCCGCGCGCCTTGTGCCACGCGTCGAGCGCCAGGTAGAGCGGCAGCGCCTCGTCCGTGCGCTGCCGGAAGCGCAGGATCTTCGCCAGGTTGAAGCGCGTCTGGAGCGTGTCGGGATGCTCGGGCCCCTGCACCTCCTCCTGCGTCGCCAGCGTCTCGCGCAGGAGCGCCAGCCCCTCCTCCACCTGGCCGTCGTCGACCAGGTAGAGCGCGAGGTTGCCCTGGCCGATCAGCGCGTTGCGGTGCGTCGGGCCGAACACCTCGACCAGGCGCGCGACGGTCCCCAGCGCGAGCTCGAGCGCCTCCTCGCGGCGGCCCATGCCCGAGAGCACGTTGGCCAGGTTCTGCGCCGCGACCAGCGTGCTCGAGTGGTCCTCGCCATGGAGCGTGCGGTCGAGCTCGAGCTCCTTCCTGAACCACGCCTCGGCCTCCTCGGGCCGGCCGAGCTCGTCCAGGATCGAGCCGATCAGCTCGTAGGTGGGCGGCAGCTCGGGGCTCGCGGGGCCGCCGACCGCCGTCTGCAGCTCGGCCAGGCGGCGCGCCAGGGCCAGCGCCTCCTCGAGCTGGCGCCGATCGAAGAGCAGCTGGCCCAGGTTCCCCATCGCGCGCAGCGTGAGCAGCCCGCGCTCGCCCTGGAGCTCGCCGGCGAGCGCGAGCGTGCGCCGCAAGAGCGGCTCCGCCTCGTCGTAGCGCGCGAGCTCGCGCAGCACGGCGCCGAGCTCGCCCAGCGTGCCGACCGTCTGCGCGTCGCGCGCGCCGAGCTCGCGCTCGAGCGTCTCGGCCGCGAAGCGCAGGTGCGGCTCGGCCCGCGCGCCGTCGCCCAGGTGGTGGTAGGCGACGCCCAGCGTGCGGCGCACCGCGGCCTCGACGCGCGGCGACTCGCGGTAGGCCGCGACGGACTCGGCCGCCAGGTCGAGCGCGTCGCGCATCGAGACCTCGCGCCCCTGCGCCTGGTCGGGATGCAGCGAGCGGAAGACGTCCATCAGGAAGCGCACCGTCGCCTCGGAGAAGCCCGACTCGACGCGCGCGTGGTCGCGCTCGCGGCTCGCCTCGCGCGCCGCGGCGGCGAGCGCGCGGTTCTTCCAGGCCACGCTCGTGGCCCAGCCGATGCCGACCAGCCCGAGCACGCCCGCGGCCGCCGCCAGGAGCGCGTTGCGCTGCAGCCACTTCACGAGCACCGTCAGCCGCCCGGTGCGGTGCGCGCCGACGACGCGGTTCTCCAGGAACGCGCGCAGGTCGAGGGCCAGCTCCTGCATGCCGGCGTAGCGCTCCTCGGGCTCGCGCCGCATCGCCTTCTCGCAGATCGCGACCAGAGCCGGCGCGGCGCCCGGCGCGCGCCCGGCGAGGGGGAGCGGCGCCTCCGAGCGCACGCGCTCGAGCACGCGCCGCGCCGCCAGCGGCTCCTCCAGGTACGGCGGATGGCCCGCCAGCAGGTGGTAGACCAGCGCGCCGAGCGCGTACACGTCGGAGCGCGTCCCGAGCCGCTCCAGCTCGCCGCGCGCCTGCTCGGGCGGCATGTACGCGGGCGTGCCGATCACGTCGCCCTCGACCGTGCGCAGCGGCTCGGGGGCGAGCGAGTCGGTGGCCGCGTCGTCCTGCTCCGGCGCCAGCCGCAGGTCGCGCTCTTCCGCTCGCCCCGGGAGCCTGGCCAGGCCCCAGTCGACGATCGTGACCTCGCCGAAGGCGCCGACCATCACGTGCGAGGGCTTCAGGTCGCGGTGCAGCACGCCGCGGTCGTGGGCGAAGGCCATCGTCTCGCACACCCGCAGCACGACGCCGAGCGCGCGCGCCAGCGTCCAGCCCTCGCGCCCGCCGCGCGCGTGCACGCGCGCGATGATCGAGCGGAAGTCCTCGCCGCGCACCAGGCGCATCGTGAAGTAGCTGTGGCCGTCCGCGCTCTCGAGCTCGTGGATCGGCACGATGCCGGGGTGGTCGAGCAGGCCGAGCGCCTCCGCCTCGGCCGCGAAGCGGCGCGCCATGCGCTCGTAGGAGCGCGGCGTCCCGCCGGCGCGCAGGAACTCGTCGCGCCCGCGCAGCACCTTGAGCGCCACGCTGCGCCCGACGCGCTCCTGGCGCGCCTCGTAGATCACGCCCATCGATCCCTGGCCGATCACGCGCTCCAGCTCGTAGTGGCCGAAGCGCCGGCCAGAGAGGTCCTCGCTCTGCGCGGGCCGCTCGCCGCTCCAGGACTCGGGCAGCGCCTCGCCGACGAGCTCCAGGACCTCCGCCAGGAGCGTGGCGTCCCCCGCGCACTGGCGCCGCAGGAAGGCGGCGCGCTCCTCGGGGGCGAGCTCGCGCGCGCGGTGGAAGAGCCCCTGGACGCGCTGCCAGCGCTCGCGCTCGCTCCCCTCCGCGCCCGCCATCGCGTCAGTCGAGCTCCACGCCGCGCCGGCGCAGCTCGCGCCGCAGCCAGGCGCGCGTGACGGCCCACTCGTCGCGGGCGCGGCGGACCGAGGAGCCCAGCGTCGTGCCCAGCTCCTCCCACGTCAGGCCCTCGAAGTAGCGCAGCGCCACCAGCAGCGCCTTCTCCTCGCCGAGGGCCGCGTCGCGCTCGGCCAGCTCGCGCAGCGCCTCGGCCAGGGCCTGCAGCCGATCGTCCGGCTCGGCCTGCGCCGGCTCGTGGCCTTCCCCGAGCGCCTCGAGCGGGGTCGTCGCGCCGCGCCGGCGCTCGCGGCGGTGCAGGTCGTTCAGCACGCTGACCATCGCGCGCGTCCAGAGCGCCCACAGGTGGTCGCGGTCGCGCGTCTTCGGCGCGACGCCGCCGGCGAACTTCTCGGCCGCGACGCGACCGACGAGCGACCACGTGTCCTGGGGCGCGTCGGCGAGGTTCGCGTAGCGCCGCCGCAGGACCGACGCGCGGGCGAGGATTCCGTCCCAGAGACTCGGCGTGGGATCCATGGCGAGCGGTGGGCGCGGCGGCCCGCAGGCACAACGCGCGAGCGCTCGGAGCTGCCCGGATTCTAGCCCCTTCCCCGCGGGCCGGGGCCGGGTGCCCCGCGCGCGCGCGGTCGGCGCGAGCCGGAAAAGCCGGAAAGTCCGGCAGCCCGCGCGCGCCGCGCGTGGTCGGGGAGGAATCCCACACCACGCGGCGCGATCGCCTCGCGTCCCAAGCCCAGGAGACCCACGATGTACGCACGCGATCGCTTCCTCTCGGCGCTCGTCGCCCTCACCCTCGCCGGCTGCGGCGGCAGCGGCGGCGGCGGGGGCGGGCCGACGGGGACCTTCCTCGACAGCCCGGTCGAGGGCCTGACCGTCACCTCCGGCACGAGGATCTCGACCACCGACGCCGCCGGCCGCTTCGCCTACCTGCCGGGGGCGCAGGCGATGTTCGCCGTCGGCGACCTGGTGATCGGGCTGGGCCTGGCGCAGCCCGTGATGACGCCCCTGAGCCTCGCTCCGGGCGCGGTCGACGAGACCGACGAGGAGGTGGTCAACATCGCGCGCTTCCTCCAGACGCTCGACCTCGACCTGGACGTCGACAACGGGATCACGATCGATCCGCTCGTCGCCCAGGCCGCGCTCGGGATGTCGCTCGACTTCTCGACCGACGCGACGACCTTCGCCGGGCTCGCGCAGCCGGTCCTCGACACGATCACCGCCGGCCTGCCGGGAGGCGCGCGCACCCTGGTCGATGCAGCCCAGGCCCTGGCGCACCTGCAGCGCACGCTGCGCACGATCGTCGCGGGCCGCTACACGGGGCACTACGAGGGCGACGACGAGGGCCCGTTCACGGTCTTCGTCGACCGCGACGGCGCGCTCTTCGGCTGGGCCGTCAGCGCCTTCGACGGGCTGATCTCGCTCGAGGGGCTGGCCCAGACCGACGGCGGCTTCGTCGCAGGCAACGCCTCGACCGGCGCGACCTTCAGCGGCGACATCGGGAGCGACGGCTCGCTCGCGGGCACGTGGGTGCTCGGCGCGGAGACCGGCACGTTCACCGGCGAGCGCGTCGTCGCCGTCGACGACGTGCTCGACGAGGACCTGATCGACCTCCTGGCCGGGACGTACGTCGGCAGCTCCACCGCGGGCGGCGTCACCGACCCGCTCACGATCCTGGTCGACGACGACGGCAACGTGACGCTGGCGCCGCCCGACGACAACGTCTCCGCGACGGTGATCTCGACCAGCGGCACGACGGCCGAGCTCAGCGGCGTCGACGCCGAGGGCACGCTCTTCCGCGGCACGATCGACGCCGACGGGACCCTGGAGGGGACCTTCCGGAACGACCTCGAGTCCCTCGCCGGGACCTTCACGGCGACCCGCACGTGAGGGGCGCCCGCGCCGCCTGCTTCGCGCTCGCGGGCGCGGGCGTGCTGGCGCTCGTCCTCGCCTCGTCCGCGGGGCGTGGCGGTCCGCGTCGCGTGCCGCGGGTCGCCCGCCCCGCGCCCGCGGCCGGCCCCGTCGCGCGCGCCGCCGCGCTCGCTCGTCCGCCCCGCGCGGACGGTCGCGCTCCCGGGCAAGAAGAGGGTCGAGCGCTCGCGCCCGCAGCGCGCAGCGGCGGCTCGCGGACCGCGCTCGCGGACCTCGTCGTCGCGCTCGAGCTCCCCTCCGGCGCGCGCGCTCCGGGCGCCCGGCTGCTGCTGGAGCGCGGGAGCGTGGCCTGGGACTGCCGTCCCCTCGACGAGCGCGGCGAGGCTCGCTTCGGCGCGCTGCCGCCCGCGCGCTACCGCGTCTCGCTCGTCCCCGGGAGCCTGCCCGGCGGCCTGGTCGTCGTGCCCGACGCGGCGACCGGCGAGAGCGCGGGACGCGCGCGGCTGGCGGCCGGCGAGCAGGCCCGGCTCACGCTGCGCGTCGCGCGCGCCGCCGCGCTGCTCGGCGTGGCGCGCGACGGCCGCGGCGTGCCGCTGCAGGGAGCGCTCGTGCGCGTGCAGGCCGCGCGCGCGCTCGACGGCGCGCTCGAGGCGAGCGCGCGCACCGACGCGCTCGGCCGCTTCGTGCTCGAGGGCCTGCCGCCGGGCGAGCACCGCGTGCACGCCGACTGGCCCGCCGGGGAGCCTTCCGCCGCGCCGGCGCCGCTCCTCGTCGCGCTCGCTCCCGGCGAGGTGCGCGCGCTCGCGCTCGAGGGCGAGGCGCGCGGCCGCTCGCTCGCCGGACGGCTCGTCGACGCGGACGGCGCGCCGCTCGCGGGCGTGGCGCTCGTGTGCGAGCTGGACGAGGGACCGCCGTTCCCCGCGCAGGGCGAGCGGACCCGCCGGGGCGCCGGCCTCGCCCGCGCCACGAGCGACGCCACGGGGCGCTTCCGCTTCGAGCGCTTGCCCGCGGCGCGCCTGCGGGTGCGCGCCGGCGAGGCGCGCGGCGCCGGCCCGCGGCGCGCGCGTCGGGGGTGCGTGCCGAGCGTGCTGGGCTCGTACGACCTCGGCGCGAGCGGGTCCGTGGACCTCGGCACGGCCGTGGTCGTCCGGTCGACGGAAGACTGAGCGCGCTCGGGTCAGGCGGCGCGCGAGATCGGCGCCAGGTGCGCGAGCAGGAGCTCGGCGCAGCGCTCCCAGGAGAAGCCCTCGGCGTGGCGGCGACAGGCCGCAGGGTCGACCGCGCGCGCGAGGCGGCAGGCCTCGCCCAGGTCCTCGCGCAGCGCGCCGACGGGCGCGTCGCCGAGCACGTCGAGCGGGCCGGGCACGGGGAAGGCCGCCACCGGCACGCCGCACGCGAGCGCCTCGAGCACGACCAGCCCGAAGGTGTCCGTGCGGCTCGGGAAGACGAACACGTCGGACGAGGCGTAGTGGCGCGCGAGCTCCTCGCCGTGCTTCATGCCGACGAAGACGGCCGCTGGCCAGCGGCGCTCGAGCGCGCGCCGCGACGGCCCGTCGCCGACGACGAGCTTCGAGCCCGGCAGGTCGAGCGACAGGAAGGCCTCGAGGTTCTTCTCGACCGCCACGCGCCCGACGTAGGCGTGCACCGGGCGCGCGAGGCCGAGGTCCTCGCGCCGGTCGGGGCGGAAGAGCTCCAGGTCCACGCCGCGCGACCAGCGCGCCACGTTGCGGAAGCCGCGGCCCTCGAGCTCCTCCTGCAGGCTCTGCGTCGCGACCAGCACGCGCTCGGCCGCGCCGTGGAACCAGCGCAGGCCGCGGTAGGTCCAGGCGAGCGGGATGCGCGCGCGCTCGTGGACGTACTCGGCGAAGCGCGTGTGGAAGGCGGTCGTGAAGGGCAGGCCGAGCTCGACCAGGAGGCGCCGCGCGGCGATCCCGAGCGGCCCCTCGGTGGCGACGTGCACCGCGTCGGGCGCGAGCTCGCGCAGGGTCGCGCGCAGCCGGCGGCCGGGCAGGAGCGCCAGGCGGATGTCGGGGTACGTCGGGCACGGCACCGTCGCGAACAGCCCGGGGTGCACGACGTGCACCTCGTGGCCGAGCGCGCGCAGGCGCTCGATCACGGTCGCGAGCGTGCGCACGACCCCGTTCGTCTGCGGCGCCCAGGCGTCCGTGACGATCAGGAGGCGCACGCCGCCTCCGCGCGCCGCAGCTCGCGCGCGGCCGCGCGCGGCGCCCAGCGCAGGATCGCGAGCCGGCCGGAGCGGTCCTCGACCAGCGCCGTGCAGCTCTCCACCCAGTCGCCGTCGTTGCAGTAGAGCACGCCCTCGACGGTGCGGATCTCCGCGTGGTGGATGTGCCCGCACACGACGCCGTCGAAGCCGCGCTCGGCGACCTCGCGCGCGACCGCGTGCTCGAAGTCCGAGATGTAGGAGACGGCGTTCTTGACCTTGTGCTTCAGGTAGGCCGAGAGCGACCAGTAGCCGTAGCCCAGCCGCCGCCGCACGGCGTTGAAGACGGTGTTCAGGCGCATGCACCAGCGATAGGCGTGGTCGCCGAGCAGCGCCAGCCAGCGCGCGTCGCGGATGCAGGCGTCGAAGCGATCGCCGTGCAGCACGAGCAGGCGCTTCCCGTCCGCGGTCTCGTGCACGACCTCGTCCACCAGCTCGATCCCGCCGCAGGAGAGGCCCAGGTAGCCGCGCAGGAACTCGTCGTGGTTGCCGGCGACGTACACGACGCGCGTCCCGTCCTCGCGCTTGGCGAGCAGCTCGGCCAGGATCGCGTTGTGGGCCGCGTCCCAGTACCACGAGCGGCGCAGGCGCCAGCCGTCCAGGATGTCGCCGACCAGGTAGAGCGTGTCGGCGTCGTTGCGGCGCAGGAAGTCGAGCAGGACGTCCGCGCGCGCCTCGCGCGTCCCGAGGTGCGTGTCCGAGATCCAGATCGCGCGGTGGCGCGCGCCGCTCCGGCGCGGCGGCGAGCCCTCGCGCGCGAGGAGCTCGCGGTCGAGCCGGTCGAACGGCAGGCGGCGGGTCGTGGCCCGGCGCGACGCGGCGCGGGCGAGAGCGGAAGGCATGCGCGCTCCTGTCGGGGTCTCGGGCGCGCGCCGCGGCGCTCGGCCGGGGCGCGTCCCTGGAATCTCCGCTGAGGAGCATCGGCGGCCTTCGTTGGGATCCCCCTGGATCCCGGTGAAAGCTCGATGAAGATCCGCCCCGGACCGGCCCGGAGCTCAGGGCACGAGCAGGCGCAGCGTGGCCCCCGCGGCGCGCACCCGCAGCGGCAGGCGCAGGGCGGGGTGCTCCGACTCCGCGTCCAGGTGCACGCCGACCTCCGCGGGGCCCTCGATCGCGACCTCGCGCGCGAGCACGCGCTCGACGCGCCGCCCCCCCAGCCGCGCCAGGGCGCCCACGCCGCCGGCGGCGAGGTAGAGCGCGTGCCCCGCCGGCGTCTCCATGCGCTCGCCGACGAACGTGAACGTCTCGGCCTCGAGCGCCGGCCTCCCCGCGTCGCACAGGGGCAGCGCGAGCGAGCCGCCGTAGCAGCGCGCGCGCGTCGCGATCGCGTTCGCGAAGCGCCCCGCGCGCTCCGCGCCGTCCGCGGCGCGCACGAGCGCGGTGAGCGGCGCGCCCCAGCTCGAGAGCAGCCCGCCCAGCCCGAAGCGCGTGAACTCGAGCTTGCCGTGGCGCCCCGCTACGCGCCGCCAGCGGTTCACGCGCGCGACGACGCCCCCGAGCCAGCCGGCCTCCGCGAACAGCACGAAGCGCCGCCCGTTCGCCTCGAGCAGCGGGACGCGCGCCTCGCGCCCCGCGACGACCAGGTCCGCGACCGCGTCCGGCGCCGTCGGCAGGCGCAGCTCGCGCGCGAGCACGTTGACCGTGCCCGTGCCGCAGAAGGCGAGCGGCAGGCCGAGCGCCTCGGGCTCGTTGCAGGCCGCGTGCAGGCTGCCGTCGCCGCCGACGACGACCAGCGCGCGGTGGCGCTCGGGGGTCACGCCCGCGAGCGACGGCCCGTCGCGGCGCGTCTCGCGCAGCGTGGCCGCGAGGCCGCGCCGCTCGAGCGCCGCCGCGAGCGCGCGCGCGCGCACGAGGCTCCTGCCGCGCCCGGAAATCGGGTTGACCAGGACGAGGACGGGCGGCTCGGCGGGCATGATGGCGCGGCGGCGAGCAGGAGAGACTAGCGCCGCGCGCCGCACGATGGAGCCCCGCTCCCCGAAGTTCCGCCCGCTCGTCGCGCTCGTCTTCCTCGCCCTCGTGTGCGCGGGCGGCCCGCCGCAGCGCGCCTCCGACGAGGCGCCGCTGCACGTCGTCGTGCTGCACACGAACGACGTGCACGGCCAGCTCCTGCCGCTGGCGAGCGACGGCGGGCCGCGCGGCGGGCTCTTGCGCCTGGGCGCGGCGGTGCGCGCGGAGCGCGCGCGGGCCGAGGCCGAGGGCGCGCTCGTGCTCGTGCTCGACGCGGGCGACTGGACGCAGGGCACGCCCGAAGGGCGCGTGCGCGGCGGCGCGCCGTTCCTGGGCGCGCTGGCCGCGATCGGCTACGACGCGATGTGCATCGGCAACCACGAGCTCGACGCCGGCCGCGCGGCGCTCGAGGCGCTGCTCGAGCGCGCGCGTCCGCCGGCCGTGCTGGCCAACGTGCGCGAGCCGGGCACGGGCGAGCGCGTCGGCTGGGCGCCGCCGTGGCGCGTCGTCGAGCGCGGCGGCCTGCGCGTCGCCGTCGTGGGCCTGCTCGCCGCGACGACGCCCTCGATGACGCATCGCGACGCCGCCGCGCTCGTGTTCGAGGACCCGCTCGCGGCGCTCGAGCAAGCGCTGGCCGAGCTGCGCGACGAGCGCGTGGACCTGGTCGTGCCGCTCACGCACCTCGGCCTGCTCGAGGACGAGCGCCTGGCGCGCGCGCATCCCGAGCTGCCGCTCGTCGTCGGCGGGCACTCGCACACCTTCCTCGCGCACGGGAGGAGCGTGGGCTCGACCCGCGTCGTGCAGGCCGGCCAGAAGGCGCAGGTGCTGGGCAAGGCGGAGCTGTGGCTGGAGCGCTCGAGCGGGAAGGTCGTGCGCTCGCGCGCGGAGCTGGTCGAGCTGCCGGCGGGGGACGAGGCGCTGGCGGACGCGGCGCGGGCGCTGCCCGCGCTGGCCGCGCGCTGCGCCGAGCTCGAGCGCGAGACGGGCGAGGCCTGGGCGCGCGTCGTCGGCCGGCTGGCCGCGCCGCTCGAGCGCACGCGCGAGGCGCGCAGCTCGAGCGCCGGCAACCTGGTCGCCGACGTCCTGCGCGCGCACGTCGGGGCCGACGTCGCGCTGCACAACAAGGGCGGCCTGCGGCGCGAGCTGGCGGCCGGGCCGGTGACCGCCCGCGACCTGTTCGAGCTCCTGCCCTTCGACAACACGCTCAGCGTGCTCGTGCTGAGTGGCGCCGAGCTCGAGCGCCTGCTGCGCCACGCCGTGGACGGGCGCCGCGCGCTCGGGATCGAGGTCTCCGGCGCGACGCTCGCGCTGGCGCGAGACGGCGGCCGGCTGCGCCTCGAGCGCATCCTGGTCGGCGGCGCGGCGCTCGAGCCCGAGCGCGCCTACCGCCTGGCGACGAACTCGTTCGTGGCCGGCGGCGGCGACGACCTCGTGCCGGCCGAGCTGCGCGCGCGCGCGGCGGACACGGGCGTGCTGCTGCGCGACGCGCTCGAGCAGGCCTTCGCCGCGGCCGGCGAGCTCGTGCCGCCGGACGAGAACCGCATGCCGCTCGCCGGGGAGCGCTGACCCTCACGGGCCGAGCGCGTCCGCGCGCTCGCGCCAGCCCGCGGCCTCGTCGGCCCGCCCCATGCGCTCGAGCAGGCGCGCCATGCCGCGCAGCGCCGCCCCGTTGCGCGGGTCGAGCGCGATCGCGCGCTGCAGCACCGCCACCGCCTCCTCGTCGCGCCCCAGCGCCGCGTGCGCGGAGGCCAGGTTCTGGAAGTCCACCGAGCGCGGCGGGAAGTCGCGCGTCAGGCGCTCGAGCAGCGGCAGCGCCTCGGCCGCGCGGTCGCGGCGCAAGAGCGCGGAGGAGAGCTGCTCGAGGACGAAGGCGCTCGCGGGCCCTTCCGCCAGCGCCCGCTCGAGCACGGCGATGCCCTCGTCCAGGTGGCCGGTGTCGACCAGGCCGGTCGCGTTCAGGAGCGCGTGGAACTCGTCCACGCGGCTCGTCGGGCTGGGCCGGTCGGTCGGCGCCAGCGGGTCGGGGAGCGCGGTGCCCGCGTGCGGCGCGGCGGCGTAGCCGAGCGCGCGCAGGCTCGCCTCGAGCGCCGGGTCGAGCGCCGCGGTCGGCTCGACCGGCAGCGCCGGACGGCGGAAGACCTCCGCGATCGCGCGGCGGAACGGCTCGACGTCGGGCGCGCCGCGCGCGTCTCCCTCGAGCAGGTCGTGCCGCTCGGCGGGGTCGCGCGCCAGGTCGAAGAGCTGCGGCTCGGCGCTGTGCAGGTACTTGCAGCGCTCGTCCATCCAGCCGACGAGCTGGCTCCAGCCGAAGGCCAGCCAGCCCATCTCCGACTCGAAGTAGAGGCCGCGCCCCGCCGGCGGCGCGCGGCGCCACAGGCTCGCGCCGTCGAGCCCCTCGGGGGGCGTCGCGCCGATCGCCTCGAGCAGCGTCGGGAACAGGTCGGCGACGCCGACCAGGCCGTGCTCGCGCTCGCCCGCGCGCGCTCCGTCGGGATAGCGCAGGAGCAGCGGCACGTGCAGCGTCGTCTGCCAGGCGTAGGCGCCGTGCGTGATCTCGCCGTGCTCGCCCAGCGCCTCGCCGTGGTCGGCGACGACCGCCACGACGGTCGAGCCGAGCACGCCCTCGACGCGCAGCGCCTCGAGCAGGCGGCCGAGCTCGCGGTCCATCGACTCGACCTCGCCGAAGTAGAGCTCCAGCCCGGAGCGCCCGCGCACGAAGGCGGCCGGCGGATCGTAGGGCGCGTGCGGGTCGTAGAGGTGCACCCACAGGAAGAAGGGGCGGGCGCGGTCGCGCGCGCGCAGCCAGGCCAGCGCCTCGTCCACGACGACGCGCGCCGGCAGCGAGGCGTAGACGGTCGTGCGCTGCTCGAGCGCGGAGCCGCGGTAGGTCTCGAAGCCCTGCGCCAGGCCGAACGTGCGGTCGAGCACGGACGAGGCGACGACGGCGGCGGTCTGGAGCCCGGCGGCGGCGCAGCGCTCCGCCAGCGTGTCGGCGCTCCCCGAGAGCGGCCACAGGCCGTTCTCGCGCACGGCGTGCCGCGGCGGGTAGAGGCCGGTCAGGATCGAGGCGTGCGCGGGCAGCGTGATCGGCGCGACGGTGTGCGCGCGCTCGAAGAGCAGGCTCTCGCGCGCCAGCGCGTCGAGCGCCGGCGTCGCGGCGCGCCGGCCGCCGTAGCAGCCGAGCGCGTCGGCGCGCGTCGTGTCCAGCGTGACGAGCAGGATCGAGAGCGGCGGCTGCGCCGGGGCGCGCTCGCAGCCGCAGGAGAGCGCGAGCGCGAGGAGCGGGATGCGGAGGGGCGCCGACATCGGCCGCACGAGTATCCACGCCTCGCGGCCGGAAAACGATTCCGGGCGCTCGAGCGCGGCGGGAGCGACCGCGCGCGGTTCTCGGGCGCGTCCTCCTCGCCCGCGGGAGCGGGATACGGTTTGGGCTGAAACACACCATCGCTTGCCGCGGGCAAGCGCTTCCACCAGCAACAACGAGGAACAACGTGCGCGTTTCCCAACTTCAGCGCGCCACGCGGTGGATCGGCCGGGGGCTCGCCTGCCTGGCCCTTCCGTCCCTGGCGTCCGCCCAGCTCACCCTCTCCCTGGACCCGCCGACCCCCGGGCCTGGCGACCCCGTGGACATCGTCCTCTCGGGCGGCACGGCCGGCGACTACGGCTTCGTGCTGGCCGCGCTCGACGCCGGCCCGACGAACTTCGGCGCCCTGATCGGGCTGCTCGACCTGGGCCTGGTCGACCTGACCATCTACCCGATGGGCCAGTTCACCGACGGCGAGCAGCGCTTCCCGTGCGACCTCGACTGCACGGTCACCCTGTTCGACCCGATCTACGCCCAGGCCATCGCGCTGCGGCTGGTCCCGGGCGTCGGGGTGATCCTCACCGGCAAGTCGAACTCGTTCGCCCTGACGATCGACGACGACGCGATCGAGGACTGCAACGACAACGGCAACGACGACGACTGCGACATCCAGGAAGGCACCTCGCAGGACTGCAACCGGAACGGCATTCCCGACGAGTGCGAGCCGGACTGCAACCAGAACGGCGTCCCGGACGACTGCGACATCAAGGAAGGCACCTCGCAGGACTGCGACCAGAACGGCGTGCCGGACGAGTGCCAGCCCGACTGCGACCGCGACGGCATCCCGGACGCCTGCGACTCCGAGATCGCCAACTACTGCATGAAGAACCTGGCGGACGACGACTGCGAGAACGTGGTCTCCCGCGTGGTCTGGATCGGCGACCTGTCGGAGCCGCACTTCCTGCTGGTCGACGGCGGCCAGTTCCTCGAGTACGCCGACGGCACCGCCTCCTTCCACGCCAAGATCCGCCGCAAGGACAGCTCGACCAAGATGTTCCAGGTCGACGTGCAGCTCTCCGGCCGCGTCCAGCCCGGCGACGCCGGCTACCCGCCGGTCGGCAGCCCGAAGCTGAGCGGCCACTGCCCGAAGCAGCCCGACGCCTGGCGCTACTACACGAGCTTCACGGGGACCTTCACGGGCCTGGGCGCCTATGACGGTGCGGTCTACTCGCTCTCCCCGCGCGGCCCGGCGTTCCAGCTCGGCATGGGCGGAACGCTCTTCAACGCCCGGTTCGGCGCCTCCGCCTGGTTCCACCTGACCCGCGTCGAGAGGTCCAACGGCAGCTACCTGCCCAAGGACATGGAAGGCGACTTCAACTTCGACCTGAAGCCCGACTGCGACTGCGGGCACTCCTCCCACTGAGGCCCCCCACGGGGCCGGCCCGACGCGGCCCCCTCCCTCCCCCCGGCGCGGCCGGCGGCGCGCACAGCGCCGCCGGCCGCGCCCCTTTCGGGGCGACGGCATTCCCGCGGCTGCAACGATCCCCCTTTGTCTCGCAGGGATCGGGCGGCCGGCGAGGACGGACGCTCAGGGGTGCCGCGCGCGGAAGCACATTCCTGATGCTGGCCGATCCTGGCGGGCTGCGGGCCCGCTACGATGACGCCTCCGGCCGGGCAGAGGAGGCCCGGCACCCTCGTCACTCCGTCACCCAACCAGACATGCGTTCCCACTTCCTGAAGGTGTTCTCATTCACGGGGCCGCTCTTGGTGAGCCTCGCCCTCGCCACGCCCGCCGCGGCGCAGATCGACGATCTGCTGTTCACCCTCGACCCGGCGGATCCGACGCCCGGCGACATCACGCACTTCAACCTCGACAACGGGACCCCGGGCGACTACGCGGGGCTCCTGCTCTCCACCGCGCCCGGCCGCACCGACTTCCCGCTGATCGGGTTGATGGAGCTCGGCGTCGAGAACCTCGACCTCTACAACCTGGGTCAGTTCGACCAGGACGGCCACGCGGCGTTCGTCTGCGGCCAGACCTGCAACGTGGTGGGCCTGACCTTCTACATGCAGGGGTTCTCGCTGCGCATCGGCCCGCCGGTCGTGCTCGCCGGCAAGTCGAACCCGATCGCGCTGTTCGTCTCTCCCGACCACCTCGAGGACTGCAACAACAACGGGATCGACGACGACTGCGACATCCTGGACGGGACGTCGCAGGACTGCAACCAGAACAACGTGCCGGACGAGTGCGAGCCGGACTGCAACCTGAACGACGTCCCCGACGACTGCGACATCGCGGACGGCACCTCGACCGACCTCAACGGGAACGGCATTCCGGACGAGTGCGAGCCGGACTGCAACCTGAACGGCATCCCCGACGAGCTGGACATCGCGGACGGCACCTCGCTGGACTGCGACGCGAACGGCGTCCCCGACGAGTGCCAGCCCGACTGCGACCAGGACGGCATCCCCGACGTCTGCGAGGCGGACTGCGACCAGGACGGCATCCCGGACGACTGCGCGAACGAGCCGGACTGCAACGGCAACGACGTCCCCGACAGCTGTGACATCGCGGACGGCACCTCGAACGACGTGAACGCGAACGGCGTCCCCGACGAGTGCGAGCCCGACTGCAACGCGAACGGCATCCCGGACTCCTACGACATCTCGACCGGCAGCTCGCAGGATTGCGACGCGAACGGCGTGCCCGACGAGTGCCAGCCCGACTGCGACAACGACGGCATCCCCGACGCCTGCGAGCCGGACTGCGACCAGGACGGCATCCCGGACGACTGCGCGAACGAGCCGGACTGCAACGGCAACGACGTCCCCGACAGCTGCGACATCGCGAACGGCACCTCGCTCGACGTGAACGCGAACGGCGTCCCGGACGAGTGCGAGCCGGACTGCGACGGGAACGGCGTCCCGGACTCCTACGACATCGCGACGGGCAACTCCCCCGACTGCGACGGGAACGGCGTGCCGGACGTGTGCCAGCCCGACTGCGACCAGGACGGCATCCCCGACGCCTGCGAGCCGGACTGCGACGAGGACGGCATCCCCGACGACTGCGAAGGGGACTGCAACCTGAACGGCATCCCCGACGACTGCGAGGACTGCGGCGACACGGTCGGGCTGGTGTGGGACTTCGAGGCCTGCCTGGCCTTCGACGACGCCTCCAGCTTCGCCGAGTTCACCGCGGTGCAGAACGGCGGGTGCGCCAACGTCACCGTCGTGGCGACCAAGCTGGATCAGCCCGGCGGCGGCCACTCGTGCACGTACGACGCGCTGAACAACGACCCGGGTGACGCGGCCTGCGTCATGGCCGACGACGACTCGTACTGGGACTTCAACGACAACGACAACACCATCAAGTGGCGCGTCACGGTCAACGAGACCCAGGGCGAGCTGGCGAGCCTGAAGGACTTCTGCTTCTGGCACCAGGCGCCGGACGACTTCTCGCAGAGCGACGCCGACGGCTTCAGCGTCACGCACCAGAACAACCCGCCGGCGCTCTACGGCCTGCGGATCAAGCGTGACGGCGTCCAGGTCTTCTTCCAGAAGGACATCCCGACCTCGTCCTCCTGGACGAAGACGACGTTCGACTTCAGCGGCCCGGACTTCGCGGTGAGCAACGGCTCCGCGCGGTTCGACTTCGAGCTCCTGGCCTACGCCCCGGTGTGGATGGGCGGCAGCCACGGCTCGATCTGGGACCTCGACCAGTTCGAGGCCACGGTGTGCTGCAAGCCGGGCGCTCCGGGCGACTGCGACCTGGACGGCATCCCCGACTTCTGCGAGGAGGACTGCAACCAGAACGGCATCCCCGACGACTGCGACATCCTCGACGGGACGTCGCAGGACCAGGACGGGAGCGGCGTGCCGGACGAGTGCGAGTGCACTCCCCCGGCGTGGCCGAAGGAGCCGGGCACGTGGGAGCTCTCCGGCACGATCTACATCAAGAAGTTCAGCAGCTGGAACCGCACCTACACCATCCAGTGCATGACGGCGACCTACGACGGGCAGGGCAACCTGCGCATCGTGGGCACCGCCTCGAACTCGAGTCACACCGTCGCGATCGACTTCACCTACACGGTGTCGCTCGACGGCTCGAACCTGAAGAGCTACGACGGGAGCAACGACTTCGGCACCATCACGAACCTCTCCACGGGCCAGAGCGTCCAGCTCAGGGGCGACGACGACGACAACGACTACGCCGGCCGCCTGAAGAGCACCTCCTCGGGCCACGCCAACCTCAAGGGTTGGCTGGAAGACCAGTGGGGCAACTCGGTGGGCGACTTCGACAACGCCGCCTGGTCGACCTGCGACCCGTGCAACTGATCCGGACCTGACATCGTGCGGGCGGGGGACCTCCCCCGCCGGGTTCCCGCCGGCCGGCGGCGCCTCGCGCGCCGCCGGCCGCTCTTCTTCTCGCGCGGCGGGACCGCGGTCACCCGCGCGCCGCCGCCTGCTCGCTCGCGAACCAGCGGTAGACCGCCGGCAGCACGAACAGGGTCAGCAGCAGCGACGTCACGAGGCCGCCGATGACCACGGTCGCGAGCGGTCGTTGCACCTCGGCTCCCGCGCTCGCCGCGACGGCCATCGGGAAGAAGCCGATGATGTCCGTGAGCGCCGTCATGAGCACCGGACGCAGCCTCGCGTGCGCGGCCTCCTGCGCCGCCTCGACGACTCCCGCTCCCTCCCGGCGCCGCTGCACGACGGTGGAGACGAGCACCACGCCGTTCATGACGGCGATGCCGAAGAGGGCGATGAACCCGACGCCCGCGGAGATGGAGAACGGGTAGCCCCGCAGCAGGAGCGCCGCGATGCCGCCGGTCAGCGCCAGCGGCACGTTCAGGTAGATGAGGAGCGAGAGCCGCGTCGACCGGAACGTGGACCAGAGCAGCACGAAGACGAGCAGCAAGGCCAGCGGCACGAGGAGCGCCAGGCGCCTCGAGGCCGCGGCCAGGTTCTCGAACTGGCCGCCCCACTCGATGGACCACCCTGCGGGCAGCTCGACCTGCGCCTCGATGCGCTCCTGCGCCTCGGCCACCGCCGACGCGAGGTCGCGGCCGCGGACGTTGAGCTCGACCGTGATCTTGCGCTGGACCTTCTCGCGGCTGATCTGCGCCGGCCCGGTCTTGACGTCGATGCGCGCGACCTGCTCGAGCGGGACCCACGACGCCGCGCCGCCGGCGGCGGCAGGGAGCGCGATGGGAAGGTGCCGCAGCGCCTCGAGGCTCTCGCGCACCTGCGCGTCGAACCGCACCTGCAGGGCGTAGCGCCGCTGCCCCTCGACGACCGTGCCGACCCGCGTGCCGCCGATGGCCTCGACGACCGCGAGCACGTCCTGGGCGTTCACTCCCAGGCGCGCGATGGCCTCGCGGTCGATGTCGATGGTCAGCGTCGGGAGGCCGGTCGTCTGCTCGACCTTGACCTCCTCCATCCCGGGCACCTCGCGCACGACCGCCGCGATCCGCTCCGCCACCGCCCGCATGTCGTCGAGGCTCCCGCTGGCGGCGAGCACCTTGATGCCGACCTCCGAGCGCACGCCGCTGAGGAGCTCGTCCACGCGCAGCTCGATCGGCTGCGAGTAGCTGAACGTCACGCCCGGCAGGGCCTCGCGGAGCTCCTCGTCGAGGGCTTCCAGGAGCTCCTCCTTCGTGTCGAAGCGCCACGTGTGCGGGGGCTCCAGGACGAGGTAGGCGTCGGAGATCTCGACCCCCATGGGGTCGGTCGCGATCTCCGCCCGGCCGGTGCGCGAGACGACCGTGCGCACCTCGGGAAAGGCCTTCACGACCCGCTCCGCCTTGCCGCTGATCTGGTTCGACGTCTCGAGCGAGACGCTCGGGAGCCTCCAGACCTGCATCGCGATCGCGCCCTCGTCGAGCTTCGGGATGAACTCCGCGCCGAGGAAGGGCACGACCACGAGGCTCGCGGCGAAGGCCACGAAGGCCGCGCCGCCGGTGCGGGCGGGGCGCGCCATGGCGCGCGCGAGGAGCGGCGCGTAGAGCCGCTTCAGGACGCGGAAGAGGATCGGCTCCTTCGCGACGGGCCGCTCCAGGAACAAGGACGCGAGCACGGGCATCAGCGTCAGCGCGCACAGGAGCGAGCCGCCCATGGCGAAGACGACCGTCAGGGCCATCGGGCGGAACATCTTCCCCTCGATGCCGCGCAGCGCGAGGATCGGCAGGTAGACGATCATGATGATGCCCACCGCGAACAGGACCGGCCGCGCCACCTGGTGGCACGCCGCGCGGACCTTCTCCAGGTGCGGCCGCGAGCCGTCGTCCCGGTGCAGCCAGACGTAGGCCACGATGCTCTCGACCACGACCACGGCGCCGTCGACGATGATGCCGAAGTCCACCGCGCCGAGGGACATCAGGTTCCCGGACAGGCCCGCCGCGCGCATGAGGATGACGGCGACGAGCATCGAGAGCGGGATGGCCGAGGCCACGATGAGGCCGCCGCGGATGCTCCCCAGGAGCAGCAGGAGCACCACGACGACCAGCACTCCGCCCTCGACGAGGCTCTTCGCGACCGTGCGGATCGTCCGCTGGACGAGCTCGGTGCGGTCGTAGAAGGTGTCGATGGTGACGCCCGCGGGCAGCGTCTTCCGGATCTCCTGGATCCGGGCGTGGACGTCCTCCGCCACGGTGCGGGAGTTCGCCCCCATCAGCATCATCACGATGCCCACGACCGCCTCGCCGCGCCCGTCGCGCGTGACGGCGCCCTGCCGGATCATCGGGGCGAACTCGACCCTTCCGAGGTTCTCGAGGTAGACCGGCGTGCCGCGGGCGTCCTTCGCGATGACGACCTTGGCCAGGTCGTCGAGGTCCTCGACCAGGCCCTCGCCGCGGACCAGGACCTGCTCGTCGGCGTGCACGAGGTAGCCGCCGCCGACGTTCCTGTTGTTTCGCTCGAGCGCGGCGAAGACCGTGGCGAGCGAGATGCCGTAGGAGCGCAGCCTGCGCGGGTCGAGCGTCGCCTGGTACGTGCGCAGCTCTCCGCCGAAGGAGTTCACCTCGACCACGCCGGGGACGGACCGCAGCCGGTAGCCGACGCTCCAGTCGAGGATGTCCCGCAGCTCCATCGGGGAGTAGCCGTCGCCCCGCACCTCGAACTGGTAGATCTCCCCGAGCCCGGTGGAGATCGGGCCCATGCTCGGCTCCCCGTAGCCCTCGGGAATGGCGTCGCGCGCCTCGGAGAGGCGCTCGCCGACCAGCTGCCGCGCGCGGTAGATGTCCGTGCCCTCCTCGAAGACGACGGTCACCACCGACAGGCCGAACTTCGACACCGAGCGGATCTGCTCGACCGCGGGGAGGCCGCTCATGGCGGTCTCCACGGGGAAGGTGACGAAGGACTCGACCTCCTGCGGCGCGAGCCCCGGGCTGTCCGTGAGCACCTGCACCTGGACGTTCGTCACGTCGGGCACGGCATCGACGGGGAGCTTCCGCAGCGAGTCGAGCCCCAGCACGACCACCGCCAGCCAACCGATCACGACGAGCAGCCGGTTGTCGAGCGAGGCGTCGATGAGCTTGGCGATCACGGCGTCCCCCTAGTGCCCGTGCCCGCCGCCGAGCTCGCCCTGGCGCTCGGCGGACTTCAGCAGGAACGTGCCGCTGACGGCGACCGCCTCGCCCTCGCGCAGGCCCGAGAGGACCTCGACCCGGCCGCCCGCGACGGGCCTCACCGCCACGTCGCGGCGCTCGAAGGCGAGCGGCTCGACCTGGACGAAGACGTAGTCTCCGGCGTCCTCGTGGACGAGCGCCGCCTCGGGCAGGACGAGCGCGGCCTCGCGCGACGTCGTCTCGAGCTCGGCGCGGCCGAACATCCCCGGCCGCAGCGGGAGCTCCTCCGGCCAGCTCTCGAGCTGCCGGTTGTCGAGCGAGATGCGCACGCCGACCGAGCGGCTCGTGGGATCGACGTGGTAGTCCACGAAGCTCACCACGCCCTGCAAGGCGGTCCCGGGGAAGGCGTCCAGCGCCACGTGGGCGGGCTGGCCGCTGCGGACGGAGCGCAGCTGCTGCTCGAAGGCCGAGGCGACGAACCACACGCTCGCCAGGTTCTCGATGATGTAGAGCTTCGCCCCCGCCTCGACGAACTCCCCGGTCGACACGTGGCGGTCCACGACGACGCCCGGGCCCATCGCGCGCACGCGGTACTCGCCGGAGAGCAGCGGCGAGGACGCGTCGAGCCCCTCGATCTCCTCGCCGCCGAGCCCCATGGCCCGCAGCTGGTTCGCGGCCGCCGCCAGGTCGATGCGCTTCGTGCGCACCTCGACGTCGAGCTCGAAGAGCCGCGCGTCGCGCGCGGCCCGCAGCTCGGTCACCTGCTTGTCGCGCTCGAGCCGGGCGAGCTGCAACGCCTTGTCCGCCTCGAGCAGCGGCCGCACGGTCGAGACCGCCTTCTGCGCCAGCTCCTCCTCGCGCTCGTAGATGCGCTGCTGGATCTCGATCGCGCCGTCCAGGACGGTCGCCAGGGCCGTCAGGCGCTCGGCGTAGAGCTCGCGCTCGCGCGCCAGGGTCTCCTCGGCGGCGCGGGCCAGCTCCCGCTCGCGGATGAAGCCCGCGACGGCGTCGCCGAGCTGCACGCTGTCGATGACGCACAGGGTCTCGCCCGCCTGCACCTCCTCCCCCAGGTGCTTGGAGACGCTGCGCACCTGACCCGACACGCGCGGCGTCACGTGCAGCACCGCATCGGCGTTCGGAGCGACGGTCCCCGGCAGGGTGAGCGCCTCGGACACGCGCCCGGGGCGCGCCGGAGCGACCTCGACGCCGGCCGAGCGCAGCTGCTTCTCCGTCAGCTCGACGCGGCCTTCGCGGCGGGGCTCGCCCCCCTCCGAGCGCGTCCCCTCGCCCGCGCGGCCGTGGCCGTCGGGGTCGTCCGAGCCGGAAGGACACCCGACGAGCAGGGACAGCGAGACGAGCCAGGCCGTGCGCGACGGGCGTGACCGTCGGTGGAGCAGCGTCTTCATTCCGTCCGGTCCTCCGCTTCGCTCTCGCGCTCCTCGCCCTGGACGCCGAGCAGCCAGCCGCTGGCCGCGAGCAGCGCCCACGCGCGCTTGGAGCGCTCGGCGCGCGCTTCGGTGTGCCGCGTGCGGGCCTCGCCCAGCGCGCGCTGGAGCGCGAGCGTCTCCAGCAGCGTCACCTCTCCGGCCGCGAACGCCTCGCGCGAGAGCGCGAGGCTCTCCTCGGCGTTCGGGAGCAGCTCGCCCTCCACGAGCTCGAGCTCGCGCCCGGCGAGCTGCCAGAGGACGTGGGCCGCCGCGATCTCCTGGCGCGCCGCGTGCACGGCGGCGATGAGCTCGCGACGCACCTGCTCGCGCCGCGCCAGCGCCGTGCGCATCTCGGGCCGGCCGAGCTTCGAGAAGAAGGGCAGCGTGAGGGCGAGGCCGGTCCCGAGCGCGACGCGCGGGAAGCGCTTCGACGCGGCCAGCCGCACGCCCTCGTCGGCCGCTCGCACCCTGGCGGAGAGCGCCGCCAGGTCGGGCCGGCGCTCGACCGCCTGCCGCGTGAGCTCGTCGGGCGAGGCCGCGAGCGCCTCGTGCACGGACGGGTCGGCCCCGGTCCCGAGCGGGAGCTCGACCGCCGGCGGCAGGCCCAGCAGCGCGTTCAGCGCCTGCCGGGCCTGCCGCACGCGACCCTCGGCCCGCACCGCGTCCAGCCGGATGGCCTGGAGCCCGCCCTGGGCGAGGTTCGCCTGGATCGCCGTCGCGGCGCCGGCCTCCCGCGCGCGCTCGAAGTAGGCGCTCGTGGATCGCGCGACCTCGATCAGCGCGCGGGTCTGGGAGAGCAGGACCTCCGACGCGCGCACCTCCTCGTAGGCGACGTGGACGCTGCGCGCGAGCGACCACTCGGCCGCGGCGACCCGCCGCCGCGCTTCCTCGGCCTGCCACTCGGCCGCGCCGATGCGCGCCCCCCGCTCGCCGGGCCGCGGCAGCGGGAACATCAGCCCGAAGCCCGAGAGGACGTCCGCGGAGGAGGAGGTCCCCTCGGCGATCTGCGACGCGAGGACGTCCATCGCGCTCCAGCCGAGCTCCGGATCGGGCAGGAGGCCCGCCTCGACGAGCAGGGCGCCGCGGATGCCGACCTCTGCTCGGACGGCGGCGAGCTCGGGGTTGGCGCTCACGGCGAACGCCGCGAGCTCGCGCGGGCCGATCGGTGCGGCCTCGGAGCCCGGCGCGGACGGGTGGGCCGTGCGCCACTCGATGGCCTCGAGGTCCGCGAGGATCCGCCGCGGATCGACGGGCAGCGGGCGATCGGTCGCGCATCCGCCCGCCAGCGCGACCAGCGCGCCGAAGGAAATGGAATGAGATGGAGAGAAGCGTCGCTGCGCGACCATGCGTCCTCGGGTCTCGGGGGAGGCCGTCGGGCCTCCGGCTCGTTCGCGGTCGGGACGGCCGTCGCGCAGCCGGAGGCGGCGCGCGGCCACGGGCGAACGAGACCCGCTAGAGACGCAGCAGGACGGTGCGCAGGAGCGCGAGGTCGCCGGGCGGACGCGGCGGCGCGACCCGCGCGAGCGCGCGCGCGAGGTCCGGGAGACCGCTCGCGAGCCGGACGAGGGCGTGCGGCGCGATCGCGCCGGCGCGCGCCGGCGGATCGAGCGCGGTGCGTCCCGCCGGATGCTCGTCGCTCGCCACCGGGAGCGGGATGTCCACGCAGGGACAGCCCTCGTCGCCGGCCTGCGCCGCGGAGCGCGTCTCGCCGGGCGCGCACGGCGCGCAGCGGCCCGCGGCGTCCTCGAGCGAGACGCTGCCGTCCGCCTCGACGCAGACCACGAGCGCCTGCGCGGGCGCGAGGCCCGAGAGCAGGAAGGCGACCAGGGCGAGCCAGGTCGCGAGCGTGGGGCGGGAGCGGCGCAAGGTCCTGGATCCTAGGGGGCGCGGCTCGGCGCGGGCAAGCCCGCCGGACGCGACGCCGGACCTACGCATCGGCCGGGCGCGGTGTGAGACTCGAGGGCCCGACCGGGAAGGGGCTCGCCCCGGGCGGCCCGCTCGCGACGCGGGGCCGGCGTCGCGGCGCGGGGCCGGCGGCGCGGCGCGGCCCCGGGCCGCGTCACTGCCACATGGCGCCCTCGAGGCGCCAGCCCTTGTTCGTCTTGACGAACATCGCCTCGCCCTCGCCGGGCCACAGCCGGGCCACCTCGCGCTCGAGGGCCTCCTCGATGTCCAGGTCGTCGGCCAGGTCGTTGAACGAGACCTCGTAGCGGAAGCTCGCCTGGATCGCGCCCTCGCTCCCGGGCTCGGTGTACTCGACGATCTCGGTCGCCTTCTTCTCGCCGATCCAGACCTCGATGCCCGCGCCGAACGGGTCGGGGCGGAAGAACTCCGCGCCCTTGGGCGTGATCTCCCAGGCGTCGAAGGAGCTGGCGAAGCCGCGCGGCAGGCTGGTCGCCTGCTCGCGCACGAAGCCCTCCTCGCGCAGCGCGTCGAGCGCCTGCACCGCGCTGCCCGTGTTCATGAAGGAGAAGTCCCCGGCCTTCGCCACGTAGCGCTTGCCGTCGTTCGCCTCGAACGCGTCCACCCCCAGGACCTGCGGCGAGACGCACAGCGCGCGCTCCTCCTTCGCCTGCAGCGCGTCGAGCAGATCGCCCTCGACGCCGCCGCAGCCCGCCGCGAGCGCGGCGAGCGCGACCAGCCGCGCGATCCCGCCGGGGGCGCGCACGGACGCGCGCGGCTCCCCTCCCGCCCGCGACCCCGCCGTCCACCGGTATCCCCTCCCGCCCGCCATCGCGCTCGCGCTGCTCATCGTCCGCCTCCGTTCCAGGGCCTCGCGGGGACTTCCCGCGCGGGGGGATGCGCGGAGCCGGCCGCGATCCGCAGAGGTTTCTCGCGGATCGCGATCGGCCCCACACGCGAGCCCTGGCGGCGAGGCTCCGCCGGCGACGCGCGTCGCCGGCGGAGCCTCGTGGATCGCAACGCCGCCGAGAGCCCGGGAAGGGTCCGAACGGCGATCTCGACGGGCTCAGGGAGGTCCGAGGACGGCCAGCGCCGGCAGGCCCAGGTTCCCGTAGGACCCTCCCACCGGCCCGAACACGCCCTGGACGGTGAGCTGGTTCCCGATCAAGGAGGTGAAGAGCGGCACGGCGAGCGTGATCGTCTCGACCGTCTGCGCGTCCGACTGCCCGGCAACGGAGTCGAAGGCGAAGCCGGCCATCCCGCGGCCGCTCAGGCCCGGGACGGGGAAGACGTAGTCCGTGGCCAGCGAGAAGAGGACCAGGTAGTCGCGGTCGAGGCGGCTCCGGACGCGCACCTCGATGTCGCCGCCGATCGGGACGACGTTCGACACGAGCGTGGTCTCGTTGCGCTGCTCCTGCTCGGTGCAGTGCTTCACGACCTTGAACGTCACCAGGCTGCCGATCTGGATCGAGTTGTTCGTGTTGTTCCAGCCGTAGAAGCCGCCGTCCTCTCCGGGCCCCGCCGTCCATTCCTGGCCGGGCGCCATCGTCAGCGAGAGGGAATTGTCGGGTCCGCCGCAGGAGCGGATCCTGGAGGAGAGGAACTCGCTGCGCACCTGGTGGACGGCGTGCCCGCCGTAGAGACCGTTGCGACCGCGGAAGAACCCGCTGTAGCCCGGGGTCTCGTGGTCCTCGAGCAGCCAGAGGGAGGTGTTCTCGCCGATGGCGCGCACCCCGTCTCCCCCGTACCCCGTGGCGCCGCCGAGGCCGGCGTCGTTGTGGTAGCCGTTCAGGCGCGAGTTCTGGACGATGCCGGACGAGTCCTCGAGCAAGAGCGCGCTCACGCCGTCGTTCGTGATCCCGCTGGCGACCAGCGGGTTCGACGTCCAGGCGAACCACTGGACGGTGCTCCAGATCGACGAGTCGATCAGCCAGAAGGTGTCCGTCTCGACGACCTCGACGCAGGCCCGGGCCGAGGTCCCGAGCAGGTCGTCGTCCTGGTTGACGTCCAGGCCGCTGAAGCGCACCGCGCCGCTGTTGCCCGTCACGAGCACGGCCGGAGCGGAGAGGTCGGCGTAGTCGATGTAGGCCCCGATGACGGTGACGGTGTGGCCGGCGGAAACGTTCGTGACCGTGATCTCCGGCACTCCGCTCGTCGGCGTGATCGAGAACTGGAAGCCGGAGGCCACCACGGAGACGTCGGACACGCTCGCCCCGTCGATCGTGAACGGAGCGTAGAACCCGGGATCGACCAGGATGAGGTCGCCGGGCTGGGCGGCCGCGAGCGCCGTGGTGATCTGCGCGTACGTCTGGCCCGAGCCCACCGTCAGCACGTTGCCGGCGGATGCGATCGGGGCCAGGAGGAAGGCGGCGAACGTCCCGGCGACGTGCCGGGAAGAGCGCGCGGAGAAAGCTGCGGAAGGCATGGAACTCTCCTCTGGATGT
This sequence comes from uncultured bacterium, assembly GCA_902826945.1. The sequence goes on along the minus strand of CADEGS010000013.1, from coordinate 12,176 downwards.
CGTTGTGCGAACGGAGTTCGCTCTCGCAGCAATGGGTCCGTCACGCGCACCGATGTTTCGAGAAAGCGTGTTTCCGGCGCCTCGCGCTCTCCGAGGCCCGACGTGGCGGGTCCGCGCCCGGGAGCTCCGGCGCGACGCGAGAGCGCAAGTTCGCGTGCGAGCGTTGCCGGCGGCCGGTGCGCTACCTGGGTGCTTCTTCCCGCACGACCAGCAACAGCTCCCTCCCCTCGACCAGATCGTCGGGCCCGAGGACGAGCTCCCCGCGCAGGCCCTCGATCGAGCTCGCCTCGAGCCGCAGGGTCGCGGGCGTGAGGTGGATCGCGGCGACCAGGGCCTCGGCCGCGAGGTTGCGGTAGACGGGTCGCAGGGCGCGTGGCCCGGTGGGCTCGTGGGCGACGATGCGGATCTTCTCGTCGAAGCGCAGCGGTCGCGACGTCTCGACGCGCAGCGCGACGTCGAACCCTCGCCGGAGGCGCAGCTGCACCTCGGCCGTGGTCCCGGGCGTCACGTCGACCCTGCGGGCGTCGTCGGCGCAGCCCGGGGCGGAGGCGACCAGACCGACCGGGCCCGCGAGGACGGTCCCGTGGAAGCGCCCGTCGAGCGGATCGCGCTCCAGGGGGAGCCGGAACCACTTCGCGTCGTAGATCGAACGCACGCGGGCGTGCACGACCGCCTCCTCCGCCCGCACTCCGGGGTCGAGGTCCAGCGCGACCGACACGCGTCCAGGCGCCGGGACCGCGAGCGTGACCTCGGTCGGATCCCGCTCCACCTCGACGGGGATCCTCAGCGCCCCCAGGGCGCCGGGGAAGAGCACGTGCAGTGCGTGTGTGCCCGGCGTCACGCTGGTCTCGAAGCCGAGCCCCGACCCGTCCAGCGGCAGGAACACCTCGCTCCCCTGGTGGCCGGAGACCAGCGTCAGCGCCAGCGGCGCCGGCAGGCTCGCGTCGAGCGCGAGGCGACCCGCCAGACGAACCGCGTCGGGCACGAGCGTCACGGGCGAGTCCGTCGCCCGGACGAAGCGCTCGCAGTGCGGGATCGCCCGACCGGGCGGATGCAGGAGCAGCACGTGCTCGGCGTCGCTCGAGACGCCGAGGAAGGCGAACGAGCCGTCGGGGCCGCTCTGCACGCTGCGCTGGTCGAGGGTGAGCTCCGAGGGTCGGGCCTGCGACAGCCGCACCGTCCAGCCGGCGAGAGGGCGGCCGTTCTCGAGGACGTGCCCGTGCAGCGTGCTCGCGCTCGAGAGCCTCACCCTCTCGCGGCGGCTCTCGCCCTCCGCCAGCGTGCCCTCGAGGACGCAGGAGGCGAGACCTCCGTCGTGGCGCTCGAGCAAGCGCAGCACGAAGGGGCCGGGCGGGAGCGCCGTCAGCCGCGCCAGGCCCCAGGCATCCGAGCGCGCCTCCGCTCCGGGGAAGGGCTTGCTGCACGTCGCGCGCAGCAGTGCGCCGGCACAGGGCGTCCCGCTCTCGTCCACGAGCTCGACCTCGAGCGTCGTCGGCGGCGGGAGCCGCAGCACGACGTCCGACGCGTGCTCGACGTCCACGGTCTCGGCCACGGTTCCCCGCTCCGACTCCACGATCAAGGTCGCCCGCGCGCCGTCCAGCTTCCAGAAGGAGAACCGGCCGCGCTCGTCGGCGAGCGTTTCCTGACGGTCGGACGGACGCTCGAGCGTTCCCCGGGGACCGAGCACCGGCTCCACGCGACCGAGCGGGCGCCCGTCCTCCTCGGCGTCGGTGCTCCACACCCGCTCGCGCAAGACCACCCGCGCGCCGGAGAGCGGCAACCCCTCGGCGGAGAGCACCACCCCGTCGAGCGTTCCGCGCCGCTCCGCCGCCACCAGGTCGAGCACCAAGCCGGCGTTGGCCACGGCGTAGAAGGCCGTCGGCGGATGGTCGGCGGGCCGCGCGTGGAGCCACTCGTAGGGCCGCAGGCCTTCGGCGCTCCAGGAGCCGTCGGGAGCGCTGACCGCGACGGGTCGCGGCGCGCGGTCGCCGGTCCTGCCGGCGAGGACCAGCGCGCCCGAGAGCGGCTCGCCCTCGGCCGAGAGCACGCGGCCGCGCCGGGCGAATCCCTGCGCGGGTGCGTCGGGCGCTTCGCCTTCGCCAGGCTCCTCGGCTCGCTGCGGCGTCACCGGCTCCCGGCTCGCCGCGAGGAGGCCGGGAGCGCGCTCGGCCGCCAGCGCCGAGCCCGGAGCGAGTCCGCCCGCGTCCTCGCGCTCGACGCGCGCGAGGCGCAGGGCCAGCGCCGCGGGCACGATCAGCACGCCCAGCGCGGCGCAGGAGCGAGCGAGCAGTCGCCACGGGTCGCGCGGGCGCCCCGGCGGCCCGGCGAGCAAGCGCCGCGCGCGCGCCAGCGCGCCGCCCAGGAGCCCGCCGGCGAGCGACCACGAGCGACCCCGGCCGCCCGCGAGACGGATGCGCAGCGCGTCGAGCCCGCGCTTGATCTGGACGCGCACGGTGACCTCCGGGCGCCCCAGCCGCAGGGCGATCTCGCGGATCCCGCGCTCCTCGAGGAAGTGCTCGCGCACCACCGTCGCGTAGGGCTCGCCCAGGGCGGAGACGTGACCCAGCAGCAGCTCGCGCAGGGAGGCGCGCTCGAGGGCGTCGAGCGGACGCGCATCGCGCGTCGAGCCTTCGGATTCCGAGCGCGCGACCGTCCGCTCGCGTCGTGCACGCGCCCGCTCGCCGCGCGACAGGGAGCGCCGCGTGTTCCGCATCACCGTGCGGAACCATGCCTGCTCTCCCTCGCCGCTCCGGGGCGGCCTCCTCAGGGCCCGCAGCCACACCTCCTGCACGAGGTCGTCGCCATCCGGACCGGACAGGATGCGGCGCGCGAGGGCGTGCAGGTAGTCGTCGGTGGCCAGGACGTCGTCGTGCTCGGCCGGGTCGCGGTCCATGGACGGCCTCATTCTGGCACGGCCGTGCCTGCCTCGGGAGGCCGGGCAGCGCCGACCGCGCGCCGGGCCGACCCTCGGAACGGCGCGGAGAGAGCTGCCGCGGCGGGGCGGATTCGCTCGGCCCGGGCCCCGACGCTAGTTCCGGTAGACGTCGTGGCAGGCCGAGCAGGTCTTCGAGAGCGTCTTGTAGGCCGCGTCGGCGGCGGCCGGCGAGCCGCCGCTCGCGAGCGCGGCGACCGCGTCGCGCAGCGCCGCGGACTCGTCGCGCGCGTCGGCCATCCAGCGGCGGAAGTCCTCGGGCTGCGTGCGCACCTCCTCGAGGGAGAGGCTGCGCTCGAACAGGCCGGCGAGCTTCGTCACCTCGTTGAGCGGGTCGAGGTCGGGGTGGTGCGCATCGGCCTTCCAGCCGTTCTTCGAGAGCGCCTTGACGTTGTCGTCGGCGCGCGAGACCTCGACCATCGAGCCGCCGATGCCCTCCAGCGGGCTGGAGGCGGGGAAGCTCCACTCCAAGGCGCGCGTGCGGCTGGCCGAGGGGATCTCCGCGTGCGCGACCGTGTCGTACAGCCCCTCGTAGCTCTGGGCCGTGCCGCACCACTGGCGCATCTCGGCGATGGCGGTCTCGCGCGAGATGCCGTCGAGCACCAGGCGCCCGATCTCCGCCGCCGCCGGGCCGCGGTGCTTGCCGTGGAAGCAGTGGACGTAGAAGGGGCCTTCCTGCTCGCGGAAGGTCTTCGCGATGCGCGCGATCTCCTCGTCGCTGATCCCCTTGTACTGGATCGGGACGTGGACGTACTTCATCCCGTACCTCTCGGCCGTCGCGGCGTCGGGCACCTTGCCGTCCACCGAGAGGATCGTGCGGATGCCCTTCTCGCGCAGGATGCGGAAGGCCTCCTCGTCGTGCGGCTCGCTGCCCGAGATGATCCCGTCGCTGAGCTCGAAGATGTTGTGCAGCGAGGGGTGGTCCTCGGGCGGCACCGCGGGCAGGTGCACGCCGGCGGCCGCCTCGTAGGCGGTGCCCGTGAACGGAGGCAGCGGGGCCGCGACCAGCGCGGAGCCGTCGGCCTGGGGCTCGTCCGGCGCGCTGGCGCACGCGGCGGCGACGGCCAGGGCGGAGAGGAACGCGAGGGCGGAGACGCGGTGGGTCATGTCGGAGGAGGCGGGGGGTCCGGAGAGTAGGTCCACCCGCGCGAGGTGCAAGCGCCGTGCCCCCTGCTCGGCCGGGGGCCCCGCGGCCTCCCGGCGGGGGTCCACGCCCGGGACGGCTCGGGCCCGCCGCGGTCTCGCGTTCCCTCCTCGTGGCACCCTTTGACCCGCAGGGACGACGTCGAGGATCGGAGCCGGGCTCACGCCGCCCGCCCGAGGCCCGGCCGCGCCTCAGGCCGGCTTCAGGATCGCGCCCTCGCCCGCGCGGCCGTCCATCTGCACGACGAGCGGGCGCTCGAGGCGCAGGTGGCGCACGAGCCCGTCCTCGGCGACGGCGGGCTGCGCGGCCAGCCAGTCCCAGTCGAGGCGGTCGCCGGCGGCGGCGTCCACCGTGAAGTAGCCGACGCTGCCCGCCACGAGGTTCTGGAAGAAGTGCGTGCCCTGCGAGGGCTCGACCGCCAGGTCCTCGAACGAGGCCTCGACGATCGCCTGCGCACCGGCGATCTGGTGCCAGCGCACCGGGATCCCGAGCGCGGGGTCGGCCGAGCCCCAGCGCCCGACGCCGATCAGCACGTAGGGCGTGTCGGCCGCGCGCAGGAGCGCGTCGAAGCGCGCCACGGCCTGCGCCGCCTGCGCGCTCCGCTCGCGGCGGAAGCCCTCGCGCTGCACGACCACCAGGTCGCGCACGCCGTCGATGCGGCCGTTGCCGAGGATGCGGCGGCTGCGGCACAGGAAGCGCTCGGCCGGCGCGTCCTCGATCGCCACCGCCTCGCCCGACTGCGACAGGGCCAGCGGCCGGAGCTGCAGCAGCGCGAAGCGCGCCGGCGCGCCCGGGCGCGCGAGCTCGCCCGCGAACTCGATCTCGACCGGCCCCCCCATCGCGCGCGAGCAGCGCGCGAGCAGCGCCTCGAGCACCGGCGCCAGCGGGAGCTCGTCGCCCTCCAGCACCTGCGCGAAGCGCACCAGCCGCACGCCCGCGCGCGCGATGCCGGGCACGATGCGGTCGTCCTCGGGCACGTACGTCGAGCCCAGGCGCGCGAGCACGCCGTCGCGCTCCGCGGCGGCGAGCGGCAGCGCGAGCTGGCGCGCCAGCCCGGGCTCCTCGAGCTCGCGCGCCAGGTCGAGCGCGAAGAACTCGCGCTGGCTCGCGCGCAGCGCCTCGGCCGGGCTGGAGGAGCCGAGCGCGCGGCGCGGGTGGCGCGGCGAGAAGCGCAGGCAGGCGCCGCCCTCGACCACCGTGCGCCCGAGCCCGAGCGCGACCGCGGCCACGCCGTCGGCCGGCTCCTGCCCGGGCAGCGGGTAGAAGTCGTGCGAGCGCGCCACGCCGGCGAAGTCGGGGTAGAAGGCGCCCTCGTGCGCGCGGCCGACGAGCGTCTGGATCATGACGGCCATGCGCTCCTCCTCGAGGCGGTACGAGGTGACCTCGAGGTAGCCGCGCGCCTGGGCCTCGAACACGGACGCGTACACGCGCTTGATCGCCGCGGCGAGCTGCTGCCAGCGCGGCTCGGCGTCGAGGTGGTTGTTCGGCAGGAGGAACGTGCGGTAGACGCCCGCGAACGGCTGCGAGAGCGAGTCCTCGAGCAGCCCCGACGAGCGCACCGCCAGCGGCACGCGCACGCGCTGCAGGAAGGCGTGCAGGCTGGGCACGGCCTCGCGCGGGAAGGGCGCCTCGAGGAAGCGCCGCACGATCTCCTCGTCGCTGGCCTCGGCCAGGAGCGACTGGTCGAGGTCGGGGCGCTCGAGGAAGCGCTCGAACACCTCCGTGCCGAGCACGAGCGAGGGCGGCACCTCGATCGCGACGCCGGGGAACGCCTCGGCCAGGCCCGAGTCGGCCAGCACGCGGCTGGCGAAGGCCAGGCCGCGCGCCTTGCCGCCGAGCGACCCGCCGCCGACGCGCGTGAAGGTCGCGCGCGGGTCGAAGCGCTCGCGGTCGAAGTCGGCGATCACGGTGCGCGCCTGCCGCGCGCGCGCGGCCTCGATGCGCGCCAGGAGCTCGGCGCGCAGGTGCTCGGGGCCGTCGAAGTCCGACAGGCGCCGCGGGCGCAGCTCCTCGGCCAGCGCCAGCTCGGTGCGCGCCTTGAGCCAGTAGGAGACGTGGTTGCGCTCGGCGTGGTACACGAGGCTCTCGGCGGGCACGCTGGCCAGCCGCTCGGCGAAGGCCTTCAGGTCGCCGGCGCGCGCCACCTCGCTGCCGTCGGGCAGGCGGAAGACGAAGTCGCCGAAGCCGAAGCGCGCGACCAGGAGCTGGCGCAGGTCCTGCAGGAGCACCGGCGAGCCCTTGAGCAGGAACGAGGCGCCGAGCGCCTGCGCCTCGGCGCGGTTGGAGCGCTCGCTCGACTGCAAGACGACGCGCACGTCCGGGCGCCGGGCGAGCGCGTGCCGGCACAGGTCGGGCCCCGCGTGGCCGTCGAGCCGGCCGCCGCGCGGCAGCTCGAAGTCGGACACGATGCCGAGCACCTGGCCCTCGTAGCGCTCGAAGCTCTCCAGCGCCTCCTCGTGCGTCGTGCACAGGAGCACCTTCGGCCGCGCGCGCATGCGCATCATCTTCTGCGAGAGGTTCAGGCCCTCGGACAGCAGGCGCTCGGTGTGGCGGTAGATCTCGGTGTAGATCGCCGGCAGGAACGACGAGTAGGCGCGCACCGAGTCCTCGACGACCAGGATCACCGGCACGCCGAAGCGCGCCGAGTCGAGCGCCACGTTCAGGCGGTCCTCGACGTAGGCCACCATCGCCAGGAGCAGGCGCACGTCGCCCTGCCACAGGAAGGAGCGCTCGAGGCCGTCGGTCTCGCGCGCCAGGAGGCGGCGCAGCTCGGCGCCGGTGTAGGCCAGCGCCAGCACCGGCTCGGCGCGCCCCGCCGCGCGCATGCGCCGCGCCAGCTCCGCCGCGCCCGCGCCGCCGACCGTGACGCTCGCGATCACCAGGTCGAACGCGCGCGAGCCCGCGAGCGCGCGCAGCGCCTCGTCGTGCGAGTCGACCTGCACCACGTCGGGGAAGCTGTCGAGGTGCAGCGAGAGGAACTGGTTGAGCAGCGACTCCTGGAGCTGCCCCTCCTCCGACATGATGAAGGAGTCGTACAGGCTCGAGACGAGCAGGATGCGCCGCACGCGCTGGCGCATGAGCTCGTGGAAGCTCGTCAGGCGCGCGGGGCGCGCCGCTCCTGCCTGCGCTGGCTCCTGCATGCCGGGCCCGGGCGGCGGCCCGGACGGCCCATTCCACCCGCGCGCCCGCGCGCGCGGCAAGACAGGGCTAGACCACGCCCTGGTCGAGCATCGCGTCGGCGACCTTCAGGAAGCCGGCGACGTTGGCGCCCGTGACGTAGTTGCCGGGCTGGTCGAAGCGCTCGGCGGCCTCGACGCAGGCGCGGTGGATGTCCGTCATGATGCGCTGCAGGCGCTGGTCCACCTCCTCGGCGGTCCAGGCGTAGCGCTGGCTGTTCTGCGCCATCTCGAGGCCCGAGACGGCCACGCCGCCGGCGTTGGCGGCCTTGCCCGGCGCGAACAGGATGCGCGCGGCGACGAAGGCCTCCACGCCTTCGGCGCTGGTCGGCATGTTGGCGCCCTCGCACACGAGCCGCACGCCGTTCGCGAGCAGCGCGCGCGCGTCGGCGGCGCCGATCTCGTTCTGCGTCGCGCACGGGAAGGCGCAGTCGGCGCGGTGCGCCCACAGCGGGTTGGCGCCGCCGGGAGCCTCCGCGCGCGCGTACGTCGCGCCCTTGAAGCGCTGCGCGTACTCCTCGATGCGGCCGCGGCGGACGTTCTTCAGGTCCTTGACGAAGGCCAGCTTCTCGGCGTCGATGCCGGCCGGGTCGTGCACGTGGCCGCTCGAATCGGAGAGCGTGACGGGCTTCGCGCCGAACGCGAGCAGCTTCTCGACCGCGAACTGCGCCACGTTGCCGCTGCCCGAGACCAGGCACGTCTTGCCCTCGAGCGTCTCGCCGCGCGCGCCCAGCATCGCGCGCGCGAAGTACACCGCGCCGTAGCCGGTGGCCTCGGGGCGGATCAGCGAGCCGCCCCACTTCACGCCCTTGCCGGTCAGCACCCCGGTGAACTCGTTCGCCAGCCGCTTGTACTGCCCGAACAGGTAGCCGATCTCGCGCCCGCCGACGCCGATGTCGCCCGCGGGCACGTCGGTGTCCGGGCCGATGTGGCGGAAGAGCTCCGACATGAAGCTCTGGCAGAAGCGCATGACCTCGAGGTCGCTCTTGCCCTTCGGGTCGAAGTCCGAGCCGCCCTTGCCGCCGCCCATCGGCAGCGTCGTCAGCGAGTTCTTGAAGACCTGCTCGAAGGCCAGGAACTTCAGGATGCCGAGGTTGACCGAGGGGTGGAAGCGCAGCCCGCCCTTGTAGGGGCCGATGGCGCTCGACATCTGGATGCGGAAGCCGCGGTTCACGCGCACCTCGCCGCGGTCGTCCACCCACGGCACGCGGAACATCAGCACGCGCTCGGGCTCGACCAGGCGCTCGAGCACGCGCGCGCTCCGGTACTCGGGGTGGCGCTCGAGCACCGGCTCGAGCGACTCGAGCACCTCGTGCACGGCCTGGTGGAACTCCGGCTCGGCCGGGTTCTTGGCCTTGACCTCCTCCATCAGCCGCGTCGCGTGCGGACCCATGCCTCGCTCCTCCGGAAATGGCCGCCTCAGGCGACGGGCTTCTTGCGGACGCCGACGAAGTAGAGCACCACGGCCATCAGCAGGAACGGGACCATCGGCCACCACGACGTGTCCCACGCCTGGCCGTGGAACGGCGAGCGCAGCGCCAGCAGCGGCTCCTTGCCGTCGATCCCGCGCTGCACGTCGTTGAAGGCCACGACCGAGTTGAGCACGCCCGCGATCGCCGCGCCGGCGATCAGGCCCGAGGCCATCAGCATGCCGGGCGAGAACTCCGACTCGCCGCCCTTGGCGCCCGAGCGCTTCTCGACGAGCCAGCGCGTCAGGCCGCCGACGTAGATCGCGGCCGAGGTGGAGAGCGGCAGGTAGAGGCCGACCGCGAAGGGCAGCGAGGACACGCCGACGAGCTCCATGATGATCGCCAGGAAGGCGCCGATCAGCACGAAGCCCCAGGGCAGCTGGCCGCCCAGCGTGCCGTCGATGATCAGGCGGAAGAGCTGCGCCTTGGGCGCATCGAACTTCGAGGCGCGCCGCAGCAGGTAGGCGACGGTGCCGTCCTCGCGCACGAGGTAGTCGCCGCTCTCGACCGTCGGGTGGTCGCGCAGCGAGACGTGGCGGTAGGGCTGGCGGTCGGGGCCGAGCTCGACGACCGCGTCGGCGGGGACGTCTACCCTCTGGCCCTCGGGCACGCTCTGGAAGTTCCACTCGAACGTGCCGCACACGCCCGGGTCCACCAGGTAGAGCGGCCGTCCGTCGTCGCCGAGCAGGTACTTGCCGCGCACCAGGCCGCCCTCGTCCTCGTGCAGGTAGGCCACGCGGTAGCTCGTGCCGCCGGGGTGCTGCATGCGCTGGCCGTCGGCGGCCAGGTGCGCGCTCAGGTCCGGCCCGCCGTCCGGCAGCGGCTTGAAGGTCGTGTTGTTGCGGTTGAGCATCAGGAGCACGAAGCCGATCACGATCGCGCTCGTCACGACGCCCACCAGGATCGAGACCTGCTGGTGGCGCGGCGTGGCGCCGACCAGGTAGCCCGTCTTCAGGTCCTGGCTGATCGTCCCGCCGTTGCTGGCCGCGACGCACACGAGCGCCGCGGCGGTCAGCGCCATCGCCTTGTAGGCGACGCCCGTCCAGCCGATCGCCACGAACAGGCCGCAGGTGATCAGGAGCGTCGCGACGGTCATGCCCGAGATCGGGTTCGACGAGCTGCCGATCTCGCCCGTCACGCGGCTCGACACCGTCACGAAGAAGAAGCCGAAGACCACGATGAGCACGGCCGAGAGCGCGTTGATCTCGAGGATCGGCGCCAGCCAGATGGCGACGGCGATCGCGGCCGAGCCGAGCAGCACGACCGACATCGGCAGGTCCACCTCGGTGCGCTTCCTCTGCACGCGCGCGCCCTTCTCGGCGCCCAGGTCCTTCAGCCCGCCGCGGAAGGCGCTCACGATCGTGGGCAGCGAGCGCGCCAGCGAGATGAAGCCGCCCGTCGCCACCGCGCCCGCGCCGATGTAGAGGATGAAGCTGTTGCGGATCTCGCCCGGGCTCATGTCCCGGATCAGCTTCGTGGCGCCGAAGGCGAGCGTGTCCGAGGCGTCGCCGAAGATGTGCACCAGCGGCACCAGGATCAGGAACGCCAGCGCGCCGCCCGCCATCATGTTGGCCGCGGTCCGCGGGCCGATGATGTAGCCCACGCCGAGCATCGCCGGGCTGACCTCGAACGACATCGAGCCGCCCGGCAGCCTGGCCCGTCCGAGCTTGTCCTTGAACTCGACGGCGAAGGTCGACACCTCGTCCCACAGCTTCAGGACGACGTTGAAGACCGCGTAGAACAGGCCGACGAAGAAGCCGAGGAAGACGGTCGTCGCGCTCGTGCCGCCCTTCTCGCCCACGATGAGCACGTCGGCGCAGGCCGTGCCCTCGGGGTACGTGAGCTTCCCGTGCTCCTTGACGATCAGGCCGTGGCGCAGCGGGATCATCATCAGGACCCCGATCAGGCCGCCCAGCAGCGCGACGAGCAGCACGCGCGCGAGCTCCATGTCGAAGCCCATCAGGAGCAGCGAGGGCAGCGTGAAGGCCACGCCGGCGGCGATCGACTCGCCGGCCGAGCCGGTGGTCTGCACGATGTTGTTCTCGAGGATCGTGCCTTCCTGCAGGCGGAAGGCCTTCGTCATCCACTTGAACAGCGTGATCGAGAGCACCGCCACCGGGATCGAGGCCGAGACGGTCAGGCCGACCTTCAGCCCCAGGTAGACCGAGGACGCCGCGAACACGATCCCGAGCAGGGAGCCCAGGACGAGCCCGCGCAGCGTCAGCTCGCGGACCTCTCGGTCGGGGTCGATGAACGGGCGGAACTCCTGTGCCGTCATGCGCTTCCTCGGGGTGGCTGGGCCGAGCGACTTGGCAGGGAAGGCTACGGCGAGGGGCCGTTCCCGTCGACGGGGAATGCCCGCCGGAGGGTCGCCGGACGCTCGGCGGAGCGAGCCGCCCGCGCGACGAACGGGCCGTCGAGACGGGCCCGCCGCGCCGCGCTGCGGCGCCGACGCCGCGCGCCGCGCGACGGGCGGAAAACGCTTCCGCGGCCGGCGCGCCGGCGCGAGCGCGCGTTCAGCGCGCCCCCCGTGCGGGCCGAAACGCGAGAGCCCGCGGCGCTGCCGCTCCCTCCGTCCCACGCACACGAGCCATGCCCAAGCTGGACGCGTTCTTCCACAAGATGGTCGAGATCGGTGCCTCCGACCTGCACCTCACGACCGCTCTCGCCCCCTACTTCCGCCTGCACGGCGAGATGCAGACCGTCACGGGCGCGCCGACGTGGGGCGCGGAGGAGATGAAGCAGGTCCTCTTCGAGATCGCGCCGAAGGAGAACCGCGAGCAGTTCGAGCGCGAGCACGACACCGACTTCGCCTACGAGCTGCCCGGCATCGCGCGCTTCCGCGCCAACCTGTTCATGGACCGCTACGGGCCGGGCGCCGTGTTCCGCCAGATCCCGTGCGACATCCTGACCGCCGACCAGCTCGGCCTGCCGAAGGCGGTGCGCGAGTTCTGCTACCTGTCGAAGGGGCTCGTGCTCGTCACCGGCCCGACCGGCAGCGGCAAGTCCACCACGCTGGCCGCGATGGTCGACCTGATCAACAAGTCGCGCACCGACCACATCATCACGATCGAGGACCCGATCGAGTTCGTGCACAAGAGCCAGCGCTGCCTCGTGCACCAGCGCGAGGTCGGCCGCCACACGCAGAGCTTCAAGCGCGCGCTGCGCGCCGCGCTGCGCGAGGACCCCGACATCGTGCTCGTGGGCGAGATGCGCGACCTGGAGACGATCGAGATCGCGATCGAGACGGCCGAGACCGGCCACCTCGTGTTCGGCACGCTGCACACGACGACGGCCACGAGCACCGTCGATCGCATCGTGGACCAGTTCCCCGCCGACCGCCAGGCGCAGATCCGCACGATGCTGGCCGCCGGCCTCAAGGGCGTCGTGGCCCAGACCCTGTGCAAGAAGAAGCCCGCCGGCCGCTGCGCCGCGCTCGAGGTCCTGGTCGCGAA